>JAFTYO010000048.1 GCA_017464685.1 Alphaproteobacteria bacterium
AACGACCAAGTTCACAAATTTTTCTCATCAACTAACTCCTATAATATATTTTGAGCTCATCATAAACCGTTTTTTTTTTTTGCAATTTATACGAGTCTTCTTTGTGGATATTTAGTCATATTTGAGGTGTTAAAACATAATAATATAATTGTCACCGAAACACACCTATTCCACAGTTATTCCTGCGCCCGAGTGAAACGAGGAATAGACACCGCCACACCATTTTTGATTTAAATATACACAAAGACTCTTTTTACTTGCAAAAAAAAAAAACGGTTTATGATGCGTCTTGAAAGATCATTTTTGCTCTTTTCAAAGGTACTTAAACTTAATTTTTATAGAAAGGATTAAAAATTATGAGAAAATATTTTCTTACTACTGCTGCGGCTTTTTTGAGCGCAACAAATGTGATGGCTGCAACAGATTATGTTGAAGTTAGTATTAATGCCAATATTAGTAGTGCAAAAGTAATCAGTTGTTCAAATTTAAATTTTGGTGATATTGTAGTTAAAGAAGGAAATGCCACATCAACTTTAACTATTGCTCCTTCCGGATATGTAAATGCTACAGGTGATGTTGTGGATTATCAAAATCAATCCAGAGCGGTATGTCAAAATATGAACGCAAGTTTTGATGATGATGCTACATCCAGTGTTCAGTTGATACGAGAAAACGGAAGTGAACGTATAGATGCTGAAATTGGATATAATTCTGCAGATAATGCTATATGGGGTACACTTAACATTCCATCAAATGTTACGGTCGGAAATTATATTGGCACACATACCGTTTTATTGACTTACTAGTCATATCAAAACCATACCGCCCTGATTTTTTAAGTCGGGGTGGTTTTTAATTTAATAAATTGCAATAATTTATATCCTGATTATGATATCCGAAGTTACTCCCATCAAAATTATTTAACAAGTCTTTTTTACTATCTTGCATAATTTTATTATGTTCAATGCCTTGAATAAACCTTTTCTTAGGATAATCCATAAGATATTCTTTAGCATATCCCAATAAAATGCCATTTCTCCAATACCTCTCCCTGTATTATAAAGAAAATTGATTGGATTATAAATATTAATATCTGTTGAATACCTATTATTATTCCAATTACGATAATTACTACGCAAACAATGATTGATAAAGTAGTTTTGATGATTTACATATTCTTTAAGATTCTTAAGAAAATTCTGACGAGAATATCCCGTATCGTAAGTTTGGTTATAAGATTTATATTTTGGATAATTAAACATATTTTTACTCTCAAAAGTTATTGTTATTTTCATTACAAAATTTGTTATAACACAAAAAACTAAAATATCAAGAAAAATATATTAAAAATATTATATTTAATATTTAGATTAATATATTTTAAAAACAAAGTCACCGCTTAAGAGCGAAGCGAGGTCAAGCGGTTTTCCGATTATTTAAAAATCAGAAGCAGTGCTAACACATGGAAGATGAGATGCTTGGACGACCTGACGCATAGCGCAGGTCGAGAAATGACATTTATTTGGTTTATTCCATCACCTCAAATTTGATTTAAATATACACAAAGACTCTTTTTACTTGCAAAAAAAACGGTTTATGATGCGTCTTGATAGGTAAATTTTTGCACCTTTCAAGTACATTTAAACTTAATTTTTGTAAAGGAATAAAATTATGAGAAAATATTTTCTTTTATCTGCTGTTGCAATGCTCGTTGCAACAAATGTTAATGCTTATGCCGTAGGAGAGTTTCCGGTGGTTGTTTATATTGAAAGTGCAGAAGCTATAGAGTGTGACATTGGACTCGCATTTAGTGCTTTTCTTGCTGATATATCTAAACCTGCCACAGTAAAGGTCAACCCGCACGGATTAGTTAATGGTGCAGATAATGTGGTTGCAGCCCGCGTAGAAGTCCCTACCTGTACATTAACCAATGGTACTTTTAGTAATTTGGAAAATCTGATTATATCTGGGCAAAATATGGCTTATGAAGAAACATCAATAAAGTTAGTAAATGCTGACAATCCCTCTGATACAAATATACCGACAATTTCAGATTTTGAATTTTTGCTCAGCAATGGAGACAAATCTGTTTCTATCGGTGCCACATTTAATATTCCGGAAAATATGCAAACAAGTACCGCATATACTACTGTAATCAATATAATGTATTGTTATGAATAAATCTTTGAGCCGCTTAAATTACAAGCGGCTCACAAATCACATCTCAGCCACAGCCATAGCTGAAACAAAAGGTGCATCATCGCTTAATGACAGATGAATTTTTTTTATACCCACACTTTTTGCCCTTGATAAGGCATTTGCTTTTAATTCTACAAAAGGTTTACCCCATTCATCACTTATAATTTCAATATCCGAGAGGTATATTCCATCTCTGAAGCCTGTACCCAAAGCTTTAGAAACGGCTTCTTTAGCGGCAAATCTTTTAGCAACATACAAAATGCGTGACTGCAAATCAAAAATTGCGCGTCTTTGCATATATTGTTGCTCATTTTCCGATAAGCATCTTCTGATAAAACGGTTTAAAAATTCCTCTCCTTTTTCAAGACGAGAGATATTTACAATATCAGTTCCGATTCCATAAATCATTTTCAGCCCTTATTTAAAATTTCAATAATTTATTTTAAGCAGATTTTTCTTAATAAAGTAATAACTTAAACACCAAACTGCAATATAAAACGGTATTGAACCTATCATCATCGGATAAATTATCGGCCAGACATCAATTTGCATTGCCTTAAAATCAAAATTTACGGCCGAATGAAAAAAATTATCAAATATTTTCGCAAAATCGGTCTCAGGTTCGTGTTCCAAGCCCAATATTTCTCGCCCCGTATATAGTGTTGCCGGCCAAATCAGGGCAAATGTCCACGGATTGCCGGCAACAGTTCCCAACCAAGATGCAACTACATTTCCCCTGATTGTAAAAGCCGTAATTGTGGCTAACACAAGATGAAAACCGACAAACGGAGTAAAAGAAATTGCCACACCGCACGCACAACCCGAGGCTATTTCATAAGGTGTCGCCTTAATGTTTTTTAATTTTAAAACAAGCTGTTGTTTATAGTTTTGAAAAGTCCTCTTAAACCCTTTAAGAGATAACATTTATCCTCCTTGAAATTATTGTGCCGCCCTTGATACATAACTTATAACTTTAGAAGCTTTTAATGTTGCAATTATGTTGTTTAAATGTTCAACATCTTTTACCTCTAAATCTACAAGTAGCTCAAAATAACTTAGTGTTCGATACACAATATTCAAGTTAGAAATGTTGGCTTCATGACGAGCAATTAAATTTGATAAATCACCCAATGCTCCCGGTTCATTGCTAAGCATAACCTTAATGCGGGCAGTATGAAATTCATCTTTTGCATCATCACCCCAATCAATATCAAGCCATCTTTCCGGTTCTTGTGAAAATTTTTCCAATGCTTTACAATCTATCGCATGAACAGCCACACCTTTTCCTGTGGTGACAATTCCCACAATTCTATCCCCCGGCAGAGGGTGGCAACAACCGGCAAAATGCACCGCCATATCAGATATAAGCCCTTTAATTTTTAACGGTTCGGTTTTTTTCTTTTTCTTAAAACTCGGAACTTTAATTGATTTAACCATTTTATCGAGTTTAGATTGCTTATACGCAGGATAAACAGTCTTTACCACATCCCAACCGGTAATAAGCCCCTCACCTACTTTAGCATAAATATCATCAATACATTCAGCATCAAAATTTTGCAAAACTCCGGCCAAAATTTTATCGGAAAGCTCCAAACTTTCACCTTTAAACAATCTTTCCAACAGTTCTTTACCAAGACCTACAAACTGTTCTCTTTTAACACCTCTGACATAGCGCCTGATGGCAGCTTTTGCCTTTCCCGTAACGACAAAGCGCTCCCATTCGGTTGACGGGTGTTGCGCTTTAGATGTTAAAATTTCGACCTGATCACCATTGTTCAACACTGTTCTTAATGTTGCAATTTCACCGTTGACTTTAGCTCCCACACAAGTATCGCCGACATTAGAATGGACTGCATAAGCAAAATCAACCGGTGTTGAGCCTCGTGGCAGACCTATCAAATCGCCTTTAGGTGTAAAACAAAAAACTTGGTCATTATACATTTCAAGCTTAGTGTTCTCCAAAAATTCTTCCGGATTTTCAGCCTGCTCCAAAATTTCCAACAATTCACGCATCCATCTGAAATTGCGACCTTCGGCTTTTTGTCCTTGTTTATATGCCCAGTGTGCGGCCACACCTTTTTCGGCAATTTCGTGCATTTGATATGTTCGTATCTGAATTTCGATTCGTGTATTTTCAGGACCGATAACACCTGTATGAATAGATTGATAACCGTTAGGCTTCGGTGTTGATATATAATCTTTAAAGCGTCTGGGTACCATATGATATTTACTGTGAATTACCCCCAAAGCCTGATAACAAGCCGATATATCTTCAACACAAATTCTAAAAGCCATAATATCGGAAAGTTGCTCAAAGGAAGCATTTTTTTGTTGCATCTTACGCCAAATTGAATAAGGAGCTTTTTCTCGTCCGGTAACGGTTGCTTTTATACCGTTTTTTAACATATCCTGTTCTAACTGCGCAATAATTTTCGGTACAATATTGCTTCCTTGTTCTCGTAAAAAATTCAGCCTTGCAATAATTGAATCGTGTGCTTCTTTATGAATCTCGGCAAAAGCAATTTCTTCCAATTCATCTTTAACTTCTTGCATCCCGATTCGTTCGGCCAATGGCGCATAAATATCTATCGTTTCTCTTGAAATTCTAATTCTTTTATCTTCGGGGCAAAAATGCAAAGTTCGCATATTGTGCAAACGGTCTGCCAACTTAATCAGCAATACTCTTATATCATCAGACATAGCCAGCAAAAGTTTGCGAAAATTTTCGGCTTGTTTGCTTGAGCCTGATTTTTGTTCAATTCGAGCCAATTTTGTAAGACCATCAACAAGTGATGCCACTTGTTCACCAAAAAGCTCTTTTACTTCTTCAACCGTAGTATCGGTATCTTCAACCGTATCATGTAAAAGTCCGGCCACAATGGAAGAACAATCAAGCTTAAATTTTGTTAAAATACCGGCAACTTCAATCGGATGCGAATAGTACGGGTCCCCTGATGTTCTAAGCTGAGCGCCATGTTTTTTCATTGCAAAGACATATGCCCGATTCAAAGCATCTTCATCTGCTTCGGGATCATATGATTTAACTAAATCTACTAACTCATATTGTCTTAACATTTTTCCTCTTTTTTCAAGATACACTAATTTTAAACAAAATAAAAGCAGAAATAATCAATTTCTGCTTTAAGTGTATGTATAAAATCTTTAGATAATCTTAACTTGGCTTAAAAATCATCACCATCATCACCGAAATCATCACTCATACCGTCATCAAATACGTCATCAAATGCTTCATCATCTAAATCAGCATCTTCCCCTTCTTCGAGGTCAAATCCTTCTTCATCGGTAATTTGCATAGAATCTGTCAGATCTGCATCAATAAGCATCGAGCTGTCAAATTGAGCATCAAGTTCAGCCAACTCTTTTTCGGCAGCAATAATTTCGAGTTCTTCTTCTTCAGGTTCTTCAACCTCAACAAATTTTTGCAAATTCATAACCAAAGACTTTTGCAAATTTTCAATAATTACTCTATTTTCTGCAATTTCACGCAAAGCAACAACAGAGTTTTTATCATTATCTCTATCAACAAGTAATGGAGACCCCGATTCAATATCTTTTGCTCTTTGAGCTGCAACCATAAGAAGTTCATAACGATTAGGAACTTTTTCCACACAATCTTCAACTGTAACGCGTGCCATTTTCTATCCTTATAAATATGTTTAAAAATCGATTTTATAGTCTTATACCGATTCTTAAAAAAAAATGCAACATATTTTTTCATGAAAGCAAAATATATTACCAAAATCATCGCGTCATTTATCCTCGAATATCGGTATAATAATATCATCTAAAAAGTTGCTTACGCTTTATAATTAATTTGATATTGGAGCAATAATCATCATTCCGCCTAAAGGATACAACGCATCATAAATCAGTTTTTCATTTTTCATAGCCTCAAAAACATCGTGTTTTGGAGCTTTATGCATTTCTACAATACTTTGCATGGTAGCAAATTGACGTTCGGCATAAAGTGGCTTCAGCTTATTTACATATGTATCGTAAGTTTTTTCCTGAACTGCTTTTATCACCGACATTTGTGCAGATGAAACTCTTGAAACTCTATATGCTTTAATGGTTTTATCGCAAGTATATGCCCATTCATTTAAGGAAAATCCTTCTTTACCTACAACCTGAGTAAATTCATCTTCAAGGCCTGCCCATTTAATTTTTAAAGCCAATCGTTGACACGGATTAACCCCATCTTTTAGTCCGTTTAAAGACAATGCTGTTCCATTTTTGCGTTCCCAATAATCTAACAAATCACTTGCATGCATAATTTTAACGGCATTGCTTAAATTTCCAAAGTTTTTAACCCCACTAACCGTTTTTAAAAATGCTCTTATATCACCTGTGGTAAGAGGTGAATCTTTAGTAATTTTCAATGTCCTTAGTTTATCAAAACCTGGCTTATTGTTAGTTTCAACAGCTCCTCCAAAACCAAACTCAGGGGTGTTTTTCATAACTCTTTCCATAAAATCAGGTGAAAATGATATAGGTGGAATTTTAGCTCTTTTTTGTTTGGGCATTTCTATGGGAGGCTGATTATCCGGCCACATTTCAGGCATTAATAAAACATATAGATGTGGTGATAAAAACTCTAAATTTTCGATACCTTGCAGTTGCGGTGCGATTCTTTCGGGAAATTTGTTTTTGGTTTCTTTAATCCCCGGTAACATTAATATCCTGTCCGGAATTCCGGGCAAAGTATGCAAATAAGGTCCGATATACGGATAAAACTCTTTTGGTGTCATCATAATCATATCAAAAAATTCGTCTTCCATTACCGATTTGATTCGTTTTTCAGATGTCCCGTAAGAAGTAATGACACCTTTAAAAATTTTATCAAAAGTAGGGCCCATGTCCCAACTTACCATATAGCGAGAGTTATATATTTCTGTTTCTTTCTCAAGTTCCTCTGATAGAGATTTTAAATCCGGTACGGGAGCATCTAAATCAACTTCATAATATTTTTTATAATCAATTGCCGACGCTTGAACATTTATAGAAAAAAGTATCAGAACTAAAAAACAAACATTTACTATATACTTCATACAATTTCACCCAATAAACAAATTACTTAATATACAATAACACATTTTTGAAGAAAAAAAAGAGCTATTTTAAATTAAAACTGGACTTAATAAAAAAATGTATGTACACTCGGCACAACTTAGAATTAAATCTGTATAAATTTGGAGGGTATAATGGCTTGGACCGAAGAAATGATTGATGGCTTAAAACAAATGTGGAAAGAAGGACTAACCACAAATGAAATAGCAAAAAGGCTTGGTGTCTCTAAGAACTCTATTGTCGGTAAGGTACATCGTCTAAACTTAAAGGCTCGCCCATCACCAATTAAGAAAAAAGAAGAAATTACTGCTACAGAAGTAACAGAAACGAAAGAAGAAGTTGTAAAACAATCAAACACCCCCATAAAAAAGATTACTGTAGCATCGGTGAATATATTAACAACAAAAAAAACAAAAAAGGATTCGTGTCTCAAACTTACTGATCTAGACAATCATACTTGTCGTTGGCCAATCGGAGACCCTAAAGATGATAATTTTTGTTTTTGCGGAAAGACTATTCGCAGTGGTCAAACTTATTGCGAAGAACATGCCGCAATTGCTTATGTAAAACCTATTAAAAAGGATAAATAATGGAACCTAAACAAATTGCAGCCGGTATTATCATACATAACGGCAAAGTTTTGCTTGCGCAAAGAAAAAAAGGGAAAGATTTAGAACTCAAGTGGGAACTTCCGGGAGGTAAACTTGAAAAAGGTGAAACGTTACATGAATGTTTGTGTCGCGAACTTATAGAAGAATTAAATCTTAAAGTGACAGTTAAAGAACTCTTTATGAAATCTGAACATGGTTATGCTTTCGGTAGCTTTATTTTAAACACATTTATTGCCGAATGTGAAAATCCGCTCATTACAAAAATAGATGCTCATGAACAATATGTTTGGGTTGAGCCGATGCATTTACTTGATTATGATTTGGCTCCGGCGGATATTCCGATTGTTCAAGCATATATAAAATCTTTGTAAAATTTTAAGGAGAATTTTTATGCCTAAAGTTTTGGTTATCGGCGGAGCCGGTTATATCGGAAGCCATGTTGTAAAAGAACTTTTGGAAAACGGTTTTGAAACCGTTATTTATGACAATTTATCAACCGGACAAGAAATAAATTTGTTCGAAGAAAGTGCGTTTATCAAAGCAGACATTTTAGATGAGAAAGCTTTGGACAATGCCATGAAACAAAACATTGATGCGGTTATTCATTTGGCTGCCAAAAAAGCAGTCGGCGAATCTATGGAAAATCCACAGTTATATTCGGTTAATAATTTGACCGGTACAATCAACATCTTAAACGCAATGCTAAACAACAATGTTAAACATATTGTGTTTTCATCATCAGCTGCCGTTTACGGAATGCCGCAATATTTACCTTTAGATGAAAATCATCTTCGCAATCCGATGAGTTTTTACGGCTACACAAAAGCCGCCATTGAAGATT
Source organism: Alphaproteobacteria bacterium (assembly GCA_017464685.1). Taxonomy (GTDB): domain Bacteria; phylum Pseudomonadota; class Alphaproteobacteria; order RF32; family CAG-239; genus JAFTYO01. The sequence continues at coordinate 8,740 of JAFTYO010000048.1, forward strand.
TGATGGATTGGTATTCTAAATTGAAAGATTTTAATTATATCGCATTAAGATATTTTAATGCTGTCGGTTATGCTGCCGATAAAAGCATTGTCGGAAAAGAAAAAAATCCGCAAAATTTACTGCCAATAATTATGGAAGTTGCAACCGGAAAACGCGATTTTTTTTCGATATACGGTTCCGATTATGACACACCTGACGGCACTTGCTTGCGTGATTATATCCATGTAACCGATTTGGCAACTGCTCATGTTTTGGCCGTAAAAAAACTGTTATCCGATAAAAAATCATATTGCTTGAATTTAGGCACAAGCCATGCAACATCGGTTAAAGAAATTGTTGATGCAACTGAAAATGTAATCGGGAAAAGGTTAAATTATAACTTCGCTCCGCGTCGCAGTGGTGACCCTGCCGTTGTTGTTGCAAAAGCTGAAATGGCAACAAAAATTTTGGGTTGGAAACCTAAATATACAAACATTGAAGACATAATCAAAACAACTTGGAATATTGAGAACTAAAATAAAAGGAAAATCAAATGGAAATCTTAAATTCTTTAATGGCTGAGCATGCCGTATTGTCAACCAACATGATGTGGGGCATTTTCGGTGTCAGTGTAATTGTATTATTGGCATTGGATTTGTTTGTGTTTAATCGCAAAAATGAAGAGCCGCATTTTTGGCATACTTTATGGATATGTGTGTTTTACATTGTAATTGCGCTTATTTTCGGGATCTTTGTCATATATGAAAAAGGTGCCGATTTGGGTATGGACTATTTTACCGGATATTTGTTGGAAAAAAGTTTATCACTTGACAATATTTTTGTAATGTCAATTATATTTTCTTCGGTGGGTGTTCCTTCAAAATATCAACATCGTGTTTTGTTTTGGGGAATTTTGGGCGCTCTTGTTATGCGCGGAATTATGATATACTTAGGTGAGGCCTTAATTTCTCGTTTTCATTGGACTCTTTACATTTTTTCGGTATTCTTGGTTTATACCGGTGCCAAAATGCTTTTCCATAAGGAAGGTGAGCGAAAATCTTTCAAAGAGAGCAAGCTTTATAAAACCCTGTCAAAGTTTTTCCACGTCACACACGAGCTCAAAGGAGAACACTTTTTCATAAAAGAAAATGGCAAACACTATATCACACCTTTGTTTTTCGCATTGATTATTATTGAAACAATGGATGTTATTTTTGCTTTTGACAGCATTCCGGCCATATTTTTAATTACACAAGATGTGTTTGTAGTCTATACTAGCAATATTTTTGCAATTTTGGGTTTGAGAGCTTTATATTTCTTGCTTGCCGCCATTGTAAATAAGTTTGTATATTTAAAGCCGGCATTATCAATTATATTAATCTTTATCGGTTGCAAAATATTTATGCCAATTTTCGGCGTTCATATCTTGGCTTGGCAATCACTAAGCGTTACTTTCGGATTGCTGTTCGGGGCTATAATATTGTCGCTTATAAAAGATAAAAAAGCATAAACATTATAACCCGCCAATAACTGGCGGGTTAATTTTACCCGAACAATAAAAATTTAACCCTTTTATATTATAATCACACATTATGAAAAATAAAATTATATACAAAGCACAAATTGATGTACTAAATGCCATAACTTCTTGGGAAAACTATTTAACTAAAGAAAAACGTTTTTCCGAGCATACTGTTAGTGCTTATAAACGTGATTTATCTTTTTTTATCAATTATTTTTCTGATCACAATCAAATTGTCGATTTAAATTTTTTAAGCAATATTGACATTAGAGATTTTAGAAGTTTTATCAGCTATCGTTCTGCAAAACACATTGAAAAATCTTCTCTTGCCAGAGAAATTTCGGCATTTAAAAATTTTTTCAGATGGCTTGATAAAGCTCACATTTTAAAAAACAGCGCTATCAGTATTATATCATCTCCAAAAACAAACAAAATTTTACCTAAATCCATTGATATTGACGATACTTTAGATATCATCAAAGAAGCAAAATTTATCGCAACAGATGATTGGCAAGGATTAAGAGATATGGCCGTTTTTGCTCTTTTATACGGCGCCGGTCTCAGAATTTCAGAAGCTTTATCTCTAAACTATGGTGAATTTATAACAGCCGATAACTTCTTAAAAATAAAAGGAAAAGGCAGTAAAGAACGTATTGTTCCTTTGCTGCCTATGGTCAAAGATAGTATAAACGCCTACTTAGATATTGCCCCACATAATCGTAACAACGAAGAAGCCTTATTTATTGGTGCCAGAAGCGATAGATTAAATCCACGTATCATCCAAAGACAAATGCAAAAGATACGGAGTCGTTTAGGCCTACCTGATACTGTGACGCCCCATGCCCTCAGACACTCTTTTGCAACACATCTTTTGGTGCAAGGTACTGATTTACGTTCAATTCAAGAACTTTTAGGACACAAAACTTTAAGCACCACCCAACGTTATACAAATGTCAAATTTGAAACTTTAAAAAAAGAATACGAAAAAGCGTATAACTCTCAAAAAGCATCAAATAAATAAAAAAATGAGGTACAACACTCGGTACCTCATCAAAATCTACAATCAAAAAAGAACCTACTTTAACTTCTTTTCTACAAACTCTTCATGCTTTTTTGATTTTTTATCATATTTTTTCAAAACCAACTTTTCAGGATGAGTTCTCGGATTCTTTTCAGCAAGATAAAATGTACCTGTACCGGCACTGCTTTCCAATTTTACTTTTACTTTTATTGCTTTTGCCATTTTTTTTCTCTTTAAATAAAGTTATAAATTAAAACATTTAGGCGTTATATACATTTTTTAGCCTATATTGTCAATAATAATTTTTCATTTTATTTATTTTTTTTGAATTTATCATAAAATATTATTAATCTATATCTCATCATTAATAAATTTGGTCGCAATTTCAACATCAGCTTCTTCTGTAAATCTATCCTCTTTATCACAAACACCATCAGTTACATATTGTTTTAACTTTAATCCACCTGTACATATTGCCGGCAGCAAACCTTTCTTATCTATAATATTTCCCCCCGGAGTATAAAAATATGATACTGTCAATGCCATAGCGCTACCCTGATTACTTTTTGATACATTTTGAACCGTTCCTTTGCCATATGTCTGCGTTCCTATCAACACAGCTCGATTTTGTTCGCTCAAAGCCGAGGCCAAAACTTCCGAAGCAGAAGCACTAAAACCATCAACCAAAATTACTATCGGCTTGTTACTAAAAATATCTCCTTCTGCGGAAGTATAAAATTTCGGTGAACTACCATCTTTAGAAAGCGTATAAGTAATAATCCCCTCATCCAAAAACATGTCAGTTATTTTTAAGGCCTCATCAAGCAACCCGCCATGATTTCCTCTTAAATCCAAAATAAGTGCCCTACACTTTGAACATTTATTTATTTCTTCTTCAACCTTTTTGCTTACATCTTTTCTGAAAGCCAAAATTTTAATCAGCAAAATATCTTTTTCAACAATTCTCGATGCAAAATTTCTTCTTACAACTTTAGGTTTGTCTGCATCATCTGAAAATGCGCTGTAATAATGCGAATATCCATCCAAACCCGCAAAAACAGATTCTGCAAACCTATCAGGTATTTCAAAATCTATTATCTCTATTTTATCGGAAACTTTTATGGCTGTATCAATAATTGTTTTTGTAAATTCTGACCATTTTTTCGGAGAATCTGTGTCTTGAGGCATTTCAAATTGTTCAATCATTTTATTTTTATAATAAAAAAATATTTTATCAGTTGTATATTTCAAATTGACAGCACTATCTATTTTGTTTAATGCTTTTATGCCTTTCATCATAATATCTTTATTGGTATTTTCATTTATATAATCAGAACTTATAGTTACAAAGACATCGTCAATTATATCTGAAGCCGAATACACCGGAAAACTAAATAAAACACAAAAAACAATATATAAATATTTTTTCAAAATTTTATCCTTACTAAAGTTCAAGTTCTACTGTAAGCGGTGTATGATCAGAAGGTTTTTCTCCTGCTCTAACAGCTTTATCAACATAACATTTTTTAATGCCATCAATTGCTCTTGCCGATAACATTAAATAGTCTATCCGCAATCCCAAATCTTGTTCAAATGCTCTTTGTGCATAATCCCAATATGTGTAACCGTTATCCAAAGGATGTAAAGTTCTGAAAGCATCATAAAGTCCCAAATGCATCAATGCTTTTAAACGCCTTTTAACACTGTCTTTATAAAGGGCATTATTTATGAAAAGTTTCGGATTATAAACATCATTTTCGGTCAAAATAACATTAAAATCACCGCCTATAACAATTTTTTCATCAGTTAAAAGCAATTTTCTCATATGTTCATAAAAAGCATCGGTAAATTTGAGTTTATATATAAACTTTGATGTATCATCAGGATTGTTGTAAGGAGGATTTCCATTGGGAAAATAAACACTTATGGTTCGTATATTTTTACCTTTAACATTAACAATCGTTTCCAAATAACGAGCATTTTCATCTTCAAAACAGGGAAGACTCTCGTGTATGACTTTAATTTTGTATCGACTTAAAACGGCTACTCCGTTATAACTTTTCTGCCCAACTATTTTAGCCTCATATCCGGCAGAATTTATTTCAAAAAAAGGAAATGAATTAAAATCACATTTTAACTCTTGCAACAATACAATATCCGGAGATGTTTTATCTAACCAATTTAACAAATTTGCTAACCTGGCATTAATCGAATTAACATTATAAGTTGAAATTATCATATATCATCTCCAAATTCTGCTTCAGTTTACTTAAATTTTTAATTTTTTGCAACAATGATGTTAAAGGATTATAAAGTTTTTTAATATATATTGCTATTATATGAGACAATAAGATAAAAGGCGTAAAAAATGTTTAAGGAATTTTATGGCGATAAAGATGAAGATTATTTAAGTGAATTTCGGCAAAAAATTGCTTCTGAAAGACAAGCTCAATTACAAGCCAGAAGGCAAGAATTACAACGTTCTCGCAATGGTTTTATCGGTACTGTTGCCGGCATTGCATTAGCAGCTGTTGTAAGTTGGGTTTTGCTTGTCCCACATTTTCATGAAAATAAAAACATTGAAATTCCAGTTATTCGCCGTCCGATAACACCGGTGAAAATTCAACCGAATAATCCGGGAGGAATGGAAATTTTAAATCAAGACAAACCTGTATATGCCTTGGTAGAAAAGCATGAAGCCAATACCATTAAAATTGAAAGCATCTTACCCACTCCTGAAACTCCTAAATTGCCTGAAATAGTACCCGAACCCGAAATCAAAACTGTTGAAAACATCGAAGAACAACAAATTATACAAGACGATATTTTACCGATTAAAAATCTTGATGAGCTGATAGAAAAGGTAGAAACCACTGATAATAAAAAAATTGAAATTCCGCAAAAACCTGCAAATATAAATTTAGAGGTCAAAACTGCGCAAGAGAACAAAAAAGAGCCCGTTGAAGTAACAATAAAGCAAGCTCAATCAAGTAGTATATCCAAAGGATCTTGGCAACTTCAACTATTAGCCTCTTCAGATGCAGATTCTGTGAAAAAAAGTTGGAATGATTTGAGCAAAAAACATAACGGATTAAAAAATCAACCTTATGAAATTGAAGAATCAAAACTTGATAACGGAAATATGATTTACAGACTTAAAGCCGGTAATTTTGATTCCAAAGATAAAGCTGATAAACTATGTTCCGAATTAAAAACCGAAGGACTTAATTGTTTTGCAAAACAAAAATAGGAGGACTTTTTGGAAAAACCTGTTTTAGCAGCTTTGTTATCAATAAATTCATACAAGTTAAGCGATGTTGAGAAATATTTGTTTGAAAAGTATAATCCGCTCGGTGTTATATTGTTTAATCGTAATATTCAATCAGAAAAACAGACAGCTCAATTGGTAAACTCCGTTAAAGAAGTTATATGTCGAGATGATGTCCTTATTGCCGTTGACGAAGAAGGTGGCAGAGTAAGGAGATTAAAATATGATAATTCCGATGAATTGGCTTCACAGAATATATTGGGACAAGCAGATAATTTGCAATTAACCGAAATACACAGTAAAATCATATCTGAAAAAATGAAAAACATTGGGGCAAATATGGTTTTTGCCCCTGTCTTGGATATAGATTACTCGAACACGACAATTGCCCTAAAAAATCGTTGTTTCGGCAGTAATAAGGAAAAAATTGTCACTCACGGAAAAATTATGTGTGAAACTTATATTCATCAAGGAATATGTCCTTGTATCAAGCATATTCCGGGGCACGGAAGAGCCTTTGATGACCCTCATGCAAAGCTTCCGATGATTAATAACCCGATAAAAGATTTACAAGCCGATTTTTATCCTTTCAAACAACTGAAAAATATGCCGGCAGCCATGAGTGCTCACATACTCTTAAAACAAATTGATGATAAAAATCCGGTTAGTGTTTCAAAAAAAATAATCAGTGAAATCATAAGAAATGAAATTGGTTTTAACGGGCTTTTAATTTCAGATTCAATTGATATGCATGCTCTAAAAGGAAACATTGTTCAAAAAGCCTTAAGTGTATGGAATGCGGGATGTGATATTGTAAGTTATTGCAGAGCCGCTGAAAACGAAATGATTGAACTTTGCAAAAGCGGTAAATATATGCAAGACGAAAGTTTAAAACGGTTTGAAAAAATAAAAAGTATAATTTGCAGGAAAAAAGAAACAATTGTACTTGATAATCAAAAAAAACACTATTATAGTGCAATAAGTAGTTTTACTGAAAAAACCATAATTTATGATGCAACGGAAATTTTGCATCAACTTAAGAAAGGAGAAAATTGATGTTAGGTTGGTTATTGGTAATTATTTTAGTTGTTGCAATTTTTAATGCCGACAAATTGCCTGATTTAAAAAAGCTAATTGAGACTAAAACAAAAGAAGGTGTCGAAGCTGTTAAAAAAGGACAACAAAAAGCTCAAGAAAAACTCGCTCAAGTTAAAGAGGCAAAAGCTAAAAAAGAAGAATCTAAAAAGAATGAGGAATAGGTAATTTTTTGCCACCCACCCTTTCGGTGGGTTTTTTATTTTCTGAAATATCGTTCTATCATTATGCCCGAGTCATCATGCTCATTTTGTTCGCAAACCTCCATAATTTTTTGAGCATTTCCAAAATGATTTATATTTCCACCGGGGTAATATATCGCATTATCACGCCAATGGACACCATCAGGGTTATTCGGATTCATAATCACTCCCGTCCATAACATATTGTCATCACCCCAATCACTCACGGATAAAAAGAAATTAGCACATAAATCAGGAGGTAAATTTGAAGCCGTTATCCTTATGTAATTTCCATTATCACTAAATAAAATCTGAACATTTGACTTATATGGCAAAAAAACAATTGTACTATCATTAACAACTTTCATATTGTTCGGAATTAAATTGAGCTTTTCAAAAATTCTTACTGCCGGTGATAATTGTGCTCCGACACCAATATTTTTTTGATAAAGCTCAGTATCAATACTATACATAAGTTCCCTGATACTCTCAATAAATGAATTCATCTTATGCTTTTCCATCGCTTTAGAGTATCCTGCAATTCCGCCAACGGAAAGTACTCCGATAATGGCAAGAACTCCAAGCATTTCAACCATTGAACGACCGATTTGATTATATTTTTTTCTCATCAACTAACTCCTATAATATATTTTGAGCTCATCATAAACCGTTTTTTTTTTTTGCAATTTATACGAGTCTTCTTTGTGGATA
>JAFTYO010000002.1 GCA_017464685.1 Alphaproteobacteria bacterium
CAAAAACTCTGTCTCGGCAATAAATTCAGGCATTATATTTAACAATTCTCGTGCTTTTACAATGTTATATTCATGGGAAGTATCGTTTCTTTTGGCATAATATTGTTTCCAATTTTCCCAGTTCATAACCATATCATATCCGGCCATAAAACGAAAAATATTGTTAACGGTCAATTCATTGTCGTTTTTTGCATAAAACAACTTTAAATATTTTCTCATCAATTTAAGCGCAGTTTCCATTGTATATTCAAACCGTTTAACACACGAATCGGCCACGATGTCGGCAAATATGACATTATCTTGTTGCTGATTATAAACTTCCCAACAATTTTTTAAGGTTGTCAGAGCATTTTTCAAATTATCAATATTAAATTCTTTATTGTCCATTTTTGTTTCCTTAATTTGTATTTTACAGTATGATAGTTTTACTCTGATTTCAAGTTTATTTTGTTTTCTTACCTCAAATTTGATTTAAATTCACATTTAGACTCTTTTTACTTGCAAAAAAAAAAAAAACGGTTTAAGATGCGACTTGAGAGGTAAATTTTGATGCCTTTCAAAAGAAAATTAAGTTAAACTACTTTTATATAAGGAATAAAATTATGAGAAAATATTTTCTTACTTCTGCTGTGGCTCTCTTGGCTGCAAGCAATGTTATAGCGGCAAGTTATGCTGAGGTAACTGCAAATGCGGAAGTAACTTTTGCCGTCAAATCCAATTGTAGCAATTTAGAATTTGGTAACATTATTCTCGACTTGGATACGATTAACAACAATTTGGGCGCAACTATCACCATTGATGAAAATGGATATACCGCATCAGAGGGTGTGCTACGTGTTGTTGATTATCAAATATCTACTTGTGATTTTGAAAATGTTGAAGTCCCTGAAAGTATTACACTTTACGATGGAGAAAAAGAACTAGGTGTATCATTAACAGTTTTGGGGGCAAATAGTGAAAAAATCGGAGGAACTTTTTCTTTTGATGAAAGTGTTCAAGAAGGAAATTATACCGGAAAATTTACTGTTGTATCTTTGTTATAATTTTATACTCTACCGCCTCCGATAGGAGGCGGTTTTTAATAAACAAATTATTTTACTAAGTTTTCAACGCTCTCGACCACTTCTTCAACCGTAATACCGAAATATTCAAACAGTTTATCTGCAGGTCCCGATGCACCAAAACCGTCCATTCCGATTATATCACCTCTAAGGCCGGTATATTTTTCCCAACCGAATTTTATACCTGCTTCAACCGCAACTCTCGGACAATTTCCCAAAACTTCGTCCTGATATTTTGGGTCTTGTTTATCAAACAGTTCCGCACAAGGCATAGAAACAACCGCAACCTCAATTCCTTTTTCTCTTAACAATTTTTGTGCCTCAATGGCCATAGACACTTCCGAGCCTGTTGCAATGATAGTTGCTTGACGGGTTTTACCGCTTTGTACATCAGAGATAACATATCCGCCTTTTGCGGTTAAATTTTCCACCACACTTTCTCTTAAAAGCGGCAAGCTCTGACGAGTTAGCGCCAAAATGCTCGGAGCCGATTCTAAACTCAAAGCCACTTCCCAAGCCTCGGCCGTTTCCACCACATCACACGGGCGGAAAGTATAGATATTCGGCATTGCACGATATGATGCCAAATGTTCAATCGGCTGATGAGTGGGGCCATCTTCACCTACACCGATTGAATCGTGAGTTAAAACATATATCACCCGAATTCCCATTAAAGCCGCCAAACGCATAGACGGACGCATATAATCGGAGAACACAAAAAATGTTCCGCCAAACGGTATAATACCACCGTGCAAACTCATTCCGTTCATAATGGCTGCCATTGCGTGTTCTCTGATACCGTAAGCCACATTATTACCGTTATAATCATCGGCCGTAATGGTTTTTGATGCACTCACAACAGTTAAGTTTGAAGCCGCCAAATCAGCCGAACCGCCAACAACTTGTGGTACCACACCGACAATTTTTTCCAAACACATATTGGAAGCTTTTCGGGTTGCCACTTTGGTTTTGTTTGCAATGGCTTCCGCTTTTAATTGAGTCAACCCTGCATTAAAATCTAAGGGCAATTTATTTTCTATAAAATCGGCAAATCCCCTACCCACTTTATCGGCTTTTTTTTGCCAAGTTTCAAACTCTTTTAACGATTTTTCACCAACCGCACGCCACATATTTAATATGTTCTCGGGAACGACAAACGGAGCATAATCCCAATTAAGAGCCTTTCTCATCTGAGAAGTTTCGTCTTCTCCCAAAGGTGATCCGTGACATTTTGGTGTTCCGCACTTATTAGGCGCTCCGAAACCTATTGTGGTTTTGCAAGAAATCAAAGTCGGCTTATCAGATTTTTGCGCCGATTTTATTGCTTCACTGATTTGCTGATAATTATGCCCGTCAATTTCAATTGTGTTCCAACCAAAAGCCTCAAAACGCTTCAACTGATTAGTTGAACTTGCACTTGCTACCGTACCGTCAATGGTAATGTTGTTATTGTCCCACAGCACAATCAGTTTATTTAACTTTAAGTGTCCGGCAAGCTCGGCTGCCTCTTGCGAAACACCCTCCATTAAACAACCGTCACCATTTATAACATAAGTATAATGGTTGCATAAATCATCGCCATATTTAGCATTGATGATCCGTTCGGCCAAAGCCATACCCACGGCCGATGAAATGCCTTGTCCCAAAGGACCTGTTGTCATATCTATACCGGCAAGATGCCCGTATTCGGGATGTCCGGCAGTTTTTGATCCTAACTGACGAAAATTTTTAATATCTTCAAGGCAAATATCTTCATAGCCCAATAAATATAACAAAGAATACATCAACATTGAGCCGTGACCGGCCGATAACACAAAACGATCACGGTCAAACCAGTGCGGATTTTTAGGATTTATTTTTACAAATTCCGAGAACAAAACAGTTGCAACATCTGCCATACCAAGTGGCATTCCTGGGTGTCCGGATTTTGATTTATCAATTGCATCGGCACTTAAAAATCTGATTGCGTTTGCCATATCGGCATAATTATATTGCATAATGTTTTCTCCTCTTATTTTTTAAATTGCAACTCGGAAATGTCCGCATTTAATCCCAAATAAACATCTAAGTCATATGTACCCGACTCCGGAATGGTAAGTTCCGTCGCATCGGCAATATAGTTGATTTCCTTTACACCGAGCGGAACGGAAACATCAGCAAAATAAGTTTTTCTACCCAAATATGCTTTCGGTCCTTCAGCGGTTTCCAGATAATACGAAAACTGTAAATCAGTAATATTGCGTTCACTCAAACGAACAATTTTAAACTGTGGTTTAATAACAGCTTTTTCTCTTTTTGATATCATATCAAAATAACAAAATCCTGAATAGCTGACAGCCTCAATTTTAAACACCGGATTTTTACCTTGTTTTTGCACAAGTGTTGAATCTTCTCTTCTTACATGTACTTTCGGACACACATTAACATCTTTTAAATACGCGGTTTCATTTTCACCGATTTTAATTATATAACGATGCTCATTGTTACTATTGGAACAAGCTGTTAACAACAAAAGAGTCATAAATGCACATACCGTATTTTTCATATTTCCTCCGTTTTAATAAAACTTTCATCTATACTAGCTTAAAAACCTTTAATTTGTTGTAAACAAAGCAACTAATTCCATATGATTAGAATATACAAATTGATCAACAAAAGTTATGATTCTCAATTTGTATCCCGATTCGAGCAAAATTTTTGCATCATTTACAAAGCTGTACGGATTGCATGAAACCGCCACCACTTTTTTTAATTTTTTTGACTTATCAACTTTTGCCAATTCTTTCGCTATTGATATTGCTCCTGCCCTTGGAGGATCAAAAATAACAGCATCAAAATTTTCAAATTCTGCAGATTCTAAAGGATATTTAAACAAATTTTTTTCTTTAATTTCAATATTGTGTATCATCTGCTTATTAACCGAAGTTCTAAATCCCTCCAATAAATTTTTGTTGACATCAATTGACACAATTTTATTTTCTTTATTTTTAGATAAGGGATACGAGAACGTACCGATTCCACAAAATAAGTCAGCAATATTACCTTTTATGTCTGCCAAATATTTGCAAACTGTATCAATCAATGCAGTTTCGCCTTCTTTTGAAGCTTGTAAAAATGTTCCCGCAGCAACATACACATCAAAACCCGCAATATTGATTGTCGGTTTTAGCTTTTCAACAATTGTTTCAGGCTCCGAAAAAGCATCTTTTTTGTATGAAAAGCGAATAATTTTTTCATTGGCATTTACAAAATCAAAAATTTTCATCTTGTGCGAAAGTTCCAATTGAGAAGAAGTTTCCAACACCAAATCAAGTCCGTTTGTTGCGTCTAAAACCAACAAATCACCTTTAGAAATAAACGATTCGCAAAATTTTTTGGCTTTAATTTTTTTAACCGTTTTTATCTCACATAATTTTTGCAAAAATTCTCTTATTACGCCTAAATGTCGATTTATCTTTGCAGTTAAAAGTGGACATTGCATACAATCTGCAATATCATTACTTTTATTTTCATTAAATCCAAACATGAGTTTTGATTTTTTATATTCAAATGTAAAGCTCGCACGCCTTCTGGTGCCATCATCAATAAATATCGATTCGTTAAAAACATATTCCGAAACACCAAGTTGTTTTTGTAAAAAATTTTTGAATCTACCATCTTTCAATTCTTGATATTCCGCATTGCTCATATGTCTGTAACAACAACCGCCACATTTTTCTTTTAAATTACACTCCATATACTTTAATCCTCAATTATTGATGCCGATTCGATACCATCTAAAAGCGAAATTTCGTTGCTTTCTTCCCCAAAAAAAGCCGGATGCATTTGTGATTTTTGTGACACACGTTCATCAATTTCAACTTTTTCCATTTTTTCTTTATCATATACCTCAACTCTGTTTCTACCATTTTGTTTTGCTAAATACATAGCATCATCAGCCATTTTTATCATAACGGGTACATTGTCGGAAACACCTGAAACAGCAATTCCGATACTTACTGACACAGTAACCGGTATTTTATCTTCGGCATACACAACAATGTCTGCTATTGATTTTTTAAGACGATTCGCAACCGTAATAGCCGTTTGTAAATCTACATTATCAATAAAGGCAACAAACTCTTCCCCTCCATAACGAGCAACAATATCTTCTTGACGTAATGATCTTTCACAAACTGAGGCTAATTCTATTAAAACTTTATCTCCAATCTTATGTCCAAACTTATCATTAATATTCTTAAACTTATCAGCATCAATCATAAAAATTGCAAACGGATTATTTTTCACATGCGCATTTTTAATTTTTTCAATCACCTTACTTTCAAAATAACGTCTATTATACACAGAAGTAAGAGGATCTCGATCGGCTTGTGACTGCAATACGGTTTCATGACGTTTACGTAGTGTAATATCCTGAAACGCCGAATATAAAACAATATCATTGTTATAGTCTATCACATTAGCTGACATCAAAAGCCAAAACGGTGTATTGCCTGCAGCCGTTTTAACTAAAATTTCAAAATCATGTACTTCACGATTATGTTCTAAACGTTCAAGTAGTAATTTACGATTATCCGCATCAACAAAAAAATCCTTAAAATGATAACGAGAGATTTGTGTTTCTTCCAACCCAAATAATTTTAAAGCATTGATATTTGCCATAATCAAGGTATCATCTCCCAACCGAGATAACACTATCGGGAAAGGAGAAGATCTTATGATGTTTTTTATATTTGAAGCCGTTTTCTTCTGACTTTTAACTACAAAATCAAGCTCATTTTTTAAATAATCAACAATCATCAAAATATATGAAAGAGCAAGCATACTTATTAACACCAAAGGATAATATTGCGGATAAAGATTATCAAAAAACAGAGGATAAGACATCAAACCTATAAAACCACATATAGCCACCAATCCCAACAAACTTCCCACATGTTTCCATATATGCGGGGTAAAAACATAGCCTATAAAGACACACATCATACTGATAATGGGAAAAATATGCCTAATATCCGATACAATATTAGCATTATTAGCAATAAATACAGCATAAATTGCTGCTAATAAACCTATACTTATCAGTAAAAATAAAATTCCTAAATTCAAATTTTTCTTAAGTAGAATATGGTTAGTTGAAATAATCAAAAGTATTGAACCGAATAGCACCAACATAAGTTCAAAAAAAACCATCATTTTAATAGACACAGCATGTGCATAAAAATAACCTGCATTTTGTTGTAATACAGAAGTAATAAGCAATAAACCAAACCCGTATAAAAAATAAAGCAAACTTTTCTTTTTCATCACAATTGATGCATAAAAACTGGCAAAAACAAAAAAACTTACACATATTGTGCTAAAAATTAAAGAAGGTTGTTCATATAAATTAAAAAAAAGCATGACTTTTACTCTGAAAAATTATATCTTGATGTTATATTATACAAAAAAGATTAAAAAAAGAAATGAAAATTTAATTAAAACAAAAAAACAGATGATTATTTTTTAAAAATCAGATAAACTAATTAAAAAGGTATACAAAACAAATAAAGGGAATATATTATGATACTGGACGATTGTGATCATTACAGTTATAATTTTGCACTAAAAATCAGTGATAAAACCACAAAAGCAACTGATAGATTTTCACGATCAGTTACAATTATGGCCTTTGTTTTGGGAATAATGTTCATTTCATTCGGTATATATCTTTTGACCAATTCGAACTTATCAGGAATTGCCGATATCGAAAATCATCTTCCAAAGACCAATATAAAAATTCATTCTTTCGTATCTCCGAATGTTTTTAATTGTATAATTATACTTATCGGTTTGATGGTCGTGGGATTTTGTTTTATAATGTTTATTCGTTACAATAAAATCCAATTTGACGGCAATTATGTAAAAGTCAAAAAACGCCCTGCTTTTGGTCAGATACAAACATTTGAAGAACCTTTATACAACTATAGCGGCGTACGATTAAGAGTAAACTTTTATCAATTCGGAATACTAACTCTCAACAAATATATAATTGAACTTTATCATAAAGATAAAAACAAAATCATACCTCTTTATATTAGTTTGAGAAAGAAAAACATTCGCCAAATATGGAAAGAATATGCAACTGTTTTGCATATGCCCGGAATCACAATTTCGGAACGAGGCATGGTTTCAAGAAACTTTCAAGATCTCAACCGAAATTATGAAGAAGTTGTAACAAAATGGCATATGCCGCAAAATTTTATTTTTGAATTAGATAAACCATCATATATAACATTTAAAAAACGCCAAACCGGTGAAAAAATGATTAAAATAGGTAAAATTTTTGTAGATACGGCAAGCGTTTTATATACTTTCTTAACATTTACATTAGTTTGTATGCTTATAATTGCATTCTTTCATCATGATAGTCTGATAAAATACATCAATAATCAAGTTTTGTTGACTATATATGCCTTTACATTTGCTCTAATTATTTTCTCAGCCATAAATCTGATGTCTAAAGATATTTTACTTTTAACAAAAGATAAAATTATAGTTTTTCGAAAAATTTTGTTTTTAAGAATACGAGACAGTATTATAGATATTAAACACATAAAGGGGGTAGATATCAACTACACTCCGACAACCGAACGTTATTATCTAAGCATTGTTTCAGATAAAAGTATGGTTACCATAGGTAATAAATTACCTGCGGAAGACTTAAGATGGATAAGAGCGGTATTAATCAGTGAAATAATTGGTAATTAGTTGCACAAAGCAATTGATAATCAAATAATTTGCTTTATATTATGATAAACTGTTCTAACCAAAAAGGAAAATTGATATGAAAAATTCCGATGCTAAAAAAACAGCCGTAAAAAAAACTCCGGCAAAAAAAACAACCAAAAAGGTTTCTTCTATAAAAAATAAAGCTGCAAACAAATCTATTGTTGAAGATACAAAAGCTATTAAAGCTTGCACCAAATGTGCAACATGTCAAGATGAAATGACTGAGGCTTTTATTCAAGAAGTTACTGAAGATGTTAAAAACGATAATTTAAAGGCTTTTTGGAACAAATATGGCTTATATATCGTGTTATTTGTCGTAATTTCCGTAAGTGCTGCTGTTGGTTTTGAAACTATAAGATCTTGGCATCAAAGACAATTACAAGCTAAAACAGAAAGCTATATTGCCGCCATGGTTCAAGAAGGAAATTATGAAAACTCCATCAAAGCTTTAGAAAAAATCGCAACCGGAAACTATGGCATTTACAGCCAATTGGCACGCATCCAAATTGCTGATATTTTGTTTGAACAAAACAAACTTGATGAGGCATTAAATATGTTGCAAGTAATTGTTGATAATGATGAACTTAGCCCTAGAGTACGCAATCTGGCTGCATTAAAATTAGCTACATACAAAATTGATACCGCCACTCCCGAAGAGCTCAACAGTTTACTTGAACCTGTTGCCAATGCCGATAATGCTTGGTCTCCTTTAGCAAAGGATATGCTTGCTATGGTTGCTATTAAAACCGGAGATTTTGAAGTTGCAAAATCAATATACACTCAATTGTTGCAAAACGAAAATGTATCTGATAGTTTTAGAAGTCATATTCAGGATATGCTTTCAACTTTAAGCGATATGTAAAACAAAAACCGCCGGAAAAAACCGGCGGTTAAAAATCTTAAACGGAGAGAAGATGTTTTTAAAAATTTTGAAAAAAACAGGATTTATTTTTTGCTGTATAACGGCAATATCTGCATGTTCAATTTTTGAAAGTGATAAACAATTACCAACAGGAACAAGGGTTTCAATTATTGATTCATCCAATAAATACAACGGCTCGGTAAATAATACTTTAGCTGTTTTACCGTCAATGACATACAATAAAGATTGGTTACAAATTGGAGGAAACTCCAAACATGTAATGAATAATTTAAGCGCTAATGATAATATGCAAAAAATTTGGAAAGTTAATTTCGGTAAAGGTGAAAATAAGCGAAATTTATTGCTTGCACAACCCATAATTGTCGGAGATTATATTTATACCCAAGATGTGCATGGGACTGTCAGTGCATTTGATATAAAAAATGGAAACAAAATATGGAAGAAAAAAATAAAACCTTCCAATAAAAACATTTTAGATAATGGTTTAAATGGATCCGGAATAGCTTCTGATGGAGAAAAAATTTTTGCGCTCACCGGATTTGGGAGTGTTATAGCTTTTAATGCTTTAAACGGACAAGAAATTTGGCGTGTAGAAAAAAATACTCCTCTAAGAACATCTCCTAATATATGTAAAAATAAACTCATAATACAAACTCTTGATAACAGGCTTCTGATATTAAACACCCAAGACGGATCAGAAATTTTTACTTATAATACCTCTTCTGAAGACACTGTTTTAGCAGGAGGAGCAACACCGGCTTGTTCTGTTGAAAAAAATATAATCGTTGCCGGATTTTCTAACGGATACATAGAAACTTTTAATGCCGATATCGGATACCCGTTATGGACAGCGAGTCTGGTGAATACAAAAAGAGGAAATTCTACAACCAATATCAATGCTATTAAAGCTTCACCGATTATTGATGAAAGTATAATATATGCTATCGGTAATAATGACATGCTCACAGCTTTTGACTACAAAAGCGGTGAAATTATTTGGTCTAAAGATATTGGATCAACCAATACTCCATGGATTTCCGGTAATTATATATACATTGTATCCAATAACTATGAGATTATATGCTTAGATAAGCTTTCCGGAGATATAATATATTCTTCCAAATTGTTAGAAGAATATACTTTGGAAGAAAGAGCCGATATCTATCTTTCGGGACCGATTATGATAAAT
This sequence comes from Alphaproteobacteria bacterium, assembly GCA_017464685.1. Lineage (GTDB taxonomy): Bacteria > Pseudomonadota > Alphaproteobacteria > RF32 > CAG-239 > JAFTYO01. Next base: position 9,905 of record JAFTYO010000002.1, read on the forward strand.
AACCGATTGCTTGTCAGCGCTTCAAACGGTGTTATTTATATAATATCAGCTACAAACGGAAAAGTTGAACACACAATTGATATAAAAAGCAAAATACCATTTACCCCGATAAGTGCCAGTGAAACTGTTATATTTACAACTTCAGATGCAGATATAATCGCATACAGATAAAGGAAATAAGATGGTATTAAAAGTTGCAATAATCGGTCGCCCGAACGTTGGAAAGTCTACCTTATTTAACAGACTTGTAGGACGCAAGTTAGCGATTGTTCATGACAAACCGGGTGTCACTCGTGACAGAAAAGAAGCTCCGGCAAAACTTAAAGATTTAGAGCTAAGCATTGTAGATACTGCTGGTTTTGAATATTCCACCGAAGACAATTTGGAAAATCGTATGTTTAAACAAACATCAAAAGCCATTAACGAGGCTGATGTATGTTTGTTTATGACCGATGCTAGATGCGGCATTCACCCTTACGATGAAGCTTTTGCCGACATTGTCAGACAAAGTAAAAAACCGGTTATTTTGCTTGCCAATAAATGTGAGGGCAAAACCCAAGAAAACAGCATTTTTGAAACTTATAAATTAGGTCTTGGCGATCCGATACCTTTTTCGGCAGAGCATGGTATCGGAATTGATGATCTGTATGTTTCCTTGCTTGCTTTTGAAAAACAACAAAATAAAGAAATTGTTGATGATGACCAAGACAACGACAAGCCTATACAACTTGCCGTTGTCGGACGACCTAATGTCGGAAAGTCAACGCTTGTAAATGCCCTGTTAAACGACGAAAGAATGCTCACTGGTCCCGAAGCCGGAGTTACTCGTGATGCAATAACCACACAATGGCAGTATAAATCTCGAAAAGTAAATTTGGTTGATACGGCAGGTTTAAGAAAGCACTCAAAAATTACCGATTCGCTTGAAAAAATGTCGGCAGCAAGTACCAAACACGCAGCTTTTATGGCACAGGTGGTTGTACTTGTTTTAGACGCTGATGCGGTTTTAGATAAGCAAGATTTAACCATTGCCCGACAAGTGATTGATGAAGGCCGAGCCCTGATTATTGCCGTAAACAAATGGGATATTGCCAATAAAAAAGAAGCTTTACAGCGTTTAAATGACAAACTTCAAACATCTCTCACTCAAGTTACGGGGATTCCTACCGTTACCATCTCAGCTTTGAAAAAAGAGGGACTTGACAAACTTATGAGTGCAGTATTTAAGGTGTATGACAGATGGAATATGCGTATACCGACGGCACCCTTGAACAAATGGTTTTCAGATGTACAGGAACAAAATACCCCGCCTTTGGGTAAAAACAAACGCCGAATTAAGCTAAAATATATAACTCAAGCCAAAACTCGTCCGCCATCATTTTATATTTTTTCAAGCAACCCCGAAGGATTGCCTGATTCGTATTTAAGATATTTGGTAAATAGTTTAAGAGAAACTTTTAATCTAGGCGGTGTACCGATTCGCATTACGGTCAGAAAATCTGATAATCCATATGCTAATTAGAAATTTTATCTTTCCACCCTATAGTAATAAAAGATGTATCATTTTTCAACTAAGATGTACAGAATTGATAGATTTGTTCATTGGTTATATTGCGTAAACAATTATTACCATTACAATATTTATCACCTTTAAAACTCCGTTGACTTGTTATCTGAAGGTAATGAACAGAATCGGAATATTCTTGAACAGTCAAAATAATATTTCGGCATATATCTAAATTTTGTTTACTTTTGTTCACTAAATCAGAAAGTATTTTTACAGACATCGTAGATTGATTGGGATATTCTTCTTTCATGATATATATTGATGTATTAAAAACATCATAAATAATTGTAGAACTGTTGTTTTTTATCATTTCTTTGGGAATTTCATCCAACTTTATAAAATATGGAACCATCTGAGTTGCAAGAATTTGAATATTATCAGGTTTAAAATTAAAATAATGAATATATTTGATTACCGTATTAAAAATTTGATGTAATTGTTCAAATTGTCTAGTGAGCTTGTATTTAAACATCGCGCCTTTGAGTAACCAGCAATACCTCCGACGTTCTTTTGTTTTTTTCTTTTATCACTTTTTGAGTTGATTATAAGTATTTTTACTGACAACACTCCGATTTGACCTTAATTTCGCTTAAATGATTATCCTCGGATTATGTTTTCAAATTTTGACATAGCCTGCTGATATGCTTGTTTTTTAAAATCAACAATTCTGTTTACAGCCTCATTAGGTTCAACCCACTCAAAAGCCTTAAATTCAGGCTCCTTTGTATTTAGATTTATTTCTTCATCAGAGCCGAAAAAATATAACAAATTCCAATATATCTCTTGTCCGGCATATTTTTTCCCGATTCCTTTGGCCTGTTTTAGCACTTCCGGAGGAAAATCATATTTTATACCTTTAGTTAAACTTTCAACTGATTTTACCGAAACAATCGATGTTTCTTCTTTAAGCTCTCTTATAGCCGCTTTGAAAGGTGTTTCATGTTGTTCAATTCCACCTTGCGGAAACTGCCAATTATAATCAACCGCATCGTTTCTGGCGCAAACCAAAACTTTTTTATTTTGGTTAAAAACAATGATTCCGGCACATTTTCTATATACTTTCATTATTCTTCTACACTTTCGGTCGAGGTTGCAGCCAAAGCGTTTTTATACAAAGACAAAGCTTTTACCAAATCAAGCGCTCTTAAAAGTTGATAATCCTCAATTTTATTTTCTTGTTTGTCATTTCTATTATCTTTTTTATTGTTTTTATCATCTTCATTTTTTAATGCTCCGCTCAATTCAGCTTCGGTTAAATTAAATCCATAACTTTCTAAAGCTTCTATTTTTGCCGGTTTAACCACAATATCCGGTTCAATCCCTTTGGCCTGAATTGAACGCCCCGAAGGAGTGTAATATCTTGCGGTTGTAATACGCATTGCACCATAATTACCCAACGGCACAACCGTTTGTACCGACCCCTTACCGAAAGATTTTTCACCCAAAATCACACCTCTGTGATGGTCTTGTAATGCACCGGCTAAAATCTCAGAAGCCGAAGCAGACCCTTCATTAATAATTATAACTATAGGAAGTCCATTTAAAATATCACCTTCTTTAGCCGTAAACTTAACTGTATCTTCTTCATTTCTTGAACGAGTTGATACAATTTCACCTTTTTCTAAAAACAAATCAGATACATTTACGGCTTGATCAAGAAGTCCTCCCGGATTGTTTCTGACATCAATAACAACACCTTTTAATTTATCATCTAATTTTTTCTTTGCTTCATTAACCGCTTTGCGTATACTTTCATCGTTTTCTTCGGCAAAAGAAGAAATTCGAATATACAACACATCATCATTTTTAATTTCGGTTTTAACCGATTGAATCTTAATTTCTTGACGCTTGATAGTAACGTCAAATGGTTTTTCATTAGCTCGTCTGATTGAAAGCTTAACTTTTGTACCGATGTTACCGCGCATCTTACTTACTGCTTCATTCAAATTAAGACCGATAACTGTTTCATCATCAATGTGGGTTATATAATCGCCTGCTTTAATTCCGGCCTTAAATGCCGGTGTATCATCAATCGGAGATACAACTTTTACCAAACCGTTATCCATTGTGACCTCAATACCTAAGCCCCCAAATTTTCCTTTAGTTTGTTCGCTCATATACCTAAAACTTTCAGCATCTAAATAACTGCTGTGCGGGTCTAATGATGTAAGCATACCATTTATAGCCGATTCTATAAGCTTTTTATCGGAAACTTCTTCAACATAACTGTGTTTTGCTCTCTCCATAACCTCACCGAACAAATTAAGCAACTCATAAGTGTTGACATCTTCTTCAACTTTTTTTTGCTCAGATTTAGCTTGAGCAATAGTTATACTTAAAACAAATACTAATGACATTATAACAAATTTTTTTAACATTATTATTCCCTTCTTAATTTATTTTTCAAGCCATGGTTCCGGATTTATCGGATTTTGGTCTTTTCTGATTTCCATATAAAGTTTTGCCGTATCACTATTTGGCATAATACCGACTGGTTCACCGGCAAGAAGTGTTTGACCTGTTTGTGTATCACTAACATCCAAGCCGGCTAAAAGAGAAATATACCCTTTTTCATGGTCAATAATAATTAAGTTACCATACCCTTTAAACGGACCGGAAAAAATGACCGAACCGTCATAAGGGGCAATTACTTGCGCCTGAGGACGTGTCTTTATAACAATTCCTTTAGAAGTAACTCCTTTCGAAAGTTCATTTCCGTATGAAGTGATAATATCACCTGTTACCGGACGAGAAAGACGCCCTTTTGCCGATGCAAAATCTGTTGCGTAATTGCTTATTTGCGGTTTTATATTTTCAAGTTCTTCTTCATTATTTCCTTCATATAGCCTTCCGTTCTGATAGCTTAATCCTTTGGTTTTTCCCTCTTTGATACGTTTTTTTTGTTCCTCTTGTAATTTTATAAACGCTTCTTGTTCGCGTCTCTTGGCCGCTTTTTTTATTTCCTCTTTGCGACGACGATTTAGCTCTTCATCTTTTTCAAGCTTTTCAACTAATTCTTTTAAGTTTGCTGCCTCTGATGCCAACTTATCTGCTTGTAATTTAAGTTCTGTGCTTTCTCCTTCAATTTTTTTTCTGATAGAATTTTTCTTTTCAAGCATTTGCTGTATCTTTTTTTGTTGATTCATCAATAAACTTCTTTGGCTTTCAACTTTTTTAAGAGCTTCTTTAACACGTTTTTTTTGTGCATTAATATCTTCTATATCTTTTTTTATTTTATTTGCATTTTCTTTAATATAAGGCACGCTTTCTCGCATTAAAATTGCACTTTGTATAATTTCTACCGGCGACAAAGGATGAACAATCAACGTTTCAGACGGATACAATGCCAAATTTTGCATTGAAAGCAAAATCTGGGCCAGATTTTTATATTCAATAGAAAATTGTTCTTCCGAAACTTGTAATTTTTTTTCTAAAAGCTCAAGTTCGCTTTCCATTTTTGTGGTTTTATTTTCATCAATTTGAATTTGTTTTACAGCTTTCGTCATTTGCTTGTTTAATTTCGCTAATTCTAAACTTAAAGCAACTGCTTCTGCCTGTTTCTTTTTTAATTCAATTTCCGTAAGATGAGCTTTTTGTTCGATACTTTCAAGCTTGTCTCTTGAAACTTCTGCGGAACACACTTGGCTTATTGATGATAACAAAACCATCAATGCAAATAAAATATGTGCTCCGCATTTAATCATCTTATTTTTCCAATAAAGACTGACCGCTCATTTCTTGAGGCTGTTTAATGTTCAATAAATCTAACAAAGTTGGTGCAACATCTGCCAAACGACCGTCTTTTAAGCCTTTAACATCGAGCGCATTATAGACAACGGCCTGAACTTTGCCGACAGTGTGTGCGGTATAGGGCTCACCGGTGGTTTCATCAACCATCTTTTCGGCATTGCCGTGGTCTGCGGTTACAAGCAACACACCGTCTGCTTTTTTAATGGCTTGCATAACTCGACCCAAATTTTCATCAACTGCGGCAACTGCTTTTAAAGCCGCATCCATAATGCCGGTGTGTCCGACCATATCACCATTGGCAAAATTGCAAATAATTACATCAAAACGCTTGTTATCAATTGCATCAACCAAAGCATCGGTAACTTCATATACGCTCATTTCAGGCTTTAAGTCATAGGTTGCAACTTTCGGACTCGGTATCAAAATTCGGCTTTCGCCCTCAAATTCTTTTTCTTCACCACCGTTAAAGAAAAAAGTTACATGCGCATATTTTTCGGTCTCGGCAATGCGAAGTTGAGTAAGTCCGTTTTGAGAAACAACTTGTCCGAAAATGTTGTTTAAACTTTCAGGCCCAAACAATGTTTTCATAAAACGGTTGTGGTCCACGGAATATTCACTCATACCGACCGAAATAGTAAATTTTACAACTTTTTTGCGTTCAAATCCGTTAAATTTGGCATCGGATAAGGCATATAAAATCTCTCTTGCTCTGTCTGCTCTAAAGTTTGCCATTAAGACGGCATCACCGTCATTTGCACCTGTATAATCGCCTACAACGCAAGGAATGACAAATTCATCTGTCACATCATTTGCATAAGAAGCTACAATTGCCTCATCAGAAGTTGCAAACCTTTTACCGTCGGCTGATATAATGTTGTTGTAAGCCAGTTCGACTCTATCCCAACGCTTATCTCTATCCATTGCGTAGAAACGGCCTGAAATGGTGGCAATTTTTACCAAAGGCATATCTTTAATTGCTGTTTCAAATTCGGACAGGTAGCCTTTAGCAGAAGATGGTGGGGTATCTCTGCCGTCTAAAAACGCATGAACCGCAACTTTTATACCGTTGTCATTTAAAATTTTCGCAAGTGCAACAATATGATTTTGATGCGAATGTACACCGCCGGGGGACATCAAACCCATCAAATGACAAACGCCGTTTGTTTGTTTCAACGAACCGATTAAATCAAGCAAAACCTGATTGTTTTCTATTGTATGATTTTCAATGGCATAGTCAATGCGGGGTAAATCCTGCATTACAACACGACCGGCACCCAAGTTCATATGTCCGACCTCCGAATTTCCCATTTGACCCTTAGGAAGTCCTACATCAAATCCGGAAGTTTCAATCAGGCCATGCGGGCAACTGTCCAACAAATAGTGCCAATTGGGAGTATAGCCGTTTTCGATGGCATTGTCAGCCGTAACCTTTTCTCGATAGCCCCAGCCGTCAAGAATTAAAAGCATAACAGGTTTTTGCATTTTTATCCTTTCTTATTATTCGTACAATCTTTTCAGACCATTATATATAATAAATCTTATTTTAAAAGCACTATTTTATTTTTTTTCAAAAACAATTTTTTTATAGTTCAAAGTTTGTAATTGACTTTTATTGTCGGCGATTTTAAACTTTAGTTTGAGCTTTGATGAGGATTTTTTATGAAACAAATTTTTCTTTTTTGTTTTTTTATGATTATAACCGGTTTTAACGTTGCTTACGCCGGAAATTTTGAATTTGAAACAAACGCAAAATTGCGTGCTCTATATGCTCATTCTAAGCTTGATGAAAAAACTCAAAAAAACAATCATTTTCCGATGTTTTCAAAAATGGAAAGTGTTGTCAGATACAATCAATCCGATAGTCTTTCGTACAATTTATATGCCGATATACAAGCAAAACTTTCCGATACAATCGAAAATCTAAATCAGGGATATTGGGGCGAACAAATTTATGCAAGTATTTTTTCCGAGTATGGTGATTTTTATTTCGGGCAAATGCAAAATGTAGGCGCTATATTATCAGTTACAAATTCGGATTTATCCGTATGGCAAAGCACTCCGATTGAAATATCAGATTTTATCCATAATCCGAATTGGCAACAAAAAAACAAAACAAAATATTATGCCACACTCACATCAACCGTTCCGAACACTGACGGAAGTTCTTTGAAATTTTCATATTTAACTCCCGAATATAAGGGCATAACTTTAGGTTTTGGTTTTACCCCAAAAGTCAACTCCGGCGATTCGCTTGTTTCAAAATTTGCGCAATATGATAACAACAGCGCTTATTCGGTGGCTTTGTATAAATTTTTTGAATTTGACCATGTGCAAGCGAATTTTTATTTTAACTTTGCCGATTATGAACATTCGCATACCGAATATGCAAGCGGATTTTCTGTTTATTACAAAGGTTGGAGTGTTTTTGCCTCATATTTAAAAACCCAAACCAAAGGCTCTGACAAACCCATAATTTCGATTACAAAATCTGAAAACAAAAAAGCTTACTTTGATGATTTTCGTGATTCGACGGCTTATAACTTAGGACTTTCGTACGAATTTGCTTATTTAACTTCAAGCTTGTCATATTTTGACTCATACTCAAAAAACACTCATGCCCATAACCGCATACTCAATTTGCACAACAGTCTAAAGTTTGATAAAAATTATGCATTATATTTAGGCTGTGCGTATGCTGATTTTGTTGATAGCAATGCACAAAAAAATAATAAAGGTTATGCCGTATATACCGGCATTGAATTTGAATTTTAGGAGGAATTATGCCAAATTTATATATTGTTTCGGACAACACATTGTTCAAAGATGATTTAATTTTTCAAATCGGGCAATATGCACCTGATTTTAATGTAGTTGAAACAGAGGCCATCGTCGACATTGTCATAATTGATGAAAAAATTGATCAAATATCTTCTTATGCCGTTAAATATTCGTATGCACCCATATTTGTTTTATTAAAAAAAGGCTCCGAAATTACCGAACAAAAAAATTTAATAAAATATGTGCAAAAACCATTTTGTCTAGCTAAGTTTATCAATCAGTTAAATTCGGCCATAAATTTAGCCGCCGGCACACAATCGGGAAAACTGCAATTTAATCAATATGAACTAAGCCCGACCGGAAAAGAAATTTTAAATTTTCGCAACAATGAAGTTATTAAACTAACCGAAAAAGAAGTTTCAATTTTGCAATATCTTTACAAAATTAAAGACCGTATTGTTTCAAAAGCAGAACTTTTGCAAGAGGTGTGGGGATATAACCCCGATGTTACCACTCATACCATTGAAACACACATATATCGGTTGCGCCAGAAAGTGGAAAATGAGGATAATACTTCACAATTAATCATTACCGAAGAAGGCGGATATATCTTAAAAAGATAACAAAAAACACCGATTCGCATAAAGCAAATCGGTGTTTTTATTAAGCTACACTTTGAAATTAAAATTCAAAGTTGAGGTTGTCAAAGCTATCTAAAAGAATAAGCTGCGAACTTCCCTCACTATAAGAAACATTAACCTTGTCGTTAGGCTTTGTCCACTTAAGTTCACGGAAAAATTCCGATGACCCCGTAAACTCTTTGCCCTTGACCTCATTAAAGAGAACATAATAAGTTGTTCCCTCTAAGGTTATATCTCTTATGGTATAAGTTTTAACATCTACAGCAACCTGAGGACCGTCTTCTATGCTGTCATTACCGGTTCTTCGCAAAGATTTCAGATAATTACTCTCTGCTTCTTTTTTGGAAGTGCCGACACCGACAGCCTGACGATTGGTCACGGATACAAAAGCATATCCCGTCACATTGCCTGAGCTGCCTTTAAATGTCATAAAGTATGTAGACATACCTTTAACATTGTAAAGCACAGGTGATGTTGCATGATATTGGGCAGCCTTTGCGAAGTTCTGGTCTTCGGCAATGCGCTTTGCTTCCATCTCGTTTACACCGGAAACCTTGTAATATTTGGCTTCTTTTGTACGAGCATTGATAAGCACAAAGCCCGAGGTTGCAGTGTTGCCTTCAAGCTTGGAGGCTGATACACCTGTATACCAGTAGCTTTCACCTTCTGAATATACAAGCACCATACCCGGAGTCGGAACAACTACATCCTCGCCGACGAAACAACCGTTCCACCATCCTTTTTTGTACATACCCCAACATCTAAGTTGGTTATTAACAAAATGTTCAGGCTGGATATGGTCAATCCATAAAGGAGTTTCATCCAGAGCATATTGTTTGACATCGCCGGACTGAATATCAACCGTGATAACACCTTTTGAATCATTGCCACCGAATATACCGATGGTAGGCTCATAGTTACAAAGCACCCAATATGGACGACCGTTAGGGTCAATCTCAAAATTGTGCTCTGTCAGGCCACTTGAAAGATATCCGTTTGTACGAATATGTCTTTCAATGTCGTCGGCAAAACATCCGCTTTCCAGATATTTCATCTTCAAACTCTCACCGTTGATTTCCGTTACCAGATACCTTTTGGTCGGGTCGTTGGCATAAACAATGACATAACCGGGGGTTACATCAAGTTTTACCCATCTCCAAAAACCTGAGTGCTCCAATGGAGCAACCCATATCAGGTCATTGTTAAACTCAAGCTTAACGCCGTTGTTTATAACAAATGAACCTGTAAGGTTTTGAAGTGTCATACGACCGACATCACACCTTGAGCCAAGACCGGGGTCTTCTTCAAGTTTGTCTTCAGCCACCTTGCAAGCAAGGTCATAATCAGCAACAATCATCTTGTCGACAGGGATTACATTGATATCTTCGGCAAAGTTTTTATATGAAACTTCCTCAACATCAATCATCTGCTGATACCTGTGTGAATTGCACATCTCAGAAGATGCAATTGAGAAAACAAGCCAAAGGAGCGCAAACGATACAGCAATCCATGCAACCGGATGCCATTCATACTCGACTATGTTTCTGACGACAACTGCTACCACAAGGGTAAGAAATATCTCGAAAAACACTCCGTGATATCCCCAACCAAGGGTCGGAAGCGCAAAGTAGTTAATCATGCTCCAAAACAGGAACATGAAAGAACCACCGACGATTGACACGAGATATTCATCTTTGCTGTAGGTCATCCCAACGAACACCAGTCCGAGGATGAGAGAAAATAATATATACATATACATAAGCCTGTTTTTTAAGAGGAGTGTCCTTTAGCACTGCGGCGCCTCTTTTTAAGTTTATAATAATTTCATTTAGGCTTATATTCTAACGCAAATTACCTTATGTGTCAAATAAAAAACTCCGGCACTAAACCGGAGCATTTTGAGACTTTTTAACAAAAACTTCAGACTAAAAGCCTTCCATATCTAAGCGTTTACGCATCTGTTTTCTTGCACGGCGAACAGCCTCTGCTTTACGACGAGCTTTTTTCTCAGCATTTTTCTCGTGACAACGACGCAATTTCATTTCACGGAAAATACCTTCACGTTGCATTTTCTTTTTCAAAACTTTCAAAGACTGAGCAACATCATTGCCGATAACAGTAACTTGAACCACTTAAATCACCTCTTTTCCAAAATATCTGAAGTTAAAACAATGCGTGCCTTGTAACACACAATTTTTTCATTTGCAAGCAAAATTTTTAAGCTATTATATTAGGCATAATTTTTGCTTCAACGGTTTTAATTTTGCTTTTTATACCCGTACGCATTTTATTTAATTGTTGTGCCTGATAAAAGTCAATGGTCTGATTTTTTTTAACTAAACGAGAAATATCGGAACAAACCCTACGCTCTTCAAGCTTTAACTCACACAATTGTTGTTGAAGTTTATTAAAATTATTATTTATCATTCTGATTTAGTACCCTTTGTAAGAAAATTTATAACAAGTATGTTTTTTTACTGGAATTTTCATTATAAAATTTGTATGAAATGATACAATATAATATAAAATAAATCAACTTTAAAAGAATCTAACGGAGAATATTTTATGAGTACTATTAAAAAAATCGGTGTTTTAACCAGTGGTGGTGACTGTTCAGGCTTGAATGCAGTGATAGCATCTGTGGTAAAATCTGCTCAAAATAAGGGCTGGGAAGTATATGGTATCCACGATGGTACCGAAGGTTTAACCGAAACTCCGCTTTCTTATGAAAAGCTCACCGTTCACAATTTTTGTGACACACCATGGCCAAGAATTTCCGGTTCATATTTAGGCTCATTAAATAAAGGTGTAAAAATGGAATCACAAGCTGAAATGTCCAAAAGATTCGGTGAGGGTGTTAAAGCTTTAGGTCTTGATGCTGTTGTTGTTGTTGGTGGTGACGGCTCAATGAACATTGTCAGCAATTATTGTAAAAATGCCGGTGTTAAAATGGTCGGCATCCCCAAAACCATGGATAACGATACACCATTAACACAATATTCGGTTGGTTTTGATTCTGCCTGTCAGGTTTGTATGGAAGCTGTTGACAGCTTAAACAATACGGCTCGTTCACATCACAGAGCTCTTATTTTAGAAGTTATGGGCAGAGATGCCGGACATTTGGCAATGCATTCTGCAATTGCCGGATTCGCTGATATTTGTTTAGTTCCTGAAATTCCTTATACATTAGAGGGAATCGTAAACAAACTTGAAGAAGTTAAAAAAAGCGGTAGAACACATGCTATCATTGTTGTTTCGGAAGGTATCAAAACCGAAAACGGCGAAACTTTATCATCTGCAAAAAATATGGTTGGTGAAAAAGTTTTGGGCGGTATCGGTGATTATTTGAACGAACGCATCAACAGTGTATATAAAGGTTTTCAAACCAGAGTTACTCGTTTGGGACATGTTCAAAGAGCCGGAAACCCCACATATTTTGACAGAATGCTTGCTTCAATGTTAGCAACAAAAGCTGTTGAGCTTTTGGCAGAAAATCATACCGGTATTATGGTTGGCTTGAGCCATGGTAAAGTGGAATCTTATCCTTTAGATAAAGTTGTCGAATGCGGCACCACATTGCTCAACCCAAATGGTGATTATGTTAAAACCGCTAAGTCATTGGGTATGTACATCGGTGAAATATAATTGATATTAATACGAAAATGAAACTCCACCGGCTCACGCCGGTGGTATCATTTTAGGTCAAGCCAAGCTTGTCCTAAATCTTCACGCCCTTGATGTTCAATATAGCGCTGTATCACTGCCTCATTAACGCCTACTGTACTGACAAAATACCCATC
>JAFTYO010000049.1 GCA_017464685.1 Alphaproteobacteria bacterium
GCCAAAAGAAACGATACTTCCCATGAATATAACATTGTAAAAGCACGAGAATTGTTAAATATAATGCCTGAATTTATTGCCGAGACAGAGTTTTTGGTTTTGGCATTTGAAAAAGCATTAAACGGAGCATAAAATGATTAGCGGAATGTCTTTGGCAGAAGAAAAAATTGTTAAGGATATTTTATGTCCGTTTTCCGATAAATATGATTTTTATTTTTACGGCTCAAGAGTTAAAGGCAATTTTTCCAAATTGTCCGATTTGGATATTTTGATTAAAGGTAAAAATGAGATGCCTTTTAATGAACTGGAAACAATTAAACAACAGTTTGATGAAAGCTTGTTGCCTTATGTGGTAAAATTTTCCGATTATCATAAAATTAATGAGCAATTTTATAATTTAATAAAACAAGATTTGGTCTCTGTTTTTTAAAATATAAAACCGCCTCTAAACTGAACTGTCCAACTTTCGGGGGACAGTTCAAATTGAGGCGGTGAATTTTGATTATTCGTAAGTAGCCATAATAACAAATGAATTTACATATGTACCGGCAGGGGTACTGGCAGGAATAAGTATGGTTGCACCAATAGAAAGGTCACTTCCATCATCACTTTCAGCACATTTATGTACATTTTTTAAAACTATAGTTCCATTATCGCCAAGAAGCTCTACATCTCCATCAGATGGTAAAATTAGATTGTCAATATTTGGTACTTTACTTGTGACTTTGAGACGAGCTGCATCTGCTCCTGTTACATTGACCACAGCCCCATCACTTGGATAATATTCAACATCTCCAGTACAGCTAAGAGGTAATTCTATATCATATTTATCAGTAGCAAGAGTAATTGTACCAAAGTTTAAATCAGTAAACTCAAATACATTTGCATATTCAATTGTGGCTCTAGCAGTCATTTCAGCAAAATCAGTTGTTGCGTTTGCGGTGCTTGTTGCTAACATTGCCACAGCACTTAAAAGAAAATATTTTCTCATAATTTTATCCTTTATATAAAAATTAAGTTTAAGTATATTTGAAAGGTCAAAAACTCACCTCTCATGTCGCATCATAAACCGTTTTTTTTTTTTGCAAGTAAAAAGAGTCTTTAAAGGGATTTAAATCAAATTTGAGGTAAGAAAAAGCCTCTCGCAATGAGAGGCTATCAAGAGTATATATATCAAATTTTTAATTTTCTAAAGCGCGTCTTAAATCGTCAACATTTTCAGCCAGTGATGAATCTTCAACAATCAGCTCTTCAACTTTTCTGACTGCGTGCATAACCGTTGTGTGGTCTCTGTCAAACTTGCGACCAATTTCCGGAAGCGAACGAGATGTAAGTTGCTTTGCCAAATACATTGCAATCTGACGAGGTCTGGCTACCGTTCTGGCTCTCCTTGATGATTGTAACTCTTTAACCGAAATGTTAAAATACTCGGCAACTTTTTTCTGAATTTCATCAATTGTTGTCTTCCTGTCAATTGAACGAAGCATATCTTTTAGCACATCTTGTGTCATATCTAAAGTGATTTCTTTGTTTGACAACAACTGAGAATGAGCGGCGATTCGACGCAAAGAGCCCTCAAGTTCTCTGATGTTGGTCGTAATTTTTTGCGCCAAAAATTCAGAAACTTTTTCAGGCAATGCTATACCCATCTGCTGAGCTTTATGATTTAAAATGCCCATTCTTAAGTCAAAATCAGTGGGATGAATGTCAGCTACCAATCCGCTGTTTAAGCGAGATTTCAAATGAGCCTCGATTCCCTCTAAGTCAGACGGAGATTTATCGGCCGAAATTATAATTTGACGACCTTCTTCTATCAACGAGTTGAAAGTGTAGAAAAATTCTTCCTGAGTGGAACCTTTGTTGCCCATAAATTGAACATCATCAACCATCAATACATCAACGGCTCTGAACTGTTCCTTAAATGCTGTGGTATCTTTATAGCGCAAAGCTTTTACAAACTTATACAAAAATTGCTCGGCCGATAAATATATCACATTGCGACTCGGGTCTTGTTTTCTGATATGCCATGCAATGGCATGCATTAAGTGAGTTTTACCAAGACCCACACCCGAGTATAAAAACAATGGATTAAACGATACGGTTTTCGATTCGGCAACTTTTCTGGCTGCGGCATAAGCAAACTCATTAGTTTTACCGACCACAAAAGACTCGAAAGTATAAGCCGGATTTAACGGAGCCGAAAGTTGAGAACTTCCCTCGGGGCGGACATATTCGCTAAAGTTTACAACATTGGAATATGACGAAGTATAAAAGTTTTGCGGAGTAGGGGTGGAGTCGATTTTCTTTAACAAGGAAGTATCTTGATTGGATCGTAACTGTGTTTGTACGGTTTGTACCACAAAATTTACTTTTTTTATTTCAGGATTCTTATTTTCCCAAATTTTGTGGATTCGATCTGAATAGTGAGTAATTACCCAGTTTTTCATAAAAGCGGTCGGAACACAAATGTTCATCACACCATCGGTAAATGAACCGACACTCAAAGGCTTTAACCAACTGTCAAAAGCCGTTTCACCAAATTCCAACTTTAATTGGCTGCATATCTGTCCCCATTGGTCTTGAACAGAAAATTCATTGTTTTTTATTGCTTCTTCAGCCATATCTACTTCCCTTTTATTAAATTGATACAAATTGTTTTTTTATAAAAGTCGATAATAACTCTTAAAGTGATTCGTATACTAAACATAAAAAAATAAAAAACAACAGAACATTTTTAGAACATCGCAATTATTTTGCTTGACATACGGATTCTGCAGAGTCGAGCAGATTCGCTTTATTTTGCAAAATAAAAGACACAAAATCCCAGTCTTGTTGACTGGTTTTTTGTGTCTTTTCTGTTCTGCTGAAAAACTAAAATTATAAAGCTTTAATTTTTTGAGCCAAACGAGAAATTGTGCGAGATGCCATATTTTTGTGAAAAACACCTTTTTGAGCAGCGCGCATCATTTCGCTTTGAGCAACATCAAATGCCGCCATAGCAGCTTCTTTATTGCCTTCAGCAATCAAAGCAACAACTTTTTTAACAAAAGTTCTTACACGGCTTCTTCTCATACCGTTAATCATGCTACGTTTATCGTTTCTTCTAATTCTCGTTTTTGCCGATTTATGATTGGCCATATTCTTTCTTCCTATATTATTAGTTAATTACAAAAAATATTCTGGTATGCTTTATAGCCGCTAGTTCAAGGAAAAGTCAACAACAATTTTTAAAAAACGGTAAAAATTTTGTTTTTTTGCGTGTTTGGATTTTCGTTTGGTTATTTTTGCAAGGTTTGACAATAAAAAGTTGAGCGTCCGGCTTGCATAATTTTTTTAATTCCTTTTGCTGTTTTCAGTTTACAAATACAGTTAGGACATGCTTGTCCGGTTTTGTTATACACGCAATGCTCGTTCTGAAAATATCCGGTTGAACCGTCGGGCTTTGCATAATCTCTCAATGTGGAACCGCCGGCCTTAATGGCTTTGGTTAATGTTTCTTTTATGGCTTTAATTAGCGATTCGCACTCAGTCAAACTTAAAGTATGCGATTCTCTTAAGGGTGAAATTTTTGCCGAATATAAAGCTTCCGAGGCATATATATTGCCGATTCCGTTTATGATGGATTGGTCAAGAAGTGCAACTTTGACAGGTGTTTTTTTGTTTTTTAATTTGTGTTTTAAATATTTGGCGGTTAATTTTTCATCAAAAGGGTCGATTCCCAAATTTTTAAATGCGAAATGCTCATTTAATTTTGCCGATTCGACTATGTCGAGCATACCAAAACGACGAGTATCATTAAAAATTATGATTCCTTTATCAGTATAAAAAACTGCATGGTCGTGTTTCTGCAAATTCTGTGGTACAGATTCGCAAATTTTTATTTTTCCGCTCATACCCAAATGCCACACAATGCTGTACTTATTATCAAGTTCAACTACAATATATTTTGCGATTCTTTTTATGTTTGTTATGGTAGCACATATTGTTTTTTGCTCAAAACAATTAGGAATTGGCACTCTGAACTTGCGGCAAAAAACTTTTGTGTCTGAAATTTTAGCACCTTTAATCGCTTTATCAAGTGCATTTTTAATGGTTTCGACTTCGGGTAATTCGGGCATGTTTAAAAAATCCGTTTAAGTTATAACTTATTTAATCATAATCGTTAAAATTAATTTGGCAACATTTTTGTTGTTGCTTAAATTTTTAAAAGAGAGTAATAAGGGTTTTATGAAATATCAAAAAATTAAAACCAGAAAATATTTTGCGCCGCAAAACGAAGGAAAAGCACACAAATGTGACCATCAAGGGTGTGAGGAAAAAGGCGAATATAGAGCCCCTAAGGATAAAAGCTTAAAGGAGTATTTTTGGTTTTGCCTAAAACATGTGCAAGAATATAATGCTAAGTGGAACTATTATACAGACGGTTTTGATGAAGATGAGCCAATTAAAAAAAGAATGCACTTTGGAGGTTTCCGTTCAAAAATAAAATATCAATTCGGGTATGACTTTATTGATGAGCTCGGAATTGAAGGATCTTTTGAATCGGCAAAATTAAAAACTAACATATATTTTAATGCCAATGATAAAAGATGTGCTGAGGTCTTAGAGGTTGAACTTGATGATTTAACACCGGATATTTTAAAAACACAATATAAAAAATTGGTAAAAAAATATCATCCCGATGTAAATTCGGGCGACAAATTTTGTGAAGAAAAATTTAAAAAAATATCTGCTGCGTATAAAGAACTTTCATTAAAAATAAAAAAATCTTATCAATAGTATACTATAGTTTTTCTCTTAAAACCCTTATTTTATATTCTCTTAAGCGGGTTGCAAAATTTTCATCTTTAGGCAGAGTTTCAAAGTTTGGCATATCGGTTGCCTTTACGGATTGTATAATTTCAACTGCTTGTCGCAATAGTTTTGCCGAATATTCAAATCTTTCTGACTCAGCCTCTTTATCTTCCATATTTGTACTTTCAAAATCGGCCTTACAAACCTTGATATATTCTTCAACACAATTGATATGGCCGATGGTTAATGCGCTTGCCAAATCATACAAAGTGCCGATACGCATATCCGGTATATGATAATATTTCATATGAAGTTTTGAGCTTAAAACCGCAAAGTCTCTGATTTTGTTTGGAATTTTTAAACGCTTTGCAATGTCTTTAATTATGTCCAAACCTAAAAGTTCGTGTTCTTTATGCTTAGGCCATGTTTCAACCGGAGTAAGAGCTTTTCCGACGTCGTGAACCAAAACCGCAAATTGAACAAGTGCTGATTCGCCCGCAACAAACTTTAGTGCATTTAAGGTGTGTCCGCCTGTGTTGCCTTCGGGGTGATATTTTTCATATTCTTTAACATAAAAAAGTTGGTCAATTTCAGGGGTGATTTCTTTTAGAGCACCAATTTTGTGCATTAATTCAACAAAGCGCCAAAAAGAACTTGTTATAAGGGCCTTTTCAAATTCCTGCCATATTCTTTCAGCACTTAAAAATTTTAACAATCCCCTTTTTACCATATCGGAACATAGTTCCAAAGTGGTTTTATCCACCTCAAAATTAAGCTGAGCGGAAAAGCGGCACATTCTTAAAACTCTTAAAGGGTCTTCAACAAAGTGCTCGGAATTTATATGGCGAATAATTTTGTTTTTTATATCTTCCAAGCCGTTAAAATAATCAATGTATTCTTGCGTTTGCTCATCATAAGCAATGGCATTGCAAGTAAAATCTCGCCGAATTAAATCTTCTTTTAAGGTAATATCAGGAGTAAATACACACTCAAAATCGGTATGCTTATCACCGGTTTTAATTTCTTTTCGAGCCAGAGCATATTCTTCTTTTGTATCAGGGTGCAAAAATACCGGAAATTTTTTTCCCACCTGAATAAATCCCTGTTGTTTCATTTGAATAATATTTGACCCCACCACGACATAATCAACATCGTTGGGAGTTTTTCCCAAAATTTTATCTCTTACAGCACCGCCTACCTGATATATTTTCATCTTATTTCCTCTTATTCCGAAAGGATAAATATTTATACCGCAAATTGCAAGCATTATTAACATAAAAAAGAGAGCCTTAAAGCTCTCTTTTTTACTCCATAAAGCCATCGCTTGAAACACCTGAGCCATCACCGCCCGATTTAAGACAGCTTCTTTTTTTGATGGTGGTTTCAATCTGAGCAATTTCTTCCGGCTTGTGTCTTAAAAGCCACATCGGATCATACCACATATTGAGTGATTCTCTGTTGTTTGTCAGCCCCGTCCACTCAATTTGAGAAAAAACTCTGTCTTCAACCGCTTCAATGTTGTAACGGTTTATCTTAAATTTGCGATAAAGAGTGTTTTTCTGCACAATCGGATAACTTTTGTTTTCCGGTTCATAATAGCCGAAACCTCTGTTGTACTCAAGCTTGTTCAACTCAAACTCTTTAACCTCTTTAGAGACAAACAGGTTTGGCCTTTGTACAACTTCAAACGGCTCGTTTTTAAAAACATAAACCGTTGGTGAAAGGGGAACCCACACAAAAGTCGAACATTTTTCATTGTAGACTTTTGTTACCCCGATAAATACCGGTGTTGATTCTATGTCAGTCAAGGTTTCGTACCCCAGTTCATCGACAATATCCGGAACATATTCATCATATGCCCTAATTTTGGCGATTTTTACACTGCCCTCAAAGTAAAGTGTTGGATAATCCTTAACCGGACCGCCATAGTAACTGCTTTGTATATGCCTATCAAACAGTTTTGTTACATCCGCCGGACAGATTACACTTTTTGAGCGCATCAGCCTTAGTGTTTCCTCAAAAACAGCCAATCTCTTTGCTTTTGGTTCTTTTGGTATCATAATTGAAAAAATTATTGGTTTATGAAACCAAAGTAACAAAAAACCTTACTTTTGTCAAGCCCTATTTCAATGAATCTAAAATATTTTTAATTGAATTATCAATAAGCTTTTCGTGTTGTTTTTTATCAAGATTTTCGGTCACATACTTTTTAACCATACTTACCGATTTCTTGCTTGCCAACTCCTTAATTTCGGCTTTGGTCTTTTCTATGGTCGTTTCAATTGCCATATCAACTTCTTTTTGTTTAAGCGCCAATTCTTTTTCCATTTTTTGCAGTTCATATTCAGTGAGGCTTTTTATCTCAGCATTGGATTTATCCAAGATGTCTTTAGCCTCATCTTTAGCATGCAAAAACTTGCGTTCATATTGTGCCAACAATATTTGCGCATCATCACGAAGTTTCTCGGCCTCATTAATGCGATTGATAATGCCTTGCCTGCGACCCAGAAGTGCATTTTTCACTATCTTACTGACAGGTCCAATCAGAGCAATTATCACCAAAACAAATGCCATACCGACCCAAAATTCAGGCGTTTTATAAAACACTTCGCTGTGATGACCATGCACAAATTCTGACATTTGAGCAGTTTCGGATATCATTTCCGAAACATTGTCAACTGCCTTGATAACTGCTGTCTGTGCCTCATCAATAAATTCGGTGGACGAGGTTGATATAGTATCATTTGTTGGCATTACTTATTGTCTCCGGCAGATTGTTTTAAGAGTTTCTCATCTACATTTCTTATATCAAGTTTATCCAAAATTTGTTTTGCCAATGCAACCGAAACCTCGTCTATGGCCGCCAATGTTTCTTTTTTTTCTTTAGCCAGCATAAACTCGGTATCGGCAATTTTCTTATTGAGCAATTCTTCAATTTCGGCATGTCTGTCGGCAACGGTTTTTTCCAAAGTTTGTTTGGTTTGCTCCAGGCTTAATTCAGCCTCTTGTTTGGCTTTTTTAAGCGCTTTTTCATATTTGTTTAAGGATAAAAGCGCCTGCTTATTGATTTTTTCGGCTTTTTGCACATAATCATCAATTTTGCGGCGACGCTGTTCCAACACTTCTTCAATTTTGGGTATGATAAACCAAGCCATAAAAAACCATAGGCTTAAAAACGAAGTTATCAGCCAAAAAAACTGCGATAAATATGTAGATGTATCAAGCTGTGGCATATTTTATTTGCCGGTTAATATCACTAACGCAACAACCAAAGCATACAAAGCAATTGCCTCAATAGCAGCAAAACCTGCCCAACCATATATATCTACATCTTTTTTAACTTGCGGATTGCGACCAACCGTTTCAATCATTGTTGTCCAAAGTTTTGTAACACCCCAAGCGGCAACTGTCATAGATACGGCACAAATTGCGGCAGAAATATAAGCTATCGGTTCCATAATTTTTCCTTTCTTCATAAAGTTTAAGTTATCAGTGATGATGTATTGCATCACTTAAATATATTGAGCTTAGCACAGTATATATGTATGCTTGCAAAACTGCAATAAACATTTCAAAAATAATAATACAGGCATCAAACACAAGCGGTACAATTCCGCCTAAGCCGAGCGCAACAATAAATCCGGCCAAAATTTTGAGCATAATGTGTCCGACGGTCATATTGGCAACCAAACGCACCGTTAAGCTAAATGGTTTTGACAACAAAGAAATGGCCTCAATCGGCACTACCAAAGGCGCCAAAGCAAACGGGATTCCTTTGGGTAAAAATGTTCTCAAATAGCCCCATTTTTTGACCTTTATACCAACGGCTATGTTAAAACACAAAGCCAAAAGCGACAAGCATCCCACCGCAGCCAAATGCGATGTAAAGGTAAAGCTATACGGAAACAATCCTAAAAAATTGCCAAATGCAATAAACAAGAAAATGCTGAATATAAATGAAAAATATTTTAAACCGTCTTTTCCGGCACTGTTATACAGCAAATTGTGGATAAAATCGTATGTACTTTCGGCTATCGATTGTCTGATTGAGGGAATAACCGTTCTTTTTTGCAAGCAAAAAGCAAACAAACATACAATGCTTACAACGGTTATTATCATAAATAAAGCCGAATTGGTAAACGATATGTCATAACCTCCAAGCTCAAGAGAGACAAGAGGTTTGACCGTAAATTGTTCTAAAGGACTCGCCATTAATAATTACTCCTTAATTGTCCTTATCATCTGCTTTAAATGTTTTATAAATGTTTAACACACCTGCCGCTCCACCAAAAATTGTGAAAATTGCCATCAACCACGGTGTTAAATTAAACACCATATCCAACACATATCCGATTGAAGCACCGATGGCAACACCTGCCAAAAGCTCGGTACTGATTTGAAAGCCTGCCGCCGCCGATGAATATTCTGGTTCTTCAAGAGCCTCAATTTCTGTCTTTTTTTCTTTTTGCTTAAATTTTTTAATTTTTTTATCAAGCTCTTTTATGTCATCAGGTTTATTCATTTTTTCACCAAAACTTATTTTTCCAAACGGCTTTGAATGTACGATTTGAGTTGTTCATATTCGGGCACCCCGTATACAATTTCGTTTGCATCTTTGTCGCTGAATAAAAATGCCGGAGTTCCTTGTATATTAAGTTTATCAATAGCCTCTTGTCTGTCGGCTATAATTTTTTGTGCCAAAGCATCATCGGATAAACAAGAAACGGCGTCTTCTTGTTTAAAGCTTTCGTTTATGGCATATTTTGCCAGCACTTCCTCAGATTTAAATGAGAGCATCCATTCTCTTTGTTTTAAAAAAGCTTTATTTATAAAATCGGATTTGTTTTCGGAGCTGACGCATTCGGATAACATTGCGCCTTTCATGGATTTTGCATCTAAAGGAAAGTTGACAAATACCACTTTGAGTTTTCCTGTTGAAATAAAATCTTTTTCCAGTTTCGGCAATATATTAAGGTGAAAATCGGCACAATGAGAACATCCGAGCGATGAAAACTCAAACAAAGTAAGTGGTGCATTTTTATCGCCGATTGCTTTATCGGCATTAAAATTAAGCGCCACATCGGCTCCGATTTTGTTGGCAAATTGCAAAGGCTCGTTTTGTGTTGAAGCATAAGCTTCTTTAACAAGGATAAAAGTGCCGTTTTCATACACAAACCCTTTGCTTGAAAGATAAACATATGAGGCAATTACATAAAACAAAATCGAGGTTATGATTGTGCTTAAAGTTTTAATAAATTTATCCAAAAGTTTTCTCCTATTTATTGTGCGTTAAAATTTGTTTGCCCAAACTGACAAGCTTTTCCTTCAATTCAGGATTTTTAACATCTTCGGTTATTTTATGAATATAGTTTTGTTGTTCATCGGATACAAGTTTTTTATTCTCATTATCATCAAAATTAGTTTCAACAACGGTATTTAAGTTTGCCGTACTTTGAATGATTTTAATTTGCGCAACCGCATTATAACCGAAAAATGTGTTGATTTTTTCTAAAATCAGCGGTGTCAAATGACCGATTTCAACCGCAAAAGCACCATTTGAAACCAACAAATGCAACACTCCGTTATCTCTTGCATTTTTTTTGAAACAAATTTTTTCAGGCAATGAATGCAAAGCCAATTCTTGTCCGACAATGCTTACCCACGAGGTCAAAATTTTCATTTCGATTAAGCCTCTTTTTCCTAACAATTTTGCGGCAAATCCTGATATATCAGCGGCAAACGGTGTCAGTCCGTTACCCCGATGCTGAGCATCTATTATGTTTTTTTGTTTTTTCATGGAACTTATTTTAGGCATTTATTGTTAAAAAATCAATCATCTTTAAACTTTATACCGGCAAGCGGGTGTTTTTGCAGCACCGTCTCGACAAGTTTTTCTTTGATGATGTGGGTATAAATTTCGGTTGTGGCAATGTTTTCGTGTCCGAGCATTTTTTGTACACTGCGTAAATCGGCATCATGATTGATAAGATTGGTGGCAAACGAGTGTCTTAAAGTATGCGGAGATATAATCTTCGGATTTAGCTCGGCAATTGCGGCCAATTGTTTTAAGTTTTTGAAAAAAGTATATCGGGTTACATATCCGCTTTTTGATGTTTTGGAAGGGAAAAGCCAATTATTCGGTTTTGATTTTGCCAGAAAATATTTGCGCTCATTGTTGACATATTCCAAAACGGTTTTTATGGCATTTTTTGATACCGGAACAATCCTTTCTTTACTGCCTTTGCCCATTACGGTTACAATGCGTTTATCAAAATTTATGGAGTTTTGCGTCAAACAAATCAGCTCTGAAACCCTCAAGCCGGTTGCAAACATTAAGCTTATCATCACCGCAACCCGTTTTAATGAACGGTTTTTTTGTTGTTGTGCCGTTTCAATTAATAGTTTTATTTGCGAATCGGTTAAAAAATTAGGCAGATTTTTTTCTTGTTGCGGAGCGCTTATGTTTTGGCTCGGATTGTCGGTTAAAATTTTTTCTTGCAGCAAAAATTTGCAAAATTCTCTTATCACCGAAAGTTTTCGAGCTTGCGATTTTTGAGCATAACATATTGATGATATTTCGTTTAAATAGTCGGTTATGTGCTTTCGTGTAATTTTAGCCGGCGATGTGTCGATTATTTCAAAAAACTGTGTCAAATCATACTCGTATGCCGAAACGGTGTTTGTGCTTGCGCCTTTTTCTGCAACCATCATATCTAAAAAATTTTGAACAATTTTTGTTTGCATATTTATTTTGTGTATTCAATTTTAACCGTTTTTTCCACTTTGTGTGTAATCGGGGTTATATCTTTGGTGGCAACATAGATAACTCCGCCAATCAGAGCAATAAGCAAAATATAAAAAATCCAGTTGTATTTTTTTTGTTTCATAGTAAATTACCTCATAAAAAGTGTTGCTAAATTGTGATAATATCTTTATTATCTAGCATAATAAATTGAAAGAAGTATTAAAAAAATGATAAATAACGAAAATAAAATAATTCTTCTCGTGGGCTTGATGGGTAGCGGAAAAACCAGTGTCGGCAAAAGATTGGCACAAAAGCTCAAACTTCCGTTTGTTGATGGCGACAGAGAAATTGAAAAAGCTGCAGGATTGTCACTTGTCGATGTGTTAAAATGTTTTGGCGAAGAAGAGTATCGTGCCGGTGAAATGAGGGTGATGAAAAGGCTCTTAAACGGCTCTCCTTGTGTGTTGGCTTCGGGCGGAGGCTCTTTTGTGGCCAAAACCACAAGAGAATTGGCTAAAGAAAATGCTCTTACCATTTGGCTAAAAGCCGATGTCGAAACTTTATATCATCGTACGGCCGGCAGAAAACATCGTCCGTTTTTAATGGGAGCCGATTCTTTACTCAAAGACAAACTCGAAAGCTACATTAAAGAAGAATATCCCTATTACAGTGAAGCCGATATTGTGGTTGAAACTAAAAATGAAAGAGTGGAGCACACTGTTTCAAGAGTGGTAAGAGCAATTAATGATTTTTATTTTAAGGGTAAAAAAAATGCGCAAAAATAATCGGGGTGAAAAAAACTTAAGAGACATAGAAATTAAAACCGGTGTTAACTTATATGCCGAAGGCTCTTGCTTAATTACTTGTGGAAACACAAAAGTTTTATGCACTGCAAGTGTTGATGACAAGCTACCTTCTTGGCTGAAGGGCTCTGACAAAGGTTGGGTTACGGCCGAATATGCTTTGTTACCTCGTTCAACTCAAACCAGAGTATCTCGTGAGACCAAAGGTGTTTCGGGACGCACGCACGAAATTCAACGCCTGATAGGTCGTTCTTTGCGTGCGGTTACCGATTTGTATGCCTTAAAAGATTATATTGTGCATATAGATTGTGATGTTTTGCAAGCTGATGGCGGAACTCGTACCGCTTCCATAACCGGTGCTTTTGTGGCGTTTTATCAGGCGATGGAAAAACTCAAAAACGAAAGCAAGCTTGAAAAAAATCCTATTACGGAATTTGTGGCTGCGGTTTCTTGCGGTTTGCAAGGTGATAATGTTTTGTTAGATTTAGACTATGATGAAGACAGCACGGCTCGTGCCGATACAAATTTTGTTATCACCGAAAGTGGCCGGATTGTTGAAATTCAAGGTACCGCCGAAGAAGAACCGTTTAGTCAGAATAAGTTTTTTGAGCTTTTTGAAACCGCAAAAGCAGGCATCGAAAAACTGATTGAAAAACAAAAACAAGCATTGGGAGTGTAAAATGAAAGAACTGATTTTTGCCAGTCATAACAAAGGTAAAATTGCCGAAATTAAACAAATTTTGAGCCCGTTTAACATAAAAGTTATTTCATCTGATGACGTTGATTTGCCCGATGTTGAAGAAACCGGCACAACTTTTGAAGAAAATGCTGTCTTAAAAGCTCTTGGCATAGCTAAGATGAAAAATTTTCCTTGTTTGGCCGATGATTCCGGACTTTGTGTCAATGCGTTAAACGGTCGTCCGGGGGTGTATTCGGCTCGTTATGCTCCCAATCGGGATTTTGACAAAGCAATGGATATGCTCTTAAAAGAAATTGAAGATACAAAAAGCTCTGACAGGTCGGCATATTTTGCCTGTGTTTTGGTTTTGGGTTATCCTGATGGCACATATAAAAGTTTTGAAGGCAGAGTTGACGGAGTTATCATCAAACAAAAACAAGGCTCTTCCGGTTTCGGATTTGATCCGGTTTTTGCCCCTCTCGGCTATGATAAAACTTTTGCCGAACTCGGTGCTGAAATTAAAAACAAAATTTCTCACCGAGGCCGAGCTTTGGAAAAGTTTACCGAGTATCTTAACACTCTTAAATGAGGGTAACCTGTATGAGCGGCGTTTATAACATACCGTACAGTTGCTCTTTTGTTGATACAATTGCGCAAAAATTTTCTCTTGAGTATGAACAAAATCCGCAAGCATCGGCTGATATAATTTTTTTATTGCCCAATCGCAGAACTTGTACATCGTTAAAAGAAGCTTTTATTCGTTATAACGGCAAAAAGCCGACCATATTACCGAAAATTATTCCGGTAGGTGATTTTGATGAAAACGACATTTTTATATTAAATGCCGATAACAAAGAATTGCTTGAAAATTTGCTTCCGGCAATTGACGATTATGAAAGGCTTTTTTTGTTTGCTCGCTTAATTGTCTCAAAACCCGCCGATTACGGTTTGCCGGAAATGAATTTTGCTCAAGCTTTGGCTCTAGCCAAAGATTTGGCTTGTTTGATTGATACTTCATATAATGAAGACTTGTCTTTTGCCGAGCTGGAGAAAATTGTACCCGAACAGTTTTCCGAACATTGGCAGCAAACTTTGGAATTTTTAAAAATCATTACGCAAAACTGGCCCAAAATTTTAGCCTCGAGAAATGTAATTGATAAGGCGCAATTAAAAAATTTGCTCATCAAGGCCAAAATACAAATCTGGAAAGAAAAAAACATAAAGCAAAAAATTGTGATAGCCGGTGTGACGGCCGGATATAAAAGTTTGTTAGAGCTTGTTAAAACGGTTGCAGAGCTTGAAAACGGCGAAGTTTATTTGTACGGATTGGATAAAAATTTAACCGATACTCAATGGGACTTAATTGAGCAGTCGCACCCGCAATATGAACTTAAAACCCTGCTCGAATATTTGAAATTAGATCGGTTTGCTGTTAAAGATTGCATAAAAAGCCAAAATCCGCAAAGGGAAAAGTTGGTTTCCGAAATTATGTTACCGGCGGCGGCTACAACCGATTGGCGAAATTTAACCCCTGTTTCATACGGAAAAAATGCTTTGGAGAATCTGTCGTTTGTTGAGTGTGCAGACCAGAGACAAGAAGCTTTAAGCATTGCTCTTATTATGCGTGAAGTTTTGGAAGTTCCGGAAAAAACGGCGGCTTTAGTTACCACTGACAGAAATTTGGCAAGACGAGTTGCCTCCGAATTGGAGCGTTGGGATATAAAAATTGATGATTCGTCAGGAAAACCTTTACATCTTTCTCCGATTGGAATTTTTTTGCGCCAGATATTAAGTGTTTTGGAAAATGATTTTTCATTGCAGTCTATGTTGACACTGGCAAAAAATCCGTATGTTTTGCTTTCAAAAGAAAAATTGAGTTTGCTTAATGATGTGCGTCAATGGGAGCATCTGATGAGAAGTCCGGTTTTTTTTGATAACAAAAAACAAATTCCGCCGCATGTGGGTTTATGGATAGATGAAATTAAAGAAGTTTTACGACCTTTACACAATTTGTATCAACAGCAAGAAGTTGCTTTTTCGGATTTGGTTAAAACACATTTGGAAGTTGCACAAAATTTGTGTGCGGATAATTTAAATGACGGAGAAACAAATCTGTGGAAAGCCGATGACGGCAAATCTGCCGCCGATATGTTTTCCGATGTGTTGCAACAAGCAGATGCGGTCGGAAAAATCAAAGCCAAACACTATTTATCGGTGTTAACATATTTATTGTCGCTGAACAATGTGCGTTACAGTTACGGTACACACCCGAGACTGAAGATTTTAGGTCCGATTGAAGCTCGTTATAATCAGTTTGACACCATAATCATAGGTTCTGTCAATGAAGGTTTTTGGCCTGAAATTCCGTCATCTGACCCTTGGCTTTCAAGACCGATGAAAACCTCGCTTAATATGTCGCTTCCTGATAAAGACATCGGTATTGCGGCTGCTGATTTTTGCCAATTTATGTGCTCTGAAAAAGTTTTTATCACCAGAGCAAATCGGGTCAATTCGGTACCTACAAACAAATCAAGATGGTTGTTGAGACTTGATACCGTTTTAAAAGCTTGTCAAATTGAACCGTCAGCCTTGCAAGATGAGGTTTATGTTAAATTGGCAAAAATAATTGATACACCGGCAAAATATGAAAAAATTTTACCACCTGCGCCAACACCTCCGGTATCGGCAAGACCAAGAACTTTGTCCGCAAGCGCCATAGAAACCTTGATGCGTGACCCGTACGAAATTTATGCCGAACGTATTTTGCAATTAAAAGCTTTGCAAGATTTGGAGCAACCTCTTGATGCTTCCGATTACGGCAATCTTGTTCACAGAATTTTGGAGATATTTAACAACCTGTATTCGGATAAGTTTCCAGATGATGCCTACCAAAAGTTAATCAGCATTGCAACCGACGAATTTGCAAAAACTCATATGTCCGCACAAACAAAAGCTTTTTGGTGGCCGATGTTTGTTAAAACTGCCGAGTGGATTGTAAATTTTGAACAAGGATATCGTAAAGATATTAAAAAAGTGTATCCTGAAGTTAAAGGCGAAATTGAGTTTGAAGCTCCGGCCGGCACATTTAAGATAACGGCAAGAGCCGACAGAATAGATGTTACAAATGATGGCAAAATTAATGTAATTGATTATAAAACCGGAAGCATTCGTTCCAAAAAAGAAGTGTTCGTCGGATATGCTCCGCAACTTCCGATTGAAGGTCTGATTGCTCAAACAAACGGTTTTGTGCAAGAAAAAGACAATCAAAATACACATGTGAAAGCATCAGATGTTAATGAGTTGGTATATTTAAAACTGAATGATAAGGCCGTAAGTTATAATGTAACCGATTGTGATGACCATTTAAATTTGTTGGAAAAAACCTCGGAAAATTTAAAAAAACTGATTTCGGTATTTGATTTTGAAACCACTGCTTATATGGCAAGACCGAATCCGAAACATCTGCCGAAATATTCCGATTATGAACATTTGGCTCGTACAAAAGAGTGGCAAACGGAGGAAGATTTTGACTGATAATTTTAACATATCCAAGCAAAAAGAAGCTTTAAGCAAGCTTGCTAGCAAACAACAAAATATGGCGGCCAATCCGAATGTTTCCGTATGGGTTGAGGCTTCTGCCGGCACCGGAAAAACCAAAGTACTCTCCGATAGGGTGTTAAGACTTCTTTTAGAAGGGGTGAATCCGGCAAAAATTTTGTGCTTAACTTATACCAAAGCTGCCGCCGTGGAAATGAACAATCGTATTGCGCAAAAACTCGGCAAATGGGCGGTTATTCCGGAAGAAAAATTATGTGAAGAAATTTTTGGCATAACCTCAAGTAAGCCCGATGCAAAATTATTGGAAGAAGCAAAGGTTTTGTTCGCAAAAGTTTTGGATACATTCGGCGGAATAAAAATTCAGACAATGCACAGTTTTTGTGAAGAAATTTTAAAAAGGTTTCCTTTAGAAGCACAAATTGCACCATATTTTAATGTTATGGACGATATGCTGGCCAAAGAAGCTCTCGATAATATCAGCTATAAGCTAATTTATAAAGCACAAGATGAACCGACAAGTGCTATCGGGCAAGATATATCGTGGCTAACTTCAAACATTAAAGAACTAAAATTTACACAGATTTTGGAAAAAATTACGCAAAATCGCAACAAACTTTCGCAAATTTTACAAAACTATCAAAATTTTGGAGAATTTTTATCAGCACTACAAGAGAAACTGGGTGTCACGCACACATTGAGCAAAGAAGATGCCCTAAAACATTTTGCCGACAATTTGGATAAAATCTTAATCAAAAATATTGCCGATGCACTTGCCCAAAGCTCGAAAACCGATCAAGCCAGAGCATATTCTTTGTATCGAATATTGGAAAATTTTGATTATGCTGTTTATAAAAATGTGTTTGTTACAAAATCAGAAATTCGTGGTCGGTTGGCTTGCAAAGAGGCTATCAACATATATCCTCAAATTGTAGCAGATATGAAAAATATGGCGCAAGACATACTTGATTTTGACGAGTTATTAGTAAAAATTGATTTGTACCAATCGACCAAAGCCATAATGAACATTGCACAAGAATTAAATTTTGCGTATGATAAATTTAAACAAGACAATGCTCGCTTAGACTTTGAAGATTTGGTTGTAATTACTAAAAAATTGTTGGAAAAAGACAATATTGCCAAGTGGGTTCTTTATAAGCTTGATGGCGGTATCGACCATATTTTAATTGACGAAGCGCAAGATACATCGCCAAACCAATGGGCAATTATAAAAGCCGTAACTGACGAATTTTTTGCCGGATTAGGGCAAAAAGATATTGTGCGCACCATATTTGCCGTCGGTGACCGCAAACAATCTATTTACAGTTTTCAGGGCGCCGACCCGCAAGAATTTGATAAAATGTACAAACATTTTGCCCGCAAAGATGAAAATTTCAAAAAAATCAAGTTAGATGTATCGTTTCGTTCCACAAAAGCCGTACTGGAAAATGTAAATCATCTGTTTTCGCTTGAAAACGCAAAATCGGGGGTGGTAATTGACAATGAGGCAGTTGCTCACTTACCGTATCGAATCGGTGAAGCCGGCAAAGTTCAATTGTGGCCTTTGCTGGTTGAGCAATCATCCGCAGATGATGTGTGGTATCCGCCGATAGAACGCAAAACCAAACAATCGGCAAGCGCAAAACTGGCCACCATGATTGCGCAAAAAATTAAAAATATGGTTGAAAATAAGGATGTCCTACAATCAAAAAATCGGCCTGTGTGTTATCATGATTTTATGCTGTTGGTACAAAGAAGAAACTCGTTTATTGAAGAATTTGTCAGAGAGTGTAAAAGCATCGGGGTTAATGTCACCGGTGTTGATAAGCTCAAAATTTTGGAGCAAATTGCAGTGCAAGATTTGTTATCGCTGACAAATTTTTTGTTGTTGCCTTCTGATGATTTAAGCTTGGCCGAAGTGTTAAAATCACCTCTTTACAAGCTCAATGATGACGATTTGTTTGAGCTTTGCCATAATCGACAATCGCAAAGTTTGTTTAATAGGTTACGAACAAACAAAGAATATAAAACTATTTATCAAGAGTTGTCCGATTTGCTTAAAAAAGCCGATTATGCAAGACCTTTTGAATTGTTCAATTATGTTTTAACCACCTTAAAAGGACGTGAAAAATTTTTATCTCGTTTAGGATCGGAAGCCGAAGACGCTATTGATGAATTTATAAACTTAAGCCTGAATTTTGAAAAAGACCACACACCCGATTTACAAACTTTTATGCAATGGATTAAAAAAGGGCAAATACAAATCAAACGAGAACTTGAGCAAGCACAAAATGACGCAGTTCGCATTATGACCGCACATGGCTCAAAAGGCTTGCAAGCTCCCATTGTTATCATTCCGGACACAATAAGACTTCCTAACATTAAAAAAGGTGAGGACATACTTTTTGATGAAAAGTTGGTCTATTATCCTTTATCAGCAAGTAAATACGATACTGTTTGCAACGACATTCATCAATCAAATTGTAAAGATGCTTATGACGAATACAGGCGCTTGTTATATGTTGCCTTAACCCGAGCCGAAGACAGACTTTATATTGCCGGTTATAAAAACGATGACAAAGTTGATGAAAATTCGTGGTACGGATTATGTGAGCAGGCTTTAAAAAATATCGGTATTAAAAACGATGACAAATCTTTGGTATATTCTTGCGAGCAAGAAATTGATATTGAAGCAACATCAACTGCGAATCGAAAAACCGAATCGATAAATACGCAAAATTGGATATATGAAAAAACCAAAAAAGAAAGTCCGCTTGCAAAACCGTATTCACCATCAAAACCAGATGATGAAGACCCAATCTGTGTCAGTTCTCCGTTAAAAGACAATTCACATTATTATGCAAGAGGTGTCTTGATACACTCCTTGCTACAATATTTGCCTGTTGATTGTTCCTTGGAAGATAAAATTAAGGCCATAGATGTATATTTGGAAAAAAACACCGATAAACTAAATAAGGTTTCTTTGTTGCAAATCAGAAAAGAAATTATCACTTTGCTGACAAAGCCCGAATTTAAAGAAATATTTTCAAGGTTTTCCAGAGCCGAAGTTCCTATTGCGGGAGAAATTAACGATAAAATAATCTCCGCACAAATTGACCGTTTGGTAATAACCGACAACAAAGTTATCATTGTAGATTTTAAGACCAATAGGCCGGCAGCAGATAATATTTCGTCTGTTCCTAAGGCTTATTTAAAGCAACTTGATATTTATAAACAGCTTATGGAAAAAATTTATCCGCAAAAAATTGTTGAAACATACATTCTTTGGACCAATACCGCAAATTTGATGAAAATTAATTAATTTAAAGGTTGTGTTGAAAAAAAATTACCTTTAATATCAGTATAAAATAACTATATCAGGATAAATTTAATTTTTATTGGAAGGAAGACAAATGCTTAATATTAGCGACTCTCAGTTTGAAACAGAAGTATTAAACTCTAAAGGTTTGGTTTTGGTAGATTTTTGGGCAGAATGGTGTGGACCTTGCCGTCAGTTGGGACCGGTTTTGGAAGAAGTTGGCAAAGAACTTGGCGACATATTAAAAATTTGCAAGATGAATGTTGATGAAGCACCGAATACGGCAACACAATATGCAATTCGCTCCATTCCGACAATGTTTTTGTTCAAAGATGGTAAACAAATTGATGTCAAAGTCGGTTTTAATTCGCAAGCAACCATTGTGGAATGGATAAATTCGCATAAATAATGTGATATATTTGTTAAAAACCGGCTTTAATGCCGGTTTTTTGTTGAAAATAAAATTCTTTGAGTTAATATAGTAAATATGATTTAATACTTTAAGGAATTGTTATGACCAAAATTAATGATATTTTCTTTTCCGATATTTACATCACACCTGAAAAAGTTGCATATATTCCGGACACTTTGACGGAGAACGGGCTTCAGATATTTGAGCCTGTAGATTTTGATGTTTTTTATCAACTGGTAGAATCGTCTTATGAAGGAAATTCAAGCTATTCTGTTTCATATGAAGGTGTGTTATTTCGTGTTGAAAGAATCATAACAATTAACGGCATTCAATATTGTATTCGAAAAATGCCATATGAAGTACCGAATTTTGCTCAATTAGGTTATCGAAAAGATCTTGTAAATTATCTTGCAACATTAAGTAGAACTTCAGGTTTAATTTTATGGGCAGGTGCAACAGGATCAGGTAAAACCACATCAATTTCAGCGTTGTTAAAAGAGTTTTTAATTCGAGAAGGAGGTTTCGCTTATACTATTGAAGATCCTTCAGAAATGCCTTTAGATGGCGAATATACGGCTTTGAACGGTTCTTTTGGATTATGTAAACAAACGCAAATTGTTAATAATAATTGGGGAGATTGTTTAAAATCGGCACTCCGTTCCAAACCGAGATATATTTTGGTTGGTGAAATTAGAACTCCCGATGCGGCGAGTGAGTGTTTACGTGCTGCCACTTCAGGACACTTAGTTTTATCCACAATTCATGCCAACAATATCACTGATGCGATAAATTCAATGGTAAAATATGCCTCTGCATCAGATATGAGTGAAGATTTAGCATATGACCTATTATCAAGAGGTATGCTTGCCATAATGCATCAAAGTTTAAAAGGGGTGGGACATAAGCTTCCTTTTTTAAGATTTGTATTTGCTAATCCGGATACAACAAAAGGTTGTCAAGTAAGAAGTATTATAAAAAGCGGAAAAATAAACTTGGCAACCGCCATTGAAACGCAAATGACACGTATGGTACAAGGCCGTCCTCTTTTTGATAATTTATAACTTTATAAAAGATACTAAAAAACCTGCGCCGTTGTTGTAACGGGGCAGGTGAGATTGTTTAGCACATAGTACAGAGCTTTACAAAACTGTCTTTGGTGACCTCATCGTGCAGCAAGTCGCCTTCAGAGAACAACACCGAAATTATAACAAAGTTCCTCAAGTCTTCGGTTGACGGAGCTTCGTTTGTAAACGAGTTGATGAGCTTAGCCTGAAGCTTGTGAACAAGTTCCTCCATCTTGCGGTGCTCATAAAGAAAACAACTTGCCTTAGGTTCAATTCCGTTTAAGCAAGCAAGAGCCTTGTAGTAGCTCTTAAGTTTCTCATGAGTGGTGTTTTCATACACATCAAGTAACAACTCGTTGTTCAAGTGTAAGAAGTTCTCTATCTTTTTGGGTGTAACACCACAAGACCTGTAATAAGCTCTTTTGCAACGCTCAGTTTTCTCCGTATATCCGTAGAATTTCATATCTCTACAGTAAATATAACGAGTTAAAATCTGCGGGTCATCGAGAATTTTCACCCAACTGCCGGCGTTTCTGTTCTGCTGTTTGCTCAAAAACTTTTTTACTACATGCCGCGGATAAAATCCACCTCCAAGGCAATGTATTGCCTTTTGCTTTATAGATGTTCTCATAATATAAAAATTATATATTTATTGAAACCGAGGTTAGACCATATTATCGTATTTGTCAAGAGGTATACAAAAAGTTTTTTTCTCAATAGTATCTCAAAAGTGCCTACTTTACATAAGGCTTAATCTGTTATACACTTTGCGTGGTTGTGGTTAAAAGAAAGGCTTGCCATGTTACAAGATGTTGTTCGTTTTTGTTTAAGATGTTTTTTCAAAATATTTAAAGTTCGCTTTGAATTAAATTTTGACTTAAAAAATTTACCTAAAAAAGGTATCTACATTTCAAACCATGTGTCATATGTTGACCCCATAGTTTTGTTTGCTTTTTTACCTGGTAAGCCTATTTTTGCTTTGCACGGACAACTTTATCGTAACTATTGGGTGCGTTTGTTTATGAAAACGGCTGATATTATGGAATATGGCAATTTGGATATTCCGGACTTAAAACATTTAATTGAAGAAGTTAATTCTGAAAGATTATGCGTAATTTTCCCCGAAGGTCGAATGACAACCAACGGCAATATTATGAAAATTTATGAGTCTGCTGGACTTTTGGCCGACAAAACCGATGCTCCGGTGATTCCGGTGTGGATTAACGGTTTGCAATATTGGTCATATTTTTCCAAAACCGGCGGCAAACTTCCTCATCACTATTTTCCCAGATGCAAAATTGTAGTAGATGCTCCGCGTCCGCTTAAATTAAAAGAAGAATTAAGACATCAACGCAACCACATTTCTAACGAAATTTATATGATTATGCGCCAGCAAGCATTTAATTCTATGTATGACTCTAGTTTAACGGTGTTTACCCAGCTTATTAAATCAGCCAAAAGGCACGCCAAAAAATATTTCGGATTGGTAAGACCGAAAGTGGTGGAAGATATTTCCAGAAAGCCCAAAAGTTTCAAGGATATTATGCTTGCATCATATGTTTTAGGACGATTCTTTTATAAACGCTCTGAGCCTCAGGAACCAATAGGTTTAATGTTGCCTAACTCCGTGGCGGCAATTTGTGCGTTTTTCGGCTTTAATGCGTATGGACAAGTGCCGGTAATGATTAATTTCAGTGCCGGTGTTAAAAATATTGTAAGCGGATTAAAAACCGTTAAAAGCAAAAAAGTCGTTACTTCAAAAATGTTTATAAAAAAAGCAGGTTTGGAAACGGTTATTGAGGCCGTTAAAGATGAAGGTTTTGAAGTTTACTATCTGGAAGAAACAGTTAAAAAGGTTTCAATTTGGGCAAAAATTTTGGCTTATTTACAATATAAGGTAAAATATGTGCCTTATAAGGCTTCGGTTGATGACAGCGCTGCTATTTTATTTACTTCTGGTTCAGAAGGTGCGCCAAAAGCGGTGGTGCTTTCACATAGAAACATTGTTTCAAATGTATGGCAAATTGCAACTTTTGAAACCTTAAACCGAAGTGATGTTATCTTAAACTCAATGCCGATTTTCCATAGTTTCGGCCTTGTTCTTGGTACCCTGTTTGCTCTTTATCAAGGCGCTAAAGTGTTCTTATATCCGTCGCCTTTGCATTTTAGGGTTATCAGTGACTTATTGTATGAATTAAGCGCAACCATTATGATAGGAACAGATACATTTTTTAAAAGTTACGCAAAAATCTCTCATCCACTTGATTTTGCTTCTCTTCGTTTGGTTTATGCCGGTGCAGAAGGTGTTAAACTTGAAACCAGAAATATCTTAAATGAAAAATTAGGAATTCGTTTGATGGAAGCATATGGAACAACCGAATGTTCTCCTGCAGTTGCCGGTAACAATATGGTGTTTAACAAGTTTGGTACCATAGGAAAACTTTGTCCCGGTATGGAATGTAAACTGGAAAAGATTGATGGTATAGAAAAAGGTGGAGAACTTGTTGTTAAAGGTCCTAATGTGATGAAAGGATATATTTTAGCTGACAACCCAGGTGTTTTAGTTCCACCAGTTGATGGGTGGTATAACACCGGTGATGTAGTTGAAATTGATGAAATCGGCTTTATTACAATAAAAGACCGTATTAAACGTTTTGCAAAAATTGGGGGTGAAATGGTATCGTTGAAAGCAGTTGAAGATATGATTTATAAGGCCTTTAACGATAACGAAGATTTTGCTTGCGGAGTTGTTGCTGTTCCACACGAACATAAAGGAGAACAAATTGTTGTGATGACAACAGATGAAAGTCTTACTATTGAAATGCTGAGAAAATTTATTAAAAACAATGGTTATCCCGAGCTGTATCTTCCGAGAACCATTTTAATTAAAGATACAATTCCAACAACTGCAACCGGAAAAATTGATAATTTGGCTCTCAAAAAAGAGGTTATGCTTCAGTTAGGTTTATAAAAAAAGATTGATTTTTTTAACATAATATGCTTTAAGTACAACATAATCAAAATTATGTTGTACTTAAAAAATTATTATTTATGAAAAAAACTATTTTTATTATTTTAATTTGGATAGTTTGTTTTTTTGGTGGGGCCTATGCTTGTGCCACATATGGTACAAATAAAAATCCGGCAGAGCCAACCACAAGCGTTGATACCGAACAAAACACTGCTCCAGTTCAAGTAACACCTCCTCCGGTTACACCTGAAAAAAACGGCAAAGTCGTAGCAAGTTTTATTGCAAACGGAGTCTGGTATTTTCACTTTAGTGCATACAGTTCTTGTGTTGCTACTGTGCCTTTTGCTTATCTTTTGCTTGATAATGATGATGTTGTAATTGTTTATCCGACAACGCCCAAAACCCATAAAGAAGTAAAATGCACACCTCCTTTTACCAAAGAAGAAGCAAAAATTATCCTTAAAGCACAATTAGGTAAACAGCCGATTGTAAGTTATCGCTAACAAAAAACTCCTTATTGATTTTTATAATAAGGAGTTTTTTTGTATCAGATTTTATGTTTTACTTCTTGACAAGTCTGTTTTGAAACACTAACTAAAGTATTAGTAAAAATTTTATGGAGAAATAAAAATGAAAATTAAACCTTTACACGATAGAGTTTTGGTTCGCAGAGTTGAAGAAGTTACAAAAACATCTGGCGGAATCATTATCCCTGATACAGCAAAAGAAAAACCATTAGAAGGTATTGTTGAAGCAGTTGGAACAGGCAAAATCGCACCTGACGGAAAAGTTATAGCCTTAACTGTTAAACAAGGCGATAAAGTTCTATTCGCTAAATATGCCGGCACTGAAATCAAATTAGACGGCGAAAGCTTTTTGATGATTCGTGAAGAAGATTTACTTGGTATAATTCAATAAGGAAAGGATTTTTTATTATGGCAGCAAAAGATATTGAATTTGGCAGTGATGCTCGCTCTAAAATGTTAAAAGGTGTTGAAACCTTAGCAAAAGCCGTAAAGGTTACATTAGGTCCAAAAGGCAGAAATGTTATGTTAGACAAATCTTATGGCGCACCCAAAATTACAAAAGACGGTGTTTCTGTTGCAAAAGAAATTGAACTTGCCGACAAGTTTGAAAATATGGGCGCTCAACTTGTTAAAGAAGTTGCTCAAAAAACAGCCGACAAAGCAGGCGATGGAACAACAACTGCAACCGTATTAGCCGAAGCAATTATTAAAGAAGGTTGCAAAGCAGTTGCCGCCGGCATCAACCCGATGGACTTAAAACGTGGTATTGATATGGCTGTGGAAGCAGTTGTTGAAGATGTAAAATCTCGTTCTAAAGAAATTAAAACATCAGAAGAAATTGCTCAAGTAGGCACAATTTCTGCTAACGGAGATACATCTATCGGCGAATACTTGGCAAGAGCAATGGAAAAAGTAGGCAATGACGGTGTTATCACTGTTGAAGATGCTAAAGGTTTAGATACAGAACTTGATGTGGTTGAAGGTATGCAATTTGATAGAGGTTATTTATCTCCATACTTTATGACTAATGCCGAAAAAATGAACTGCGAATATGATAATCCGTTTATTTTGTTCTATGACCAAAAAATTTCAAGTTTACAACCTTTATTACCGGTATTGGAAGCGGTTGTTCAATCAGGCAGAGCGCTTCTTATCGTAGCAGAAGATATTGAAGGTGAAGCCTTGGCAACATTGGTTGTAAACCGTATCAGAGGCGGTTTGAAAGTTTGTGCCGTTAAGACCCCCGGTTTTGGTGACAGAAGAAAAGCAATGTTGCAAGATATGGCAATTTTAACCGGCGGTCAGGTTGTTTCTGAAGAACTTGGTATGAAAATTGAAAATGTAACATTAGATATGCTTGGTACAGCAAAACGAATCGAAGTTACAAAAGATGACACAACAATCATTGACGGTGCTGGAGATAAAGAAGAAATTAAAGCCAGAACTGCTCAAATCAGACAAGAAATTGAAGTTACAAAATCTGATTACGACCGTGAAAAATTAAATGAACGGTTAGGTAAACTTTCAGGCGGTGTTGCAGTTCTTCGTGTTGGCGGTTCTTCAGAAGTTGAAGTTAAAGAGAAAAAAGACCGCATTGACGATGCGTTAAATGCAACAAGAGCTGCTGTTAAAGAAGGTGTTGTTGCTGGTGGTGGCGTAGCCTTATTATATGCTTCAAAAGTTCTTGATGATTTAAATCCTCAAAACGAAGATCAAAAAGCCGGTATTAACATTATTCGTAAGGCAATTCAGGCTCCTATTCGTCAAATTGCTGAAAACGCAGGTGTTGACGGAGCAGTAATTGTCGGCAAACTTTTGGAAAGCAAAGATACCAACTTTGGTTACAATGCCCAAAAAAGCGAATATACCGATATGATTAAAGCCGGTATTGTTGACCCGACTAAAGTTGTAAGAACGGCTTTGCAAGATGCAGCATCGGTCGGCGGATTGTTAATCACCACAGAAGCTATGGTTACCGAAAAACCGACAAAAGAATGTCATTGTGGCGGTGGTGCCGGCGGTATGCCAGGTGGAATGCCCGGTGGTATGGGATTCTAAAATAGTTAAACTTAAAATAAAAACACCCCTTAACCGATTGGCTAAGGGGTGTTTGTTAACATAATTTATAAAGAATAAAGAAAAAGATGTTGACAAAAAAATAATAATTATGATAGTCTTAAAAAAATTGATATAGACTTGAAAGGATGAAAATTATGGTTACTAACGCTGAAATAAAAGCTATGAAGTTGGCTCTCGGTTTAAGTGCCGTTGTCGGGGCCGGTGTGGCGGCTCCGGATGCTGGAGCTACAACTGCTACAGATAACATTAAAAGTGAAACGTATGTATTTAATGATTCTAAAAAAGAAGCTGGTGCTAAACATGATATCCTAAAAGTTATAAGCCAATGTAGAGAAAATACATCTGATGAGGCTACTTTAGGGGTGTTAAGAGAAGCTTATACATTGGTTTTGGATATCGGAATGGATGTCAAAACACAAATGAAAGCTCAAACAGTAATTAATGAATATGGTAGAAGTTATATCAGAACTTTGGGCAAAGATGGGTGTTCGGTAAGTCATATTAGTCGAATTGATAAAGATGGTAATAGATCAGCAGATATCGCGTTTAATCGTGCAGGCATTGCCATAAAAAACAATAAATTGATTGTGTTGACAGACGAAGGTTACGTTGATGTTACAAAGGAAAATGCGCATATTGCACAACAAAAAATTCAGAAAGTAAGAGAAAATATGGAAACAAGGACTATTTCTTTTGCTCAAGCTATGTCTCTTACTAATGTTGGCAGATAATTATGTTGCTTTGATATCACGCACTTAAGTGTATTAAATTATAAAACCTACCGTACATACATTATGTTTTATAATTTTAACTACTTTGTTAATTTCTTATATTCTTGATAAAATCCATTATCATATACATGTTCTGCTACTAAATTTTGCATATCCGATAG
Organism: Alphaproteobacteria bacterium; assembly: GCA_017464685.1. GTDB lineage: Bacteria > Pseudomonadota > Alphaproteobacteria > RF32 > CAG-239 > JAFTYO01. Next base: position 27,841 of record JAFTYO010000049.1, read on the forward strand.
CTTGAAATATTTGTTTAATAAAGCCTCGGTCATTTCCGAAGAATCTTTATCATTCATTGTTTGTAAGTAATACAAACAAAGCTTTAACACCATATTTACGAAATATTTTTTGTGTTGTTCGTAAATACCATTGTCTGTCAAAAACTTTTTAAGCTCAACAAGTGCCAAGCAAGGGCTTTCCCAAGATTGATATTTGCTTCCCTGTAAAGATTCCGGATTATTTACCCTATAACTGACAAGAACTTCATCAACCAAAGAAATTTTGTCGGCAGATACCATAGCTGCGCATATAAAAGACAAATCCGTAGTGTTCAAAGTTCCGCCAAAACGAATATTTAAACGATTTATCAATTGCAAATAAATTATATTATTCCATGTAACAAATGAAAATGCCTGAAATAAATATTCACCAAAATCGGAAACAGTATTTACTTTATCACGATATTTAAACAGTTCCGGACGAACGGCCCATTCTAACTCTCTAAATTGTTTTGCAATATTATTATATTCTTTTACACGCCAAACTACAATATCAGAATTGGTTAACCGAGCTTTTTCATAACTTTTTTCAAGCATATTCAACTCAAAAAAATCATCTGCATCAAGAAAAGTAATATATTGATCTGTAGCAAGCGTAGTACCTGCATTTCTGGTTGTTCCTAACCGAGAATTTGGTTGAGATAAGATTGTAATACGATTATCTTTTGTTGCATATTGTTTTAAAATTTGCAAAGAATTATCGGTAGAGCCATCATTAACGCAAATAATTTCAATTTCTTTTAGAGTTTGATTAACAGTGCTATCAAGCGACTCTTTGATATATTTTTCTGCAACATCTACTATAAGATTTAGCCAAGTTACAAGAAACAGATGATATAGAAGGTAATGCTATATGGGGTTTATCTTTAATGTCCCACCATTGTCACATTTGGATAAAACAAAAGGCTCTTAATTTTTTAAGAGCCGTTTTTTGTATACAGAAAACCACGCGTTAGACGCGTGGTTCAGAAAAGCTTATAGCGATGATATTGTCAAAGCGCTCCAATTAGGTTAAACTTTTGCGGTCTGCCAAGACGCAAAAAACCTAATTGGAGGTCAATATGAAAA
>JAFTYO010000050.1 GCA_017464685.1 Alphaproteobacteria bacterium
AACGAAGGCTTGCGTTTTGCTATCCGTGAAGGTGGTAGAACAGTTGGCGCCGGTGTTGTTTCTAAAATCTTGAAATAAGATTTATTAACAATAACCTAAGCAATATCAAAACCCCTCTGAAATGAAATTCAGAGGGGTTTTACGTTGTAATATATTGTTTTATATATTATATCATAAAGATTGTTCTAAAAAACAATACATCACATTTTTAAGAATTAAACAGCTTAAACTTGTTTATTTTGAGGGTTTTTTGCTTGAGAATTGTACAAAAATATTATATCCTACGGCGCATATAAAATTCGGATTTAGAGGACATAATGGCAGACTTATTTGAAACAACAACCCCTGCAAAGACAGAATATTCGGCTCAAGACATTGAAGTTTTGGAAGGCTTGGAGCCTGTTCGTCATCGACCCGGTATGTACATCGGCGGAACAGATGAACAAGCATTGCATCACTTAGTAGCTGAAATTTTAGATAACTCCATGGACGAGGCGGTTGCAGGTTATGCCAATCGGATTGAAGTTTGCATAAATGCCGACAATTCTGTTACCATAACCGATAACGGACGAGGTATTCCGGTTGACAAACACCCGAAATATCCGGATAAATCAGCATTGGAGGTAATTATGACCACACTTCACTCCGGCGGTAAGTTTTCTTCCAGTGTATATAAAGTTTCAGGAGGTTTGCATGGTGTAGGTTTATCGGTTGTTAATGCTTTGTCCGAAAACTTAACGGTTGAAATTGCTCGTGATAAAAAGCTTTATCGTCAGATATATTCAAAAGGAAAACCCGTAACCGGCTTAGAATTGGTCGGAAATGCACCAAACAGACGGGGTACAAGCATTACATTTAAACCCGATGAGGAGATTTTTAACGGTTCATCGGCCTTTATTCCAAACAGAATTTATCGTATGGCTCGTTCTAAAGCCTTTTTGTTCAAAGGTATAAAAATTTTATTCAAATGCGCACCTGAGTTGATAACCGAGGGCGATACCACACCATTTGAAAGCGAACTTCATTTTCCTAGCGGTTTACGAGATTTCTTAAACTATCAAATCGGTAGCAGAACAACAATCAACAGAGTTATGTTCTTCGGCGATTCCGAGCTTGCACATGGTGAAGGACGAGTTGAATGGGCTATTACTTGGCCTGAAGACGAAAACGGATTTTGTTATTCATATTGCAACACGGTGGTAACTCCGTTTGGCGGAACACACGAACAAGGTTTTAAGAATGCTTTGCTTAAGGGCTTAAAAGAATATGCCGACATGGCAAATATTAAAAAAGCATCCAATGTCACCGCGGAAGATTTTTTGAGTGATGCGGCCATTATGCTTTCGGTGTTTATCACCGACCCGCAGTTTCAGGGACAAACAAAAGACAAACTCACCTCGGCCAAAGCAACTCGTTTGGTAGAAAATGCCATTAAAGATTCGTTTGACCACTGGTTGTCTTCTGATCCTGAAAATGCGTCTGCATTGCTCGAATATGTCATTGATAGAGCCGAGCTTAGAAAAAAACGCAAAGAAGAAAAAGTGCAACAACGCAAAACACCGACCAAAAGGCTCAGACTTCCGGGTAAACTGGCTGATTGTTCGCAGGCAGCCGCCGAAGATACCGAAATCTTTATTGTTGAGGGAGATTCTGCGGGTGGTTCGGCTAAACAAGGGCGTGACCGCGTAACCCAAGCCATTTTGCCGTTAAGAGGAAAAATTTTAAATGTGGCCAGTGCTTCCATTGAACGCATTACACAAAACCAAGAAATCAAAGATATGATTGAGGCTTTAGGTTGCGGTGTTAAAGAAAATTATAAAGAAGAAAATTTGCGTTATGAAAAAATCATAATTATGACCGATGCCGATGTTGATGGAGCACATATTACATCTTTATTGATGACATTTTTCTATCAACACATGTCAAAGCTGATTGAAAACGGCCACTTATATATTGCCACTCCACCTTTGTATAAAATTGTGGTTGGCGGTAAAAACTACTATGCTCTTGATGATGAAGAAAAAGATAAAATCTTAGCAAAAGTGTTAAAAGGCAATCAAAAACCGGATATCAGTCGATTTAAAGGTTTGGGTGAAATGAGCGCTATGCAATTAAAAGAAACAACCATGGATAAAAACAATCGTATTTTGTTAAGAGTGACACTTCCGAATACAAGTACAGAAGAAGGCAAAGAAGATGCTTTTGAAACCAGATGCAGAGTTGAACAACTAATGGGGAAAAACCCCGAACTCAGATTCAAGTTTATTGTTGAACGAGCTAAATTTGTAGATGACTTGGATATTTAACCTATATGCAAATGTTTTAAATCTGGTGCCGGTTAAGTGACTCGAACACTCGACCCACGCATTACGAATGCGTTGCTCTACCAACTGAGCTAAACCGGCACAATGCCTTTTATCAGAAACACAATAATTTGCGAGAAAATAAAAATCAAGTATTTTTTAAAAAAATAATAACAAATAAATATCTATGTTAAAACAAAAAACTTTCACAACAGTGAAAGCTTTTTTATATAACAACCATCTAATTGTGGTTAAAACAATACGGCATTTTCTCCGTCAGCTATAATCACCTCTTCGGAACTACACGTTTTTTCTCAACAGTTACGAGTATTTCAGAAAAAAGCTCGGGAATAATGCTAAAAGCACTACTATACACTTCCTGATTGGCTATATCATCTCCGACACGTAGTTTGTCGTAAAATTTTTTATCAACGGGAATTTCAAAAAACATGGCATTTCGTTCATTTTTTATATTAAATGAAAATGTTTCATATTTTTGACTTCGTAATTGCAATATATATAATTTATCGCTTGGATCTTCCAGATAATTATCAAATTTTACAACTTTTTTTCTTAAGACCTTAATATAAAATGTCTTAAAAAAAGATGGTATAACAGAAAACGCACTACGATAAACTTCATTTTTTTGAAGGATATCTCCAACTTTCACCGTCTCAAATAAATCTTTATCGACCGGAAGTTCAACCATAACAGAATTTCGCTCATTCTTAGCATTAAAAAGCGACAATGCATCGTCGCGATAAATTTTTAATTCCAGAACATACCAATTACGAGCAAAACATGGCACAGTTAATGCAACTGCGAATAAAAAAATAATAATTTTCTTCATAAACAACAATATTTAGTGACACAAAAATTGCATAAAGCAGTTGTAGTCTAACAATTTTTAAAATATTTGTCAAGTCGCTATACAAAATGTAGTTCTAAATAAGTTATTATATAATACTATTTACCGCTAAAATATAGCTTTATCGTAGCAAACCCTATTTTTATGATATAAAAAACAACAGCAAAAAACTGTTCCAACCATTTTAGAACCACTCTTATCGGTTGCATAAAAGTTTTGTAATGTTTACTCAGTTTCACAGCATCGCTATCGATTTGCTGATTTAATGTCCACAAATAAACATTAGGAATTTTAAAATTTTTATCGCAATATTTTTTATAATCGGATAAAAAATCGGCATAACGATAAACACCGCTTAGCCAAACACCCTTGAGCCAATTTATATTTTTTGATACAAATTTATACTCATGTTTTTGAATATATGCGCCACATTCTTTATATCCGCAAACCACCACATTTGAAGCAAAAATTCTTCGCGAAAGTTCAACTTGTTCAACTGTTACATCTTGCAATGATTTCATATTGGCTTGCTCAAAAAAACGACCGAAAAAGCAGGTGGTAAAATATTGTTCCGGCGGAAATTTCCAAGTTACATTAGGCTCAAACATATATTGCACTCTGTTCTCGGAATTTTTAAAATAATATGAATAATCAGGCTCATCGGTTAAAGGTATGTCGCTAAAAAAGTTTTTTATATCTTCGCTTAAACCAAAACAAAGCCAATCGCTTAAGTGAAACGGTGTTTGTATATAATATTTGTTGTCGATATATTCAAATTTTCGGCTCCATAAACAATAAAACAAAACTCGCTTTTTAAATATGCTATATTGTTTATCTCTTAACGGAAATTGGGAAGCGATATCGGATAAAATTTTATCGTTATCAAACATCAAGTCTGAGCGTATCTTCAAACAATATTGTCGGTTAACTTTTTCAAGTCCGGCTTTGGTAGTAGTTAAAATGCGGTTAATATTGTTATACATTTTACCGCTTAAATAAGTTGCCTTCGGGTCAACAGACTGCACCAAAACATCAAAATCAAGGCCAAAAACATCTTCATCGTCATAAGTTGAAAATATAATTTCGGCATAAGGAAAATTTTTGCGCAAACTTTCCAAACATTTTTTTGTATGGTCGATAATATTTTTGCCTTGCACAACAATTGAAACATCTTTTGAACTGATATTTGCCATTTTTTTATCCTTTATAATTTTTTTGATATTCAATAATTTGACTCAAACCATCTTTTAAACTTGTTTTTGCTTTATAATCAAATTCGTTTGCAACTTTTTGACCGTTTCCTAAGCAATGTTTAAACACCTCTTGTTTTACTCTTAAACGATTAAGATTGTAGTTTTGATTAAACAAATCGGTATATTTATCCCAAAAATTATCGGCATTTCCGGTTTGAAAAACAAATTCTTTTCCCAAAATTTTATATACGGTTTGAGCAATTTCGAGAGCACTATACGCATTTGAAGTGGCCAGATTAAATATTTCGGCCTTGTATTTTTTATTTGAGACGACCATTTTGTAAAGATACTGCATTAAGTCATCAATATAGATATAATCTCGTTTGCAATCCTCAATGTTGTATATTGTAGGTATTTGACCGTTCAAAGCATTTTTTATGATATAACTTGTAAACGGCGGATACTTTCGCCTAAAGTCTTGATGTGGGCCGAATACATTAAAAAATCGGCAAATGATGATATCCATATCATAGTTTTGCGCATACGATTTGCAAATTTGTTCGGCACAATATTTTGAGGTTGCATAAATAAGATTAGGACAAACAATGTCGGTTTCTTTGTGATAATCATTATGGCAATTATTTTCATAAACCGCCGAAGTAGAGGCGAAAATAATTTTTTTAACTTCAGAATTTCTGCACGCATTTAACACATTTGCCACTCCCGATGTATTTACATCAAAAGCTTTATAAGGATTTGATTCGCATTCGGGCAATGCTGATATTCCGGCAAAATGATACAAAACATCAACATCTTTTAAGTATTTTTCAAAGTCATTATTACGAATATCAGCTTTTATAAAATTGTTTTTTAAGATTTCGTTATCTTCAAAATTGTCTTTATATCCATATTCCAAGTTGTCCAATATTTTGACATTATGACCTTGTGTAACTAAAAATTTTCCAAGCTCGGAGCCTATAAAACCGGCACCTCCGGTGATTAAAATATTCATTGTTTTATCCTTTATAAATAATCTTTAATATCAGCGTTTCTGGGTAAGCTTATGGCTATGCCTGACGGATACGGATTAGTCGGGGCAAAATCGTTTATAATTACTCTTGATGCGTGATTTAGACCCATTAAAACGGCATAGGGAAAAATACCGTTGTTGTTTAAGATTTTTAATAAATCTTCTCGATATTCTTCCGTCCTTGATGTGGTGATAACAATTTGCGCACCGCTTTCTTGCAGTTCAACTAAGCTTTTGATATTTTCTTGTAAAACCGTTTTATTGTTGCTCCAATTTATAATGCCGTATTTACCTGAATTTTTAAGTATGACACCATCAACATCAACAAAATATGTACGGTGCTTTTTTTGAACATTGCGCCATTCGGATAATGTTCCCCAATCTTCAAAAAAGTTAGCCATAATGGCTGTAAATATGGTGTTACCACAAGTTAGCATATAAGAAATTATGTGGCTGACAAACATTTCTCCTTTGACATTTTTTTGGCTTAATTCTTCATAAGCTTGTATAAAATCAAACGCCTTTTCAAACATATAAACACCAAGACAAATATACTTTGACACCACTTGCTTTTCGATGATGTCCTGAATAATATTTTGCTCATTTACAATCAAAAAACTTTTTGCCTGAATATTTGCAATATTCGGATGTTTGGCTAAATCAAATCCGACAATTGCATTTTTGATTTTTTGGGGCATATCAAACAAAACCTTATTATCCGAATCTTTTATCACAAAAGCGCCTTGTATGTTCATTTTTTGTATGGTTAAATATATGGTCTGGCTTGCGCTTTGCGTAAAATCTTCCAATACACAAATTTCAATTTTTTTATTATGCAAAAAAACTTGTTCCAAAATAAGCTTGGCATCATATTTTTCATCATGCGGTTTAACAATAGTGATAATTATACGTTTGAAATCATCAAAATTTATACCTTCCAAAGATTTTTCAATCATAAGTTTGCCGTCAGGGTGAGTTAACATCCATTTAGGTTTCATATTCGGAAAACGGCTCGATTTTCCGGCACAGGGAATTATAAGAGTACACATATCAATTTTTCTCCGTTTGTTTGATGGTTTGTATAATTTTATTTAAGGCATTTTTTAAAAACAAATGCGTTTTATCATCTTGGGCATAAGGAATTATGCGCAAGATGTTTAACAGTAAAATGTGATAAATGGCGCAGATGTTTTCTTTGGCATTTTCATATTCGGCAATATTTTCCAACAAGGCTTCTTTTGCTACTGCCAAACGCATGGATAAGTTAAAGTCAATTTCCTGATTTCTATAAGACCAATGAAGCTCTAAGTCTTGCAAAAGTTTTGCCACATCAATCATCCATGAATTATAAAAAGAATCAAGAAAATCAATTAAATAAATTTGTTTGTTATCATCAAGCATAATGTTTTCCAAGGTCAAATCGCCGCAACAATAGCTAAACGGCACCTTTGAAAAATCAAAATTTTCGAGCATTTCAACTGCAATTAAGGCTTGGCTGTCACTTGGGCGAAGTTTTGTTTTAATTTGCCTGATTTTTTTCTTAAATATAGCATCGGTATCGGGCAAAATTTTAGAACTTTCAACCGGCAAAGATTTAAATAACAAACTGATAAGCGAATTAATTTCTTTAATTTTAATATTTGACATATATTCGGCTAAGGTTATACCATTTAAAAATTCCATATCAAAATAAAACAAGCCGTTTTCGTGTCCGTGATTATAAATTGTCGGAGTTTTTATACCGTTTAGCAAAAATTTGTTTTGCTTAATATATTGTTTTTTTAAACGTCGATTGTATGAACAATCGCCCGAATCTTTTCTTAAAAAAAATTTATCGTCTTTTTTATATAAATTTAAACCGCAACCGGAATGTCCTGTTAACGATTTTATCAATTCAGCATTTTGCATGAGGCTTTCCTATTGAAAAATCTATGTTAAACAAGTTAACTATGTGAAAGTCCATTGAAACCAAATTTTTGGTCATAAAACCGAATAAGTGTAGTCTTAAAGTTTTATGCGAGAGTTTAAAGCTTATAAATCTTTTTCGTTTTTCTTTGCCGCAATACGAACCTCTGATAATTTCAAAATCTCGATTAAAAAAATATAACAAAGCAAATGTGGCAATTCCTTTTTTAAATAAGATATTGGTAATCAGATTTTCGGGTGTCCACAGTTTGTCAGCAAATTTTTCAAATTTTATGTTTTTAAATGCATCAACAATTAAATCCATACTCGAAGGTGTCGCCAAATAAAACACATCACTTAACATATCGCTTGTAAAAGCACATGTTCCGCTTTTTTTTAGAGCATTACCGACACAATATCGAGCCGGATAATCTATAACCGCATTACATTCTTTTACAATTTTATTTATATCTAAATCGGAATATAAATAAATATCCGGACGCAACATCAAGATAATATCATAGTTTATACCGTTTTTTTTCGCATATTGTTTTCGAAGCTCATTGACCTTAATTTGTGATTTTAGCATAAATTTCATACCGTTTGCCGAAATCATTTTTGCTTTTTTATTGTGCATACAAGCAATTAAAGTGTCATCTTCGGGTAAAATTTGCTTTTCAACCAAGGTCATTTTCGGCTGATATAACAGCTCAATTTGTTGTATTATTTGTTCATTAAGTGTCTTTATTTCTGATTTCAAATTATGCCATGTTTGGGTCGAATGTTCCGTTTCAGACCAAGTATGCATAAACACATCACAATCGTATTTTGATAGAATGTGTTTTTGAATACTTACGGCACATTTTTTAAATGTCCTTAGGTGTCCAAAAAATTGTACGGCTATTTTTATATTTTGTGTCATTTCCCTATCTTTAGTTAAAAATTATGTATAGCTAAAAAAATACAACTTTTAGATAGGGTTGAAATTTTACTTTTCAATAGCTAATATTATTTTTTTTTAAAAATCTTCGCAACGTTTTATCACAAACGTCAAATTTGTCAGCGATTTTAACAAAAGGTACATCAGCTTTGATATCATTTAAAATTTGCTCTTTATTTTGCTCTAAAATATATTGAGCCTTCAATGTTCCTTTAGGTCTTCCCAAAGTTTTGCCTTCGGCTTTTAAGCGAGCCAAAGCTTCTTTTGTGCGCTGAGAAATCAGGTTGCGTTCAATCTCGGCCGATAACCCGAATGCAAAAGCCATAATTTTTGACTGAATATCAATACTCAAGCGATAATTGTCTTTTATGGTCCAAACTGCAATTTCGTGCTCCATACAATAAGATAAGATACTCATAACCTGCAACAAATTTCTACCCAATCTTGAAAGCTCAGAACTAATCATAATGTCGCCTTTTTTCATTTTTTTTAAGAGCTTACCGAGTTTCCTTTTTTTTATATCATAAAGTCCGCTTATAGTTTCATTTATCCAATTGTCGATTTTAATATTGTTGTTTTTTGCAAAAGAATTTATTTCAAAAATTTGGTTTTGAGTTGTTTGTTTATCACTGCTTACACGCACATATCCGTAAATCATTTAAAGTTCCTTTTTATCTGTTAAAAAGTAAACTTTAGCATAAAAAAACCGCCTTAATTAAGGCGGTTGAAATTTTTGTAAAATTATTCTTCTTCCTTATGCGCATAAAACTGCGTTTCGGAAGCAACTTTATCACCTCGGTGAATAACAAGTTGTTGAAATGGAATTTCAATTTTTTCTTCAATAAATCGTTTATTAATTTCATAACGCAAGTCACTCGGAATGCTCCACCCTTCCCAAATGTTTTTAGAATAGCACCTAAGTTCAAACTCTAAAGAATTGGCGCCGAAATCCTGGAAAAGAACATACGGAGCCGGAGTTTTCAAGATTTTTTTATTGTTCTTGGCACATTCTAACAAAATATTCGTTACCTTATTAACATCAGTACCATATGCCACACTTACCTTTACTGCTTTTCTGGTCCAATTGTTGTCATGAGTCATATTGATAATTGATGAAGATAAAAGTGTTGCATTTGGTATGATAACACTCGTTTTGTTAAAAGTCTCAAGCTCGGTTGAGCGAATATTAATTTGCTTAATTGTTCCTTCTTGGTTATCTAAAATTACCCAATCGCCAACCTTAAACGGCCTTTCAAAAAGTATGATAATTCCAGATACAAAATTGTTAATTACATTTTGTAAGCCAAAACCTATACCAACCGATAATGCACCGGCAATAACCGCTAAGTTTGTAAGGTCTGCTCCCATGGCAATAATTGCCAACAATACAGACATTATAAAACCGACAAACCCGATACCCGATGATAAAGAATGTTTGATTCCGTCATCCATATTGAGTTTTGCAAAAACATTGTTCGTCAGATGATTTCTTGCCATTTTCACAATTGCAAGAGAACCGAAAAATACCACAATACCCAACACAATGGCAATCAAGGATATTTCTACTCCGCCAACCTTAAAACCAAACAATACTTTTTTGGTAATATGAATGAGAAAATCACCCGAAAGTCCCCACAAATTTAAAATTGTGAAAATAAATGCCAAAGCAATTAACGGATTTAATATCAAATTTAAACCGAAATTTACCTTAGTTAAAACCTTGCGCCTTATCTTAAATGTTTTACCCCAAAAACCAAGCAGTAAAACTCTACGCAAAACTTCTGAAAGCAAACGATGTATAATCATAAACGCACAAAAAATTACAGCACTTAAAATGATACGATTTAAAATGTATTCGGATAATTCGGGATATCCGAAAATAGAAATGCCGAAAGTTATAAAGCAAACAAAGGCTGTTGAAAGGACGATTTTTGTTGAAGATGAAATGCCTTCATCATCACTTTCATCATCAGGTTTACATTCTGCAGTCTTTTTTGCATCATCTTGATTTTGGTTGAAAATTCTTCCCACCAACAAGACAATAACAAACGATTTTACGGCACAGGCAATAATTGTCAGAATATTCAATAAATCTTGCGGATAAGACGCATTTACGGCAATGTGTTCAAAAAAAGATACAATTCCGATTAAAACAATGCTTAAATTTAATGATTTTAAAATTGCCGTTGCTTTTGGTGTTGATACATTCATTAAACGCCATTTTTCGTTATATGGAGCAAATGTAACTCTGGCAATTGCTTTGGCTAAAATCACATACAATAAATAAAAAAGTGCACTATTTAAGATACGACCGAAAAACCCTATGGTGAAAATTTTTGTACCTATCAACCACAACAAAAAGCTTCCGATAATAAGTGATGGTATAACACCATATGCAACGGCTACAAATACCGATGCCATAATTTTTTGACCGTAACGAGGGTTTTCAATGTCTTGGCGATATCCTAAATTAGTTAAAATCAGGCGCTTTAATAAAAGACCGAGCCAAAAAGCAACAATCAAAATAAAAAAAATCGGGGTAATATAGCTTAAAACATAGGTTTTTGCCTGCTCGTTTAATTCTACATTATACCAAACAACCGGAGATTTTGCAATATCCCAGAAAAAACTTATCAAAGACTTGATACCCAGAATAAATGTTTGCGGTTCAATAAACATAGATTGCCTGTTCACCAGTGAACCGATAAGTTTTTGATTGCGAGAATTTAAAATCAGGATATTTAACTCATCGATTTTAACTTGCAACAAATCTGTTTCGGCAATTTTATTTGTCAACACGGCCAAATTGTTTTTAAACTCTTGCCTTTTTTTTGCCAATTCATCAAGTTCGATGGTGCCTTCTTCGGGCTCTGCACCTAAGGCCTCAAGTTGTTTTTGTACTGTTTTGAGTTCTTTTTCGTTTTCTTTTTTAATCGATTGTAAAATGCTTGTCAGATTGTTTAAAAAAGCAGAATTTTCATCAATGGTTTGCAGTTTATAATCCCCGCTTTTTAAGTTTTGTTCCATTTGGGAAAGTTGATTTGAAGTTTGCGTAAAATCAAAAGTTTTTTGTGTTTCTTGAGCTTGCGCAAAATTTAATTGTGACACAACTAAAAAACAAACTAAAAAAAACTTAAAAAGCTTGGTCATATTTACCTCTCTAAAACATTAAGCAACATTTTTGTTACATTAAACGCATTTTTTGCCATGCCGGCACGCAAATTGTCAGCGACAACCCAAAAAGAAAATCCGTTTTCAACTGATAAATCTTGACGAACACGACTGACATAAATTTCTTCTTCACCCTGAACATCGGTAAGACTTACATATCCGCCGTCAACTTGCTTATCAAAAACCACAACACCTTTGGTTTGTTGCATCAAAGCTCTGACATTGTCGGCATCAACTTCGTTTAAACACTCGGCATTAACAAACATCCCTGCACCGATAAAAGCCGGAACAAAGGCACAATTTGCGTGAATTTTCATATTTCCGCCCAACACTTTTTTGATTTGAGCATTAATTTCCCATTCGGTTTTGGTTTCTTCACCGATAAACTCACCCACTTGCGGCAACACATTAAAAGCTATTTGTTTTTTAAACACCGTTTCATCATCAACCAAACTTGAGTTCATATAAATTTTGCGTGTTTGATTAAAAAGTTCGTCCATTGCTTCTTTGCCGTAAACAGATGTGGAAATGTAAGCATTTATGTTAAGTCTGATTATGCTTAAATCTTGATTAACTTTTGCAAGCGGTTGTAAAACTTGGGTTACAAAGGCCGACGGTACAGACACAATGTTTTTCTTGGCATTTGATATATTGGCATCATTAACTCCATATACAATCATAGGCACATCTTGGTCGGTAAAGGTGGCTCCCGAACAATCAACAATTTTAACACCTGTGGTCTGAGCTTTGGTAATGTAGCGTTTGCTGATTTCTTCCGATGTTGCAAAAATAACAATATCGGCTCTAGCAAAGTCAAAATCATCTAAATTAAACACATCTAAATCATCATCTTCACCGTAAGAAACCATTGTACCTATCGGGGCTTTAGGCTCAAGAGCAATAATATCGTCAACAGATACACCGTCTTGTTCAAAAAAACTTAAAATTTCACGACCGATATTTTCCATAACACCGGCAATTGCAATTTTGGTCATATTTTTTTCCTTCACATAAATTTTTTTATCTTAATAGCATAAATTTATTTATAAATAAATAATAAAAAAACACCCTGATTTAAAAAATTAGGGTGGTACAGAATAAAAATATTATTTACAATTTTGATATTTTAACTTCAAACCCATTATTTTTATTAGCAAAATTTAGTTTGCATCCATAATATATTGTTATAAGTTTAACAATTGACAACCCAAGACCACTGCCTTTCTCATTATTTCCACTCGGACGATAAAATCTTTTACCCAAATTTTCTAAATATTGTTCTTTAACTTTAATTCCCGAATTATACACAATAAATAGTCCATCATTTGACGATATTTGTATATTAGCCGATTCGGGACTATATTTAATTGCATTTTCAATCAAATTTTTTATAACTGTTATGATTAATGCCTGATTACCTACCAATATCGGCCCCTTTTGCATCAAATTACTATCGTCAACAACTAATTGTTTTTGTTTTATAATATCAGAGTACTCTGTAATAAGCATTTGGGTTATACTTTTCCAATCAATCTGCTGGTTATTATCTATAGATTCTGCCAACGAATTTTCAATTTTAGATAACGTTAAAAGTTGTTCAACCAAATGTGATGCCCTCAATAAGCCTTGTTCCAAATTGTCAATGGCTTTAAGTTTAGTTTCTGTATCATCTGCACACATTTGCAAAACATCAAGTTGAATTTTTAATGCTGCTAAAGGAGTTCGCAATTCGTGTGCGGCATCAGCTACAAAACGTTTTTCTGATTGTAACATCTGTTCCAACTTTTTAAAAAGCTCATTTATTGCATCAACCAAAGGTAATACTTCCTTAGGAAAGTTTGCTACATCAACTGCAGATAAATCTTCAGGTTTTCGATTCTTAATTTGTATAGCTGCTTTTTTCAAAGGCCTAAACTCACGTTCAATTACAAGCAGCATAAATAAAAGTAAAATCATCAATCCGACAAACCACGGCAACATAAATTCTTCCATCAAATCCCAAGCAACATCACTTCTATATTCAAGTTCTTGTCCAATAGCAATTATATATTTTTTATCAGCCGATTTCACTCTCATAATTCGCCATACATCACCGGCAACATTTTCATTTATAAATGCGCTTGTATAGCCTTTAAACGAAAAGTTTTTACCATTATTATTATCATGAAAAACCATTTCACCTGATAGATTAAATACGGCAAAACCAATTGCCTCATCATCTTCATCTGCATTTGTTATATTTTTTAATTCAAGGTTGGTATGTCTTTGAACTGAATGATTAACGTCTCCCCAATCGGCAGATGATAAATTTCTGGCCAAAGCCATTTGATATGTATCAAAAAATTCATCTGTCGATTCTTTTGCCTCAAACCATGAAACCGTACCACAAAGAACACCTATTAAGATAAAAAAACTTGTTAAAACCACCATCAAACGAAGTTTTAAGCTAAATTTTTTCATTTAATCCTCCATCACATATCCTATTTTATTTACTGTGCGCACAATATCCTTTCCGAGTTTCTTACGAATGTGATGAATATGAACTTCAACCGCATTGCTTGAAACTTCATCATCCCACGAATAAAGTTTTTCTTCTATTACATTTTTTGAAAGTACACGATTTTTATTTAATAACAATAACTCTACAAGAGCTACTTCTTTTGGAGCTAAAACAATTGGTTTATTATCTAAAAACACTTGTTTTGTATCACAATTGAAAACAATGTTACGATACTTTATTTCTGATGAAACATAGCCACTGTTTCGACGTATAAGGGCATTTATACGAGCTATAATTTCCTTTAAAGAAAAAGGCTTACCTAAATAATCATCAGCACCAATATTTAAACCCAAAATTTTACTATCGACATCATTTAAAGCAGTTAAAATCAGTACCGGAACTTTCATCTTATTACTGCGCCAATGCTTTAATATAGTCAATCCGTCAACTTCAGGCAAGCCTAAATCAAGAATTACGGCAGCATAAGGCGCTGTATACAGCGCCTCTTCGCCATCTGCTCCGTTATCAAACCAATCTACAGTGAAACCGTTTTTTTCAAGACCGGTTTTAATCCCGTCACCGATTAAGTTATCATCTTCAACAAGAAGCACCCTCATCTTATTTTTTCAACCTTAATGAATCAACTTCTATTTCGGTTTTAAACATGTCTTTTTCAACTTCTCCTTTGATAACAACCGTATCTTCCGGAGTAACTGTTACACCACGCCAATTATCATCATCAATTTCTACAGTTACTGAACCAGTAGAATCTGTAAAAAGATATTCTTCATTACCTAAGCTTTTTTCAATTTTACCTTCCAAAACCACAGCCATATCATCACTCATTTTAAGTGCTTCTGCAACTGTATTTACCGAAGGTTCCGGACCTTTAAAACCGCCTGAGTTCTGAATGGTTCCGTCAAAACCGGCCATAACAGAATTGGCAAAGCTCAATGCAAGAACAAAAGCTGATACAGATAAAAGTTTATTCATGATTTTTCTCCTAAAAATTACACTGTTTTACTATTACATCTGTATAGCACCATTGTAAACTTAAGGTTTGCTTAAGAAAAATATTTTTTTTCATTTATTAAAACTTTTTTAAAAAAGTAAAGACCTGCGCAACAGCACAGGTCTTCAAAGCTTTTCGTTTAAGAAAATTTATTCGCCGAAACAACGAAGAGTTGCACCCTGATTGGCACCTCTTTCAATGAACGAGCACTCCATGGTAGCCCAGTTCTTCGAATAAATCATCTCAGTGCCGTCTGCATAGCAAATTGCCGTACCACGACCGAGAGAACGAACACTGTCATCAGGATATACCGCAATCTCTTCCCCTGTTTTCACACTCCTGAAAATATTGCCGTCTTTCCAACAAGGGATAACAGCTCTGATGGACTCATGTGTGTAGTTGAGAGTGTCTTTGCAAGGACGCATGTTCTTCCTAAACTTAACCACGGTTACTAGCTCTTCGCCCTGGTTTGCTTTATTTCTCATAATTCCCATAATCTTTAATTTTAACAAACATATAATATCAGGTTTTGAGTAATTTGTCAAATATTTTTTTACCAAAAGCCATAAAAGAAAAACCCTGTAAAAACAGGGTTTTTCGTTTTTTAGCTATACAGCATTATACTGAGAAAAAAACATTTTTTTGCTTTCTTCATATGTGTCATATGCTATATTTCAAGTTACAGACATCATTTTCGGAAAAATCCAGCCTTTGCGGATAAACTTTTCCGTCTTTTATCAAGCCCATCAATTGAGTCCTACAATAAGCCAACTGCTGGTAAAAGCCGCCGATAATTCCGGCGGAAAATGTTTGGCAGCCGGTTTGTATAAAAACGGCCGTAATGTCATTGAAATTAAAATTAAAAATCCGATAAACAATTGAAAAAGACTCAAAGCCGGTTCTCCATAAATATTATCCTGAAATTATGAAACACAATATGCTAAAGCTGTAAACAAAACATTAAATTTTATATGCTTTACAAAAAAGGAGTCATCAAATGACGACTCCCATAAATCAGAACAGAGGCTCGTCAGTCACCCTATCATAGATATAATTCGGTGTAACCCCTTCTTTTACGATGTACTCAGACAAAGAGAGGTTATCTCTTTGCATCTCATACTCGGTTACACCACCCTCAATCACGAGAGCTCCTTTTATGCCGGCTGCTTGTGCTCCTTTTATGTCAGTACGCAAAGTGTCACCAACCATCAGGATTCTATCCTTTAGAGTATCGGCGCAGTATCTGGCAACCAACGCATCAAAGATATGCGGGTCAGGTTTACCGTACATAACAACCTTTCCGTCAAGCTCCTGCCAAAGTTTGGCTATTGTACCCTGACGAACTACAAAACGACCGCCTTCATTGGCCGTTAAATCAGGGTTAGCGCAAACCAGAGGTAAACCTGTTTTGACAAGGGTTTTAACCTGAGGCAGAAAATCTTTTACATTTGTAGAGTCATAAGGACAGCCTTGTTCATCTTTAAGTTGCGGAATGCCGCAATAGATAAAATCGGCCCTTTCTACATCAGCTACCGCCTCGTAAGGTGAATCTGCGAAGATTGCAGGGACGGGGTCTGTTTTTTTGAAGTTAGCTGTTCCGAATACATAGAACTTTTTACCCGCAAGTGGCAAATTTCCCGCTTGTATATCCTCAAAAGCAAACTGCCCCGAAGTTAAGAGATCTGTGTAGTGCACGCCCTTAACAACACCTTTTTTCTCATAAGACCTTACGGTTCCCTCGTTAGTTGCCGTTGTGTTGCTCAAGATAAAAACTTTTTTACCTTGCTCAATCCAACTCTTGAAGGTGTCAATAACGGCCTTAGAAATGCCCTGTCCGAAGTTAAACACTCCGTACGCATCAACAATGATGCAGTCAAAATTTTTTACATTTACCATATAATAATCGCATCTTACCTGCTTTCGCATCTCGATACGATTTGTTTTAAAGAACAATAAATCTCTGAGAGTAAAACTCCTACATATTTATTGCCAAGTTAATAATTTACATAATACCAATATCGCCGTTATTATGACACGATTTTTAAAAAAAATCAATAATTCTTAATAAAAAAATCTGATTTTTTTTGCGCTTTCGGTTTTGTTAATAAAATTATAACCATCTTGAAGTATCTTGGGAATGTTCATGTAAATAAAATGAAGGTAAAACCAATGGTTAAATTAGAAAATATAAAAACTAAAAATATAATTAATACCATTATTAATGACGATAGTATAAGAATTATGAACGCAATGGAGGAAAACTCCGTAGATTTGATTTTTGCCGACCCTCCGTATAATTTGCAGTTGGGCGATAATTTAACTCGCCCCGACAATAGCGCAGTTGCCGGAGTTTATGAAGAATGGGACAGTTTTGAAAGTATAGCCGCATATGATGACTATACTCGTCGTTGGCTCAGTGCAGCCAAAAGAGTGCTTAAAGACAATGGCAGTATATGGGTAATCGGCTCTTATCACAACATTTTTCGGGTTGGTTACATATTACAAGATTTAGGTTTTTGGATTTTAAACGACATTATTTGGAACAAAGTTAATCCGATGCCCAATTTTAAGGGAACTCGCTTTACCAATGCGCACGAAACTCTTATCTGGGCAGTTAAAAATCCGAAAGCAAAATATACTTTTAACTATGAAGCAATGAAAGCCTTAAATGAAGATACACAAATGCGCTCAACTTGGGAGCTTCCTTTGTGTACCGGAAAAGAGCGCCTCAAAGGTGAGGACGGCAACAAACTCCACCCCACCCAAAAGCCCGAAAGTTTGCTTTATCGGGTGATTATGGCTTCTTCAAATGTGGGTGATGTAGTGTTAGACCCGTTTTTCGGCACAGGCACAACAGGTGCCGTTGCTAAGAAATTGGGGCGCAATTTTATCGGTATTGAAAAAGATGCCTCATATGTTAAAGGTGCTCAAAAACGCATAGATGAAGTTACCCCGATTAAAGACGGTGCGTTAGAATTTAGTTGTAAACGCAAGCAACCTCGCATACCGTTTGGCTCGGTTGTGGAAAGAGGCCTGTTGGAACCGGGAACAACTTTGTTTGATTCTACTCGCAAACATACGGCGATTATTCGCTCAGACGGTACTATAAAAAGTAACACTGCCGAGGGCTCAATCCATCAGGTAGGAGCGGCCGCACAAAATGCCGCAGCTTGTAACGGTTGGGTGTATTGGTATTATGAAGATAAAAACAAAAACTTGGTATGCATTGATGATTTGCGCACAAAAGTTCGCACCGAAGTTTATGGAGCATAACACAAATATATGAAAAAAGATGCGGTTAAAAAAAACGATTATGTGCCGATGCTAAAAAAAGAAACAGCACCGGCACCTAATTATGCGGCAATAGACTTGGGCACAAACTCGTGCCGATTGGTTATTGCTACCCCGACACCGACATCTTTTCATGTAGTGGAAACTTTTTCCAAAATCACTCGTTTGGGTGAAGGTATCATTAATGATAACGAACTTTCAAAAGCTGCAATGCGCAGAACGGTTGCCACCTTAAAAGTATGCCGAGGTGTTATAAACGAATACGCCCCGATTGCAAAATCGAGGTTTGTGGCAACGGCTGCTTGCCGGAGAGCTAAAAATTGTGAACAATTCGTGGAAATGGTAAAAAAAGAAGCCGGTATAAACTTAGAAATTATATCTTCAAAAGAAGAATCTCGTTTGGCGGTGGTAGGTTGTGTTCCGCTTCTTAACCGTAACATCAAAAGAATGCTTGTGTTTGACATTGGCGGTGGCTCAACCGAAATTTCTTTAGCTCGCATCACAGACACCGGAAAAACCTTTATTGAGGGCTTTGTCTCGCTTCCTTACGGGGTGGTAACCATTTCGGAGGCTTTCCCCAAAAATGAGATGACTACACTTGCCTATAATACCATTATTGAGCGCACTCAATCCATGCTAAAAGAGTTTGATGAAAAATTTGACATTTCTCAAGGCATACAAAATCAAGAAATTCAAATCATCGGAACATCGGGAACGGTAACTGTTTTGGGCGCGGTACATTTGAATTTACCTCGCTATAATCGTTCGGCGGTTGACGGTATATCAATTTCGGGACCTGATGTTGAAAAAGTGATAACAAAATTAAAAACATCGGAGATGAGGGTAGGCGCAAACACCCTTGTATCGGTCCCTTAAAATCAGATTTAACCATTGCCGGATGTGCTATTATTGAGTCGTTGATGACATTTTGGCCGATTTCGGAAATTACGGTTGCTGACCGTGGCATACGAGAAGGTATGCTTTTGGATATGATGCATAGCCAAAGACAAAATCGTTTCGGTAAAAAGCCCAAAAGACGCAACAGATTGTATCAAAGGGGAGGATATCATGGTAAAAGAAAATCTGGCAGCAATTGATTTAGGCACCAATGCTTGTCGGATTATGGTTACCGATTGCAACGGCAATTTGTTATACCGAGACAGCATTTCAACCAAATTAGGTGCAGGAATGTATGCCAATATGCGCTTTACCGACGAGGCTGTAACAAGAGGAATAAACGCATTTTCCGAATATGCAAAAATCTTAAAAAAATATGATGTAAAAAAATATAGGGCAGTTGCTACCGCCTCTTGCCGTATGGCAACAAACGGTATGGAATTTGTGAAAAAAGTTAAAGATACAACAGGTATTAAAATTGATGTAATTGATGGTGCAGAAGAAGCATATTTAAATCTAAAAGGAGCTGTACTTAATGCAGATAAAAATGCAAAATATGCTCTTGTTTATGACTTGGGCGGAGGTTCAACCGAAATAACATTGGCAACTAATGAAAAAAATCCTAAAATTTTGCACACGGTTTCCATTCCGTGGGGAGCAAGGAACTCTGCCGAAGCTTTTGATTTGATAGATTTTAATGAAAAAAATATGCAAAAACTGCAAGCTCAGATTGTGCCCTATATTCAAAAATTTATCCTACATTCCGAACTGGAAAAATATAAAGACAGTTGTTGTTTAATAGCTACTTCCAGCACTCCGTTGAGACTTGCATCAATGATTAATCAAGATGAAAAATATGAACGGCAAAAATCTGATGGAGCTGTTTTAAGTTGTAAAGATTTAGACAGAGTAATTAACGAGATATATAAAATGAGTTTATCCGAACGGGAAAATTCAAAATATATCGGCAAAAATCGTGCGCCGATTATAATTTCCGGCTGTACAATATTTAAGAGCATATATGATAGTTTGGGGTTTGAAATACTCACGGCTTCATTAAAAAGCGCACAAGATGCAATTATAAAAG
The DNA here is from genome assembly GCA_017464685.1 of Alphaproteobacteria bacterium. GTDB lineage: Bacteria > Pseudomonadota > Alphaproteobacteria > RF32 > CAG-239 > JAFTYO01. The sequence goes on from JAFTYO010000050.1 coordinate 20,198, forward strand.
GATTTATAAAAGATGTCCAAACTTACTAAGTCGGCAAAAATTGTTAGAGGTAGAAAAGCTTTAACCGTTAAGGTTAAAACCTCAAAATATAAAAAAGCCTCATCAAACAGATGGCTTGAAAGACAGCTTAATGACCCTTATGTTGCCGAATCTAAAAGATTGGGATATCGTTCAAGAGCAGCATTTAAGCTCATTCAACTTGATGAAAAATATAAGTTTTTGGGAAAAGGCAAAACCATTGTTGATTTAGGTTGTGCCCCCGGAGGCTGGACACAAGTTGCGGTTGAGCGCAACAAAGGGCAAGGTCAAGTTGTTGGAATTGATATTTTGGAAACAACCCCGATTGCGGGAGCAACTCTTATTTGCCAAGATTTTACCACTGATGATGCACCGGAAAAATTAAAAGCTTTGTTAAATGGCCCTGCCGATATTGTGATGAGCGATATGGCAGCTAATACCACAGGTCATCAACAAACTGACCACTTACGCACAATCGGGCTTGTGGAAATGGCATATGAATTTGCTAAAGAAGTGTTGGCTCAAGGCGGGATTTTTATTGCTAAGGTGTTTCAAGGCGGAGCAGAAGGAAATTTACTTGCTGATATGAAGAAAAATTTTGCTAAAGTTTCGCACCATAAACCCGATGCCAGCCGTCAGGGTTCACCCGAAACTTATGTTGTAGCACAAGGTTTCAGAGGCTGTAACAATTAAATTTCCTTACCGGTATTGTTTTTATAACTGAATTTGTTATCTGATTTAGTAACTACTTGTTTATTGGTGTCGTTTATATTTTTGATAGATTTTACAGTTGTCGTCATTTTATCAATAGCTGTATAAAAATTATGTGGCTTTTGAGCAATAATTTGCTCTTTTAACGATTTTAAATCTTCAATATAAACAAGGTTTTCATTCCTTGCTGTCATTTTAAGCAACAATCCATCTATGTCGGAAGACAAATCTTTTATATCTTGGGAAGATAGTGGTTTTTCTCGCTCTACGGTAATGGCTTTTACAATATCTTTATCACCGGTTTGAAAAATGGTTTGATTATCACGATTACAAACTGTAATAGTATCATAAAGATGTTTATCCTCAATTTCTTTTAAGGTATCCAACATTCCGAAATATGCCGCATCATGAGAAAATTTTGATGTAAAACGCGCAATAGGATATTTTTCTAACTGCTCTTGATAACGAGAATAAATCGAAACTCTGCTTTTAATTTCCGGTACTGCCATTACTAACACATTAATTTTGTAGCTTTCTTTTTGAAGTCTTGAAATAGTGTTGCAAATCTGGTTTGTACGCATAGTTCCTTCAAAAATTATATTGTAATGATTTTTAATGGCCTCATCAAAAATCTCTGATGTCCAAAGCCTTGTATCGGCATCGGTCATTAAGGCAAAATCTTTATCGTGATTTTGAAATATTTCTTTTGCTTGGGGGTGTAAAGTTCTAAATTCATCACCATTAATTGAAACAAAATTATCATTACCACCGGATAATAAAACTCTTTGAGTTAATACACTTTTTCCGGCACCGGGTTGCCCACCTAAAATATATATTTGCGGATTTTGAACGGGTTTCTTATCTGAGAATAAGAATGTTCTGATTTTATCCAGTATTTTATTATGTTCTGTGATATCTAATTTATACTTATCTGGAAGCATTGTTTTTTCCTGAAAAATATTCTTTTACTTCGGTTGAATATTCATTAAGTATTTTTTCTCGCACAACTTTGTCGCCTCTATACATGCGCTCTCTTTCTTTAGCTAAAATTTTAAGCTCTTTGTTAAGTCGTTCAATTAATTTTGCATCTTGTTCATTTTGAGGTTTATTTTCTTCAGCAATTAACCTGTTTATGCAGATTCCGATTCGTGCCGCCATAATTTCAATGGCAGTATCTGTCATAGCCAATTCTTTGGTTTCATTTTCCATACTTTTCTCTCCTTGATTTCACATACACAAATATTATTCTTAGCTAAACAAAATGTCAATTTAAAAAACTGCATGTCGTTTATCCGAAACAACCGTCAAACGATGGATTTTGGGAAAAGGTACAATTCATGTAGATACATTGTGTGGAATTTTCTTAACCTATAACAAAAAAAATATTTATCAATATAAAAGATATTGATTAACTATAAGGGGAGCAACAGCTCCTCTTTTTTGTTATTCAAACAAATCAGGTTGCGTGTTAGCGGTTAAATATTCTATAGCCTCTTTAACAATAGTCACGGAAACAGCTCGTTTTTTTGCCATTGATATAAAATCAATTTCTTCTACCAATCTTAGAGCAAAAGAAAATGAGCGTTGCATATTTTGTATGATATAATTTAAGACTTCCTGACTTATTATAATTTGCCTGTCGGTAAACAACTTTACAATCAGAGCCGTAAGCATCAGGTCATCGGGTTCACCGATGGCAATGCTTGGAATTATGTTTAATCTTGATTGTAAATCAGGGAGCTTAAAATGCATTCTGGCCGGTGCATTTTCGGCAGTAAATAAAATATGACCGCCTTCATTTTGATACAAATTAAACAAATGAAACAAAGCTTCATTATCGACTTTCGGATTTAAATCTTCTACAACCAGAAACGGACTTTCCTCATGCAATAAATTTGCTTTTTTAATGGTTATTTCCTTTGCGTTAATAATTTTGACCGCAATCGGTTTGTAATATGTGTTCATTACATGGTCTGCAAAAATGTGCGCTAAATGTGACTTACCCGAACCTTTGGGACCATATAACACATAAGCAAAAAAAGACCATTCCGGCCAAGAATCTATGGCCCTTATTGCCTGCAAATTGCAATTACTTACCATAAAATCATCACGACTATAGTCAGGTTTAGGGTTAAAATTTAACGGAATTTGCCTATCTTTATTATTCATCTTTTTGCCTATTATTTAAAATGTTGAAAACTTTTTGAATTAAATCTACCAAACTGTAAGGCTTCGCAATAAATTCAAATTCTTCCGAACCGGATAACTCTTTTCGGGCAATTTCTTCAGAATATCCTGAGGCTAATATAATTTTTATATCGGGAAGTTTTTGCTTGGCAATTTTTGCTAAATCAGCCCCGCTAAGCCCCGGCATTACCATATCAGTAATCAGTAAATCAAAATTTTCCCCCTTATCTAAAAGTTCAATGGCACTTTCGGCACAGTTACAAGCTACAACACTAAAACCCTTTTTCTTTAGAGCTCTAACACCAAATGCTCTAACCGAATCTTCGTCTTCGGCAAACAAAATTTTAACATTATCTGGAGCCGACATCGGCTTAAAAGACCTATCAAGTTTTAACACATTCATACCCAAAATCATCTTTTGCGATTTAGGATTTGTCATTGATGTTAAAACTGGTGTCTGCTCTAAAGATTGATTTTCTACTATATTATCACCATCATCATCTTTTGTTTCAAAACGAGGCAGATAAATTGAAAAAGTAGTACCGACACCAATCGTAGAGTAAACTTTGATAAAACCCTCAGTTTGGCGAATGATACCATAAACCGTGGCAAGCCCAAGACCTGTACCTGAACCAACCACATTTTCTTTGGTGGAAAAGAATGGTTCAAAAATACGATTTAAGTTTTCTTTTGCAATACCGCAACCGGTATCACTGACATTTATCACCACAAACTCACCTCTGGCAATGGTATCGGCACCAAACTGGTACGGAGCAGTCAATTTTTCCGTATGAGTACTGATTTTTAAGGTGCCTTTACCATTCATTGCATCTTTAGCATTTACAACTAAGTTCACTATCACTTGTGAAAACTGAACAGGATCAACCCTGATATAACCTAAATCAGTACCATGATGAAATTCTAAACTTATTTGCTCTCCTAATGTGCGTTTAAGCAAATAATTCAACTCAATAAAGTTTTCGGTTACATCTATCAGTTTTGGTTTTAATGGTTGTTTTCTGGAAAATGCCAAAAGTTGCCTTACCAAATTTGCTGCACGATGTGCATTATTTCTAACCTGATTTAAATCTGCAAATGAAGGATCTCCTATGCCATGTCTTTGTAACAATAAATCACAAAATCCAATCATCGCCGTCAGCAAATTATTAAAATCATGTGCTACACCACCGGCAAGTTGTCCCATAGCCTGCATTTTTTGCGCTTGCGCAAATTTTAATTCCAGATTTTTTTCTTCGGTTGTATCGCTTAAATACAATACATAGCCTTCCATAAAACTTTTTTCACAATGTATCCTTTTTCTTGGCGCAATATGTATTTTAACAATTTTATCGCTTTTTAAACGTGTCTCAACCACATTTATTTCCGTGTTTTCTTTATTATTTTCATAGCGCTTAAAAATATCATGAAGCAATTTTAAAGTCGATATTTGCAAAAAATCTTTTAAATTTCTTTGCGCTAAATCATTACCGCTTTTTTCCAAAATTTCTGTAGCTTTCTGATTAAAGCTCTTAATATTACCGTTGTTATCAATAAAGATAATCCCTAGAGGTGTCAAATTAAAAAGCCAATCAATTTCATCAACTCCATAATTTAGTTTTTCTAAAAGTACTTTATCATTTTGTAAATCTTTTACAGTTAATCCGCGAATTTTAATTTTATTATCATCTTTAAAATTGTTTTGAACAACAAACATTTCAGAATTTTCAGATAATTCATTACAAAAAATAGTTCTTCCGGAATATGTCGGAATTTTAGAATCTAAAATTCCATTGTCTTTTAACACTAAATCTTTCAATTTTTTACCCAGCAAACTTTCTCTTTGTTGTCCTAATTGAATGGCGAAAGTCTCGTTAACATATTCAAGATCATAATCAGAATTTGCAATATAAAGTCCTATAGGCATATTATGGATAAAATCATGCAAATTTTTACGTTCGTTTTCAAAAATATGCTCCATATTTTTATGAGCAGTTACATTTTCTAAAGACCACAAAAAATATGTTTCCTTAATTATTTTTTTTAAAGAAAATTCTCCTTCAAAAATATCACTTTTTTTCAAATAAATTGGCCTTAAGGAAATTTCAAACCATTGATTTTTTTCATCAACATTCAAATTTATTGATACTTTTTCAGTTTTTAAATTTTTTAAGGCTTGTTCTAACCTTTGAAAATTTAAAATATTTTGTCGCTCATTAATCAATGAGTTTTTTATTTTTTCTAAAACATTTTCACCTGAAAAAAAAGATTTTGCCGGTTGATTTTGTATTACCGGATATCCTTCAATATTATCAATTTGCAAAATTATATCATTACTTTTTAAAACCTCATTGGCAAAACCTCCATATGTTAACGCATTTTCACTGGCTGATAACACACTTATGGCAAGCAATATACTTAAAATAGTTATGACCAAAATTAAAACCAATAAATATAACGAATATTGCGGAAAAATAAACAGCATTAAAATACTTAAGCTCATCGCCACAACTGAATAAACAAGAGCAATAAGAGTTTTCTCCAGTTGACGGTCGGGACGATGAATTGAGTGTTTATTTAACATATTTGTTAATCCGTTAGGTTATTACATCCGCTTTTATTTTGCCGGTACGTTCTGTTATTTGAGCGATTTGCAAAGCCACATCTGCAAGAGGAGTTAACATATTTACAGTATCTTCACTGGTCTTATGTTTTTCATATGCCTCAATATAAACTCTTAAAGTTGCTCCACTCGTACCTGTGCCGGATAAACGATATACAATTCTTGATCCATCTTCAAAACAAACTATTAAACCGTTTTTGGTTGAACTGTTGTCTACAGGGTCATGATATACAAAAGGATAAGCTTCAGATACTGTATACTTACCATATTTTTGCCCTTTTAATGTTGATAACTTATTTTCTAAATCAACCATCAGCTTATCAGCAACAGTATTGTCTATCGATTCGAAATCGTACCTTAGATAATAGTTACGACCATATTTTTCCCAAAAGTCTTTAACCACATCGGCTACCGATTTTTTGGTTGCAGCCAAAATATTGAGCCAGAACAATACAGCCCAAATACCATCTTTTTCTCTGATGTGGTTTGAACCGGTGCCAAAACTTTCTTCACCGCAAAATGTAATACGTTTTGAATCCATTAAGTTGCAAAAATATTTCCAACCAGTAGGAACTTCATAATAATCAATGCCTAGTTCTTTTGCTACACGACAAACCGCTGTTGATGTTGCTGCAGATTTTGCTACTCCGTAAATACCGTCCTTATAGGCCGGAATATATTTGTAATTATCGGTTAAGATTGCAAGACTGTCACTAGGGGTTACAAAAAACTTGCGACCCAAAATCATATTCCTGTCACCATCACCATCATTGGCAGCACCAAAATCAGGAGCATTATCAGAATACATCAAATCAACCAATTCTTTTGCATAAATCAGATTCGGATCAGGATGAAGCCCACCGAAATCAGGCATTGGAACAAAGTTTTTAACAGATCCTTTCGGCGCACCCAAAATTTGTTCAAAGATTTTAACCGCATAAGGTCCAGTCACCGCATTCATAGCATCAAACACCATGGTAAAGCCGCTTTTAAACAATGCCTTAATTGCCTCAAAATCAAAAATTTGTTGCATCATTTCAACATAATCGGTTATCGGATCAATAACCTCAATTTCAGTATCTGCAATATACTGTATACCTAATTTACTTAAATCAACGTTTTCACAATCATATATCTTATAAGATGTAATTTCTTTAGTGCGAGCATAAATGGCATCTGATATTTTTGAAGAGCATTGTCCACCACTTTTAACTGCATATTTTATACCAAAATCCCCATCAACACCTCCGGGATTGTGCGAGGCGGAAAGTACCAAACCGCCATCAGCTTTGTTTTTTAACAAAATTTTTGATGATGCCGGTGTTGAAATATAACCATTTTGCCCGACAATCAATTTTTTCATTTTATTTGCAACCGCAATTTTTATAATTTTTTGAATTGCAACATCATTATAATAGCGACCGTCACCACCTAAAACAAAAGTTTGACCTTCGACACCGCCTATAGCATCAAACAAACTTTGTATAAAATTTTCAACATAGTTTTCTTGCATAACCGTTCTTGATTTTTTTCTGATACCGGCCGTACCCATTTTCTGGTCTACATAAGGAGTAGTTGCAACATTTTTAATCATAAGTTTTTTCCTTCTTTAATACTTAAAATTTCCAATATGTTGATTGTGCCCCAAAAATTTTATAAGGTAAAGTAAAATTTACTTGTTCTGCCATATAAAATCGGTAATTCTTTTCAAATCACGACGCGCATACAAATCAGGAAAATCAAACAAAGTTTTAAGTTTTGGAACATCTTTATCAACAACGGTTATACCGCTTGTTAAACCAATATCAAATTCTTTTCTGTAGGTAAGATAAGGGGCTAAAGAAAAACCCAAAAATTTCCCCGACTCGTTTAAAACAGTATAATCATCTTCACTGTATTTATCATTAGGAATTACAATCCACTTAAAAGTATTTTTACCTATAGATGCTCGTTGTTTTTTTGCTTCCCAAATTAAACTCGCATACAAACTGTTTTTTTCCTTCAAGTTGTTTAATCCCTCTTGTCCGAATAATGGTGTAATAAAAATATCTGCATATTGGAAATATTTGCTGTCAGGAGAATCTAAAATCACAACATCAAAATTTTGTATTTGATCAAAACTTTGTTTATTTAAATTTTGATATGAAAAAATTGGTAAATCGTAATTCTTTTGTAAATTATACATATGTCTCAAAGCTAAAAAATCAGAAATTTTACTTTTGGGTTGTTCGTCAGCTACCATAACTTGATATTCTTTAGCAAGCATAACTGCTAAATGAGCCGCTATTAAACTTTTGCCTGAACCACTGTTAATACTGTTTATAACTATAATTTGAACCATTTTATTTCTGCGCATAAGTTTTATTGGCACTAAATGAAGTTACCATGCAAGATTGCTTATTTTTTTTCAGCATAACACATGCATTTTGAGCATATTCTTTAGTAACTCCTGTTAATTGTGAACGATAAATGGTTTTACCTCCTGAAACAGATTTATCTACGTTAATATTTCTAAAAGCAAATTTACCGGATAGTTTGTTTTTAATATTTTTTGCATGATTTTCGGCTTTTGCATAACTTCCAAAAGCTCCAATCTGAATTGCCCAGTCACCTTTTGACGACTTAGGTTTGGAAATATACGATCTGTTTGAAACACTTTTCACGTTTTTTGTTCTTTGATTAAGCAGCAAAGCAAGCTTTTTGTTATCTATTTTGTTTGAAACTTTTATCTCGTTTAGGGCTTTTTCCATCATATCGGTAACTTTTTTATCTCTTAAATTTTGTTGATCGTGCCCCATGGTAACCGCAATGATACGATGATTGTCCCTGATGGCCGAAGTTACAATGTTAAATCCGGCTGCTGCGGTATATCCGGTTTTCATACCATCAGCCCCTTCAAACTCTTTCAAGAATGTGTTATGAGAAACATATTTTTTGCCCTCATACTCAAAACTCTGAATCGAAAACCAAGAATAATATTGTGGAAAATGATGATATAAAGCAGAGGCTAATATTGCCATGTCTCTTGCGGTGGTTTTTTGCTGACTGTGAGGAAGCCCTGAAGCATTTTTAAAGGTTGTATTTCTCATGCCGAGTTTTTTTGCGGTGTCGGTCATCAAAATTGCAAAATCTTTTTCATCTTTAGCAAGCGATTCGCCTAATACGGTTGCACAATCATTGGCTGATTTTACAATTGTAGCAACAATAGCTGTTTTTACATCTATGCTTTTACCGGAGATTAGTCCCAATCTGGAGGGTGAACGATTGGCTGCAGTATGTGAAATTTTCAAGTTATCATCAAGTTTTAACAAACCATTTTCAAGCGCCGTAAATGTTAAATACAACGTCATAAGTTTAGTTAATGATGCGGGATAACGAAGCGAGTCAGCATTATCTTCATATAAAACATTACCACTCTTAGCATCAATCATAATGGAAGATGTTGCAGCATATACATTTGAAAAACAGATAGTTACAGCCAACAAGGCTAACAATACATCTTTGACTCTTTTCATATATTTTAACTCTTTTTATTTTGAAAAATTATAAACAACAAATACCTTAGCGGCAAAAATCAAATAAAGAGTTAATAAAAGAAAAATATTTTTTACAAACTATGATGTTTTTTTGTTGACTTTATAAAATATTGTTAGTAAAAAGCTTGTTGTTAATGGCGAACGTAGCTCAGTTGGTAGAGCCCCGGTTTGTGGTACCGGTTGTCGTCGGTTCGAGCCCGATCGTTCGCCCCAGATTTAGCTCCGATCTTATCGGTGGTTTATTATTTTGGGGTTGTAGCTCAGTTGGGAGAGCGCTTGAATGGCATTCAAGAGGTCAGGGGTTCGATTCCCCTCAGCTCCACCAGTTTTGTAAAGGCTCTTGGTTCTCAAGAGTTTTTTATGTTTAATTTTAGGGGAATCTCACCCTCCAAAACTATGTTTGTGTTTTTTATATCCATAATACATAAAACTCACATTCATTATTTTCTGTACATTTGCATAAACTCTCCATATCTGAAAGTGTAATATTCGATAAACACTTTCTACTACTATCGCAATAAGCATTTCCATAATGATGTCCTTTCCATGATTGTTCATTTTCACCGGAATCTGACGTTTCTAATAGCCATAAATTGTCAGCATTTTCTTTTGCCGCATATACAATATTTCGGCAAACATCAGCCATATCATCCATATTTTTTTCAAAATAAAATCCTATTCCACTAAAATCACCAGGGTGTGAATATATAATAATTCTAATATTAAAATTATCACGCAATTCATTATTGGAAACATATTTGATTCCATCAGGCAATAAACCTAATGCTTTAAAAGTATCGTGGTGTCGTAAAATTCCATCTCCAGATGCCTTTTGCAACCTATCTTTAATCTGCAGAGCATTGTTTATAAGAGTGCTTATGGTAACTGCATGCTTATTAAGCTTATATTTCATCATCGCTTTGGAATAACCGGCAATACCACCTATGCTCAAGAATCCGATTATGGCTAACACTCCAAGCATCTCCACCATACTTCTTCCAAATTGTGGCACATCTAATCGGTGTTTTTTCGCTTGTGTACGCCTTTTGTACACGGCGCTCAAAAACTCCTTCTTGTCTGCACCACACTTTGAAAGAACATAACGACCAAGTTCACAAATTTTTCTCATCAACTAACTCCTATAATATATTTTGAGCTCATCATAAACCGTTTTTTTTTTTTGCAATTTATACGAGTCTTCTTTGTGGATATTTAGT
>JAFTYO010000051.1 GCA_017464685.1 Alphaproteobacteria bacterium
AGCTCTTACCTCCGGCTCCGGTAATTTATACGCATCATGGTATATGCTTTTTAACGCACGATATTTGTATCCGAATTTTCTTTCTAAGTCATAATCATTTTCATTTGTAAATGTTCCCATATATGTTTCGTATGGCATTTTTTTATCCTTTCATATAATTAAAGTTGAAATTAAAAGTTAATATAGCAATATTCATATATCATAACAAATCAAAAATTGCCACATCTAAAATGTCCAAAAATGTCTTAAGATGTCTTAAAATGTCCGAACTAAAACAATGTTTTTGCTTTTTCTTTCAATTCGTCATATGTGTCGGCAAAATTATTTTCAACCCAATTATGTTCCAAAGTTTCCAAGATATCTTTTATTTTGGCATAATCGGTTAAGCCGGCATTGATTAAATCTTTTCCTTTAATATTAAATTCGGGAATTTGAAGGGTGTTTACAGTTTTAATTATATCAGCTATGTCATAATTTTTGTTCTTAGCGGCGCAAAACAACACTTTATCAATACAAAAATCTTTATCAAAAAGGTAGCACACTTTTCTAAGATAATGTATATCATTAATTTTTGTTTCGTTAAAAACAAAGCGGCTCCAATTAAGCAAACGATATTTTTGTTTTTTTGTTAAGTGCAATCTGGCAGCCAAGTTTTCCGCCAAACTTTCATCAGGCTGATACAAAATGTACAATCTTCTTAAGACATCAGGAGTTAAATTGCACATTTTTACAATTTGTTGCAAATTTTCCAGATTTTCCAAATTGCCGTTCATCGGTAAAATATAATCTAATATATCATTTTCAAAAATATATCTTAAAGTTGTGACAATATTGTCGGTCAAAAAGATTTTAAACAATTCATCACGAATTTGTTCTATAGCAACCTCTTTTAACAAGTGTTTACACTCAACACAGGCTTTTAATGACTTTTTATCAGGTTCCGTCTTACCGAAAATAGAGTAAAATCTGAAAAAACGCATAATGCGAACAGGTTGTTCTTTTATACGGTCACAAGGATTGCCGATAAATTTTACGATACCGTTTTCCAAATCGGATACGCCGTTATAATAATCAAAAACATTGCCTCTGTTGTCGGCATAAACGGCATTGATGGTTAAATCTCGTTTTGAAGCATCGGCATTCCAGTCATCGGTAAATTCAAATTCGGAAGAAAATTTATAACCGCTGTTTACTTTTCTTAAATGGGATACTTCAACAATTTTGTCACCGACAACAACACCGGTTGTGGCATATTTCAAACCGATGGGAACGGTTTTCAAGTTTGCTTCCTGACAGGCTTCCACCAATTCATCAGGAGACAAATCGGTAGCCAAGTCAATTTCAAAGCCTTGCAATTTACCGGCCAACACATCTCTTACGGCACCACCTACAAAGCGCAAAACACCACCATTATTTTCAACTGCTTCAAAAAGTTTTAATATACTTTTATCTTTAATAATAAGGTCCGGATTCAAATATTCGGTTTTAATCATCAAAAAGCCTTCAAAAATTATAAAATATTTGCTTTCTTTTAACAGTTTAAATTTATAATGCAACCAAAATTTATTAACATGTTGATGAATAGGTATAATAAAATGATAAAATATATGTCTTTGCTTTTGCTCGCTTTTTGTTTTTCGGCCAATGCCATGGAAGCACCTCGTCATATTGGTGATTATGGTGATTGGGCTGCTTATACTTATAAAGAAAACGGCAGAAATGTTTGTTATATGGCCTCTACTCCAAAAAAAGATGAAGGAAAATATACCAAACGAGGTGATATTTATGCTGTTGTCACTCACAGACCTACCGAAAAAAGTTTTGATGTGGTAAATTTTGTTGCCGGATATACCTACAAGCCGGATTCAAAAGTCGTGGTAAAAATCGGTAAAGAAACTTTCAATTTGTTTATTGCAGATGACAAAGCTTGGGCTCTTACTTCCAATGACGATAAAAAGCTTGTAAATGCCATGAAACGAGGCGAAAGAATGATTGTTGACGGTGTATCGTCAAAGGGTACCAAAACCAAAGACACTTATTCGTTAAAAGGGTTTATGCGTGCTTATAAAGCCATCAGTGCAAAATGCGGTAAAAAATAATGAAAAAAGAACTTATCGGACTTTCAAAGCAAGAGATTGAATCTTTGGTTATAAGTTTGGGCGAAAAACCGTTCAGAGCCAAACAACTCTGGCAGTGGTTATATTTTCACGGCCAAACCGATTTTGATAAAATGACAAGTTTTTCTAAAGATTTAAGAGAAAAGCTTAAAACCAACTTCACAATTACCAGACCTAAAATTGTTGCAAAACAACTTTCAAAAGATAAAACCTGTAAATGGCTGTTGGAATTTTCTGACGGTCAAAGGGTTGAAATGGTTTATATTCCAGAAGAAGACAGAGGTGCAGTTTGTATTTCAACTCAAGTAGGTTGTGCGGTAGGTTGTAAGTTTTGCCATACCGGAAGCCAAAAGCTCACTCGAAACTTAACCGCCGGTGAAATTGTAAGCCAATTTATGGTAGCTCGTGATACTTACGGCGAATGGCCAAGCCCCACAAATGAAACTCGTTATCTTTCAAACATTGTGGTTATGGGTATGGGCGAACCTTTGCACAATGTGGAAAATGTGATTAAGGCTCTAAACATATTAACCGATGGTGACGGTATTGCCATTTCAAGGCGCCGAATTACAATGTCAACCTCCGGAATTGCGCCGAAAATTGTGCGTACCCTAGAGCAAACGGGTGTTCGGTTGGCGATATCTTTGCATGCGCCTAATAATGAAATTCGTTCTCAAATTATGCCCATAAACAATAAGTTTTCGATAGAAGAAGTTTTAAAAGCCTGCCAAGAATATCAGGCAAAAGACGGTAGCCGCTACATTACTTTTGAATATTTGTTGTTAGACGGTATAAATGATTCGGTTGATAATGCAAAAGAGCTCATTGCTTTGATGAAAAAGTATAAATTAAGAGCAAGTTTTAATTTGATACCGTTTAATTCGTGGCCGGGGTGTGCCTTTAAGCCAAGTACTCCGCAAAACATAAAAGCTTTTGCCGACACACTTGAAAAAGCAGGTTTTGCCGCTCCCGTCAGAGTGCCAAGAGGTCAAGATATTTTGGCCGCTTGCGGACAATTAAAGTCGAAAAAAGACCAAGAGTGCGGATAATTTGCTTTGTTTTATACAATCTCATAATAAAGAAAAAAGCCTAAGACAAAACTGATTAAATATAAAACAGCATAAATCAGATATTTGTTAATCGGTTTTTTAATAAGAGATTGAAGCACTGGTGTAAAAAGATAAATCAATAAATATGCAGTTATAAAATATCCACGCATACTAATGTCATCATCATGGATAAATAACAATTCATCAATCATCGTCAATGCATCAGGTATTATAATTAAGCCCAACACAAATAATATAATTTTCTTAAAATATTGCATATTCTATCCTTTTTCCATATAGTTAATCTTAAAATAATTAAAAAGGCAATATAAAAATCTTGCCTTTTTAAAAGTTATTTATAAACTCCTGTTTTATGATATTTTTTTCTTATAGCATTAGCACGAGTTTTACAATAACTTATGTTTTTACCAGGTTTTGAAGTGTAGCATTTAATAAACTCATCTTCTCCAACATTAAGAGGTGTAATACCAAATGCAGCTCGTTCAATTCTTTCCTGAGGATCAAAAACTTCTTTTACAGATTCTTTTTTTATTTTTTGTAATCCTTGTTTAGCTATAGTTTTTACTATTTTGTTCAACATAATATTGTCCTTTCTAAAAAAATGTTAAAATATATGCATTAAAATTAATACATATTTAAATGTGGGTATTTATTTCAATATATGCAATATGTTTTTTAATATTTTTACAATATTTTTTTATAAGTTAAAATTATTATATACTTCTTAAACATTTTACTGTATTGTAGATTATAGGTAGGCAAAAGTCTGCCTAGGGCATAGTAGCCCTCTAAATGGAATATAATCGTTATGAAAACGATTTAATTGAATACACCGATTTCTGTTCAAAGATGGACGGATGTCGGCTTGATAAGGCTATGAGCACGAAAATGCCGAGCCGTTTATATATTCCATTTACGGTCTACTAACATCCGCCCGCTTTTTTATAAAGTCGGGTTTTTTATTTAAAAAAATAAGGGGAGTATTAAATATGAAGGTTAGCCAATTTGGTCGTTCAATGGTGGAAATGATTGGAGTACTCGCCATTATCGGTGTTCTATCAGTTGGCGCAATTGCAGGATACTCTAAGGCGATGCTGAAATATAAATTAAATAAACAATCTGCCCAGTATAATCAACTTTTAGCTACTGTTTATAAATATGACGGACAGTGGGGAATTATTGAAAATTTCGATAATATGATACCGATGTTAAAATCATTAAATGAAATACCTAAAGAAATGATAAACAATACCGAAAGTAGAATATATGATATATTTCATAATGAACTTACAATATACTACTCTACACTTTATTCCGCTCCGGTAATTTGGATACATTTGGATTTAAAAGAAACCGGTAATTCTATGGAAATTTGCAGAAATGCGTTTATTACAGTTAAAGAATGGCATGAAAATATGTTTGTAATGGAATCATTTGGAACTAGTTCTGAAGGTAATCAAAATCTACAATCTTTTGGAGATAGTCATTGTATCGATAATAGAAAATGTCTTGTTGATTTAAGCTTAAAAGATATTGATAATTTGTGTCATGCACAATTAGGTAGAGATTTTACAATTAGGATTTTTACTGCTGATCATCGTTAAATTGATTAATAGTATCTATTGAAAATTATCTGATAAATTTTCGATGGAAGAATGTGTTAATATAGAAGTATTTTCTATGCACAAACGCAAGATTTGTTTTACAAATCAAAAAACCTCTGTTAAGTTGTCTTTTTAAGGAGAAATTATGCGCCCATCAGTTTTAAATCCGCTGTTTGCAAAAATTGAAACTTTAAGAGGAGTAGGTTCTAAAAGCTTAAAGTTTTTACAAAAATTATGTGGAGATAAAATTGTAAATTTGCTGTGGCATTTGCCGTATAACATTGTTGACAGGACATATTGCGAACCTCTAATAAAAGCAAAGCCCGATAAAATATGGACAGGTGTTGTTACCATCAAAGAGCACATTGTACCCCCAAGCAAAAAACAACCGTATAAAGTGATAGTAACCGATGGAACGGCAGATTTAACCTTAAATTTTTTCAAATATTATAAAGATGCTTTTCAAAAGTCTTTACCTGTGGGATATAAAAAAGCCATTAGCGGAAAGTTAGAAATTTTTAATTCTAAATGGCAAATGAATCATCCCGACTACATTGTTATACCAGAACTTTTTGAAACCTTAAAATCTGTTGAGCCGGTGTATCCTTTATGCGCAGGCATTACCAACAAAATGATGTTAAAGTTAAGAAATGAATGGCTACAAAAAATTCCCTTAATGCCCGAATGGCAAGACAAACATTTTTTACAAGCAAATAATTTCTCGTCGTTTTATGAATCACTAAAAACCGTACACTATCCGCAGAAATTGTCTGATTTGGAAAGTTTAAATCCGGCAAAAAAAAGACTTGTTTACGATGAACTTCTTTCCAATCAGTTGGCCTTGGCAATTGTTCGGCAAAGAAACAAAAAGCAAGCCGGCAGAAGTATTAAAGGAAACGGGTTTTTAAGAGAAAAGCTCTTAAAAAATTTGGGTTTTGAATTAACCGGCGCACAAAACAGAGTGCTGAGTGAAATTTATCAAGACCAAGAAGGCGCTTACAAAATGCTTCGATTGGTGCAAGGAGATGTCGGAAGCGGTAAAACGGTCGTTGCTTTTTTAAGTATGTTAAATGCCACCGAATGCGGTTTGCAATCGGCCATTATGGCGCCGACCGAAATATTAGCCAAACAGCATTTTGAGACAATGGAAAAATGGGCTGAAATAACAGGTATAAAAATTGAACTTTTAACCGGAAAAATTAAGGGCAAAAAACGGCTTGAGATTTTAGACAGGCTTAAAAATGGTCAAATTGACATTATCATAGGCACTCATGCATTATTTACCGAAGATGTTGAGTTTAAAGATTTAGCCTGTATTATAGTAGATGAACAGCATCGTTTCGGGGTCAACCAAAGGTTGGAACTGACAAACAAAGGAAACTTGCCCGATATTTTGGTTATGACTGCAACACCAATTCCGAGAACACTGGTTTTAACACAGTATGGCGATATGGACTATTCCAAAATTGATGAAGTCCCAAAAGGAAGATTGCCTACCGACACCCGAATCATTCCTCTTACCAAAATAAACGAGGTGGTTGAAGGGTTAAGCCGAAAAATAAGCACCGGCTCAAGAGCTTATTGGGTTTGCCCTTTGGTAGAAGAATCCGAAAAGCTTGATTTGGCGGCTGCCGAAGAAAGATATTTGTCTTTGCAAAAAATTTTTGGCGAAAAGGTGGGGCTTATTCACGGCAAAATGAAAGAGAAAGAAAAAGATGCGGTTATGGAAAAGTTTAAAACCGGCGAATATTCTCTTTTAGTGGCGACAACCGTAATTGAAGTCGGGGTAAATGTGCCTGAAGCAACCGTTATGATAGTTGAAAATGCTCAAAGATTTGGTTTGGCTCAACTGCATCAACTAAGAGGTCGTATCAAAAGAGGTTTTGAGGCTTCCACCTGCATTTTGCTTTACGGTTATCCTTTGAGCAATGTGGCAAGAGAACGTTTAAATATTATGAAAAACAGTGAGGACGGTTTTTTAATTGCCGAGAAAGACTTGGAACTTCGTGGCGGAGGTGAAATTTTGGGCACCAGACAATCGGGCTTTAATGAGTTTAAATTGGCAGATTTAAGCAATAATAAAGACTTGTTGTATATAGCTAAAAAAGATGCGGATATGGTGTTGGCAACTGATAAAAACCTAACTTCACAAAGAGGACAAGCCTTAAGATGTCTGCTTTATTTGTTTGAGCAGGACGAAGCTGTCAAAACATATCTGGCGGGGTAATTAAGTGCAAAAATTCATATTAGTAGAAATAAATCATCACAGAGCATATTCCTGCAAATGATCTGAAAAAAAACAATATAATTTAGCTTGTTTATGACAATCCTGATTTTAGCCCTTGTTGCGGCAAAGTTATCCATGTTAAAAAAACACAATTTAAGCAACAAAATTTAAACTATCAATGCAAAGATGTTATAATAAGTCGCTAAAACCAAGCTTCTAAATTAAAGTTATAATTTTTCAATTTGTTTTGCAGCTTCAACAGCTGCATTTAGGGCTTTTTGAGGTTTAAAATCTAAATTACGTTCTTTTAGTGCCACAGCATAGCCGTTTTTATATAATGATGCAACAAAACGAATATGTTTTCTGGTTAACCATTTTTTGCCTGTGAAAACAAATACAGGTTTTTTAGTTCCGCATGATTCACAACACATCGAAACAGAATCTCCAGTAACCACAATATTATCGGCACAAGCTAAATATCCCATATATGGATTTTCTTTCTTTTCTCCCCATAAAAATGTATGTGCAGGAACTCCTTTTAAGGCTTCCATAATTGCATTTTGAGCTTTTTCACCGGTACGACGAGAAGTTGTAATTAAAATAGAACCTCCTGTTTTTTCTTTTATCATGCGAATTTTATTACCTAGATCAGAGGCATTTTCAATTGAAAACTCTTTCTTTTTAATGGCCCCACCAACAATAACAGCCGTTAAAGGTTTGGGCAAGTTTTCAAATTCCGGAGTCCATTTTTGTTTAGCCTCTTGTAACACTTTATCGGTAATCCTGTGCGGAGCTCCGACAACATATGAAACGTTAGAATAAGCTTTTTTATTTTTATCATGTTCGGGAACCAAAGCCAAATCAAACTCTTTTAATCCGGTTTTTCCGGGGTGCATAAGTTGAATGAGTTTTGAGGACTTATTTTGTTTTTTGATATAACGAGCCACAGGAACAGTACGACGGCTGATGGATAAAACCATATCTGGAAAGGGAGCAACGATTTGTTTTTTACTTTCAGGAGTTAGTCCTACCAGCGTTTTGCCACGTAAAAAGTTCGGTAGTCCTGAGAGTTTTGTATATTCCAAATTTTTTTCCACAATTTCGTATTTTCCTTTATCCAAAAAGCCAACCACACCGCGAGCTTGACCGACACTGCCCATACGGCTGTCCAATAAAACCCATAAAATTTTTTTCATTTAAATAGTTCTTTCTTAAAATTAAAAATTATCTTATTATAGGGCAAAACAATTAATAACGTCAAGGAGAAACTTATATGATATCAAAAACAATATTTTATATAATGCTTGCGGTAATGCTATGTGCAGATGCAGCAAATGCTCAACTTTCAGCACAGAAAGATGCTGCTTATTTTGCTGTGTTAAAAGCTGTTGCAGATTATAAAATCAATGATGATGAAAACAAAAAACAAGTACAACAACTGCGTGAAGACAAAAAATTTAATGATAAACTTAATAAAATGATGGAAAAACTTGATAATTCAAGGTCTAAGAATGCAACAAACAGACGTATTTATAACATTTTGCGTCAAGCCGGAAAACAAATTTATGATGAGCTTGATTAAGAATTGTTTAAGCTTAAAGATATATACTGATTTTATCTGTAAACGTATTAAGGAAAGATCAATGAAAAAATTTTATGTACTTTTGGCTATATGCACACTTATCGGAGCATGTAATCCGCATGGAAGTTTACAAGAGCCAACAAATAAATATCATACACTAGTATTAAATAAATCATATGATGACGATGCTTTAAGATATCGTGAAAATATATCAATCAAAGTTAAAGGTGATACATTTGTAACATATGAATATAAAGATGTCAGAATCGATGAATTGGCGCCGCTTGCAATTAAATATTGCGAAAACAGTGCTCAAGGAACAGATGCTCGTTTACGAGAGATAGTTTTATATCATAATAACGCACGCAGAGCGACATTTGATTGTGTAAATCTTGCAATGTAAAAATTAAAAAACTATATAAATCTTTAGAAATTAAAAGTGTTTTTTAAAGGCATTGGTAATGAGCAAAAATTTATATAATATTTTAGGTGTTTCAAAATCTGCAAGTGATTCTGAGATAAAATCTGCTTACCGTAAGCTGGCCAGAAAATATCATCCTGATTTGAATAAAAATGATTCTCAAGCTGCTGAAAAATTTAAGGAAGTCTCATGTGCTTATGACATTTTAGGAGATAAAGACAAGCGTAGAAAATATGATAATAATGAAATAGATGCAGATGGTAAGCCTACAGGATTTGGTGCCGGATTTAATGCCGGTTCCAATCCGTTCGGACAAGGATTTAACTCAAGGACTTATTCTGGTTCAAATCCTTTTGGCGGAACATCTGGTTTTGATTTTTCTTCCATATTCGGTGAAGACATTTTTGGCAGCTTTACCGGATCATCAAAAAATAAAAATGGATTTGGATATTCTCAAAAAGGTCAAGATATTTCTTATACTATAGATGTTGATTTTTTGGATGTGGCAAAAGGAACTGAAAAAAACATATTTTTAAATGGCAAAAATATCAACGTTAAAATTCCGGCAGGTACTGAAGACGGACAAACATTAAGACTTAAAAACTTAGGGAATCCGAGCTATAACGGAGGACAAAACGGAGATGCTCTTATTACAGTGAACGTTCGTTCTCATCAATATTTTAAAACAGAAGGTTTAGATATTTTGATAGACTTACCTTTGAGCATCAAAGAAGCTGTTTTGGGTGCAAAAGTTACTGTTCCTACCATTAGTGGCAAAGTTAATGTGACTATTCCGCCATATTCATCAAGCGGTGAAAAACTGAGATTAAAAGGTAAAGGTATTGACAACGGAAAGATAAAAGGAGATGAAATTATCACCTTAAAAATAGTGTCGCCCAAAACCCCCAACAAAAGTTTAGAACAAGCCTTAAATGAAATAAATGAGACTACAGTCAGGACATTTTAAATGATACTTGAGAACTTAAAAAATTTTGAATGGCTTAATGAACCGGAAAATGTTATCTTTGCTGATAAAGAAATGAAAATTGTATCTAAAAAACAAACTGATTTTTGGCAGAGTAAGCATCATAATTTTTCCAGAGATAACGGGCATTTGTTTTTTTTCAGGTTTGAGAATGATTTTAGTGTAGTTATTCATTGGAAATCTGAAAATACAGCAAATTTTAATCAGTGTGGGCTCATGGTAAGACTTGATGATAAAAATTGGTTTAAAACGTCATTAATGTATCAAAATGTTGAAAATCCGGAGATAGGTAGTTGTGTAACCATGAGAGGACATTCGGATTGGGCTGGAGTTGTGTTTGATGTTGTACCTAAAGAAGTTTGGTATAAACTGGTGCGTAAATCAGATGATTTTATAGCTTACTATTCTTTAGATGGTAAAAGATATATAAGACTTCGCCAATTTTATATGGATACGATAGGAGCTCAGTTGAAAGTGGGGGCTTATATATGTTCTCCGCAAAACCAAAATTTTGAAGCGATTTTACAAGATATTGATTTTATAAAATAATTATTACCCTTGTTCTAAATCTTTTACGATATTTTCGGTTACTTTTTTAGCATCGCCGAATATCATCATTGTATTATCGGCAAAAAACAGCGGATTATCGGTTTTGGAATATCCTGTGCCCAAAGTTCTTTTTACAAAAAACACCGTTTTGGCTTTATAAACATCTAACACAGGCATACCATATAAAGGTGAAGTTTTAAGAGTTTTTGCCGCCGGATTGGTGATATCATTGGCTCCTATCACATAAGCAACATCAGCCGTTCTAAACTCGGGGTTTATATCGTCCATTTCAAAAACATCTTCATAATCAATGCCGGCTTCAGCCAATAACACATTCATATGCCCCGGCATTCTGCCGGCTACGGGGTGAATGGCAAACTTAACACTTGCACCATACTTGTTTTTTAAAACAAAAGCCATATTTTTTAGAGCAAATTGCGCTTCTGATGCGGCCATTCCAAAACCGGGGACAATGATAATTTTTGAAGAGTTTTCCAATATAAAAGCCGCATCTTCGGGACTGGCTGAACGTACAGTTTTATCTTTTATATCTTTTAAGACTTCATCTTTGGTCTGATTATAAAATAACACTTCTAGCAATGAACGATTTATAGCTTTGGTCATAATAAAGGTTAAGATAGTTCCGCTTGCGCCGACAATGGCACCGGTAATTATGAGTGCAACATTACTTACCGAAAACCCGACCGCAGTGGCGGCGAATCCGGAACAAGCATTTAAAACCGAAACCACAATCGGCATATCGGCTCCTCCGACCGGCATAGTTACCGCAACACTCCATAAAAGCGCAAAACACATCAGATAAAAAAGAGAATCTATGGTGGAATAAACCAAAAAATTGCCCCAAGAAAAAATCATAATGATAAATAAGGCCAAATTAAATACATTATGAAACGGCAATTTTCTTAAAATTTTTGCAAAGTTTCCTTGCAATTTTAAATATGCAATCATTGAGCCCATAAAGGCAATTGTACCGATAGCAACCGACAAAGATATATCCAAATATTGTGTTTGCATATTTTTCATTTGTGCAAAAGCAACCAATGTTGAAGATAAACCTCCCAAACCGTTAAAAACGGCAACCATTTGCGGTAAAGCCGTAATTTTGACTTTGATAGCAGACATTATACCAATAAGCGCTCCGGCAAAAATGGCAATTAAAATCAGGATATGATTTTGCTCAGGCAAAACAAACATTGTGGATATAATTGCCAACAACATACCGGTCATACCCAATCGGTTGGATAAAAGCGCCGTATTTGGTCTGGAAAGACCTCTGATTGCCACGATAAACAATATGCTCACCAGTAAATATATCAAAAATAACTCAATATTAAGCATTTTTATTATCCTTTTTCTTAAACATTGCCAGCATTCTTTCGGATACGGCAAAACCTCCGAATATATTTACCGAAGCCAAAAACACTGCCGAAATGCTTAAAATTTCGCTTATGGCTAAATTGTCGGAATATGCGGCAACATATAATGCGCCGACAATTACAATGCCGGAAATTGCGTTTGATACACTCATCAAAGGAGAATGTAAAGCCGGAGTTACACCCCAAACTACAAAATAGCCGATAAAACAAGCTAAAATAAATATGGTAAATAAAAACAATATGGTCATTATTGGTCCTTTCTTGGTTTAAAGTTTTCGCAAAGATATACCGATTGTATAATTTGGTCATCAAGTTTCGGTTTAAAATCTGTTCCACCGTTTTCTTTTATGAAATTAAACACATTTTGAGCAAGAAGTGAGCTTGCCGAATTTGCAACATCTGAAGCAAAAAACATATTTTGTACAAGCTTTATGTCTGCTCTTAACCCCTTTTGCTCAACATTTGCGCAAGATAAATCTACAATTACCGAATTTGGGGGCATTTGTTCCAAATCTTTTTTTGTAAACAACAAAGGAGCAGGTTTTCCTTGCGGTGCAACCGAAGTAATTAGAATATCAACATTTCTTAAAGTTTCAATTTGTTTATCCTGTTCAACGAATCGCCCGCCTAAAGAAACGGTTTCTTCTTTAGTTTCGGCTCTGGTATCAGAAGCATAAACAATGGCTCCCATCCTTTTTAGGGTGGCAAGAGCTTGAAGCCCCGCGACACCAAGTCCTACCACAAAGGCTTTTACCGGTTTTATGGTACCGGCCGAAGTTATCATCATCGGAACTGCTCTGTTTAATATATTCATGGCTGTTAATGCCGCTTTATATCCGGCTAAATTGCTTTGCGATGATAAAATATCCACATTTTGCGCTCTTGAGATTCGAGGCATTTTTTCAAGAGCCAAAGCCGTGACTCCGGTTTGTGCCAAAACCTCGCAATTTGCCTTATTTTCAAAATTTGCAATTATATATTGACCGGCTTTGAGCTTTTTATAGTCCGATTCACAAGGAGCCCAAACACTGGCAATGATATCGGCTTGCTTATAAATAGCGTTTTTGTTTTTTACAACTAAAGCTCCGCTTTTGATATAGTCATCATCATTAAATCCCGACCCTATGCCTGATGATGTTTCAACCATAACTTCAAACCCTAAAGATTTATATTTTTCAACCATATTCGGGGTTATTGCAACTCTTTTATCCTGATATTTTGTTTCTTTTAATGTGCCGATAATCATTTTTTCCTCTTTTAATTTTGGTGTATTTGATATAATATCTTTGCAACATAAACCAAGTGGAAATAAAAAATAATGGATATACTGATAAAACTGTTTTGTTCTTTTTTTAAGATTGGTCTTTTTACCTTTGGCGGCGGTTATGCAATTCTTCCGCTGTTGAAATCCGAAGTGGTGGAAAAACAAAAATGGCTCACCGAAGACGAACTTTTGGATTATTTTTCCATCGGACAATGCACACCGGGGATTATTGCGGTTAATGTCGCAACTTTTTCAGGCTATAAACTAAAAGGTATAATTGGAGCGATTCTCACCACCTTTGGTATAATATGCCCCTCAATTATCATAATTTGCCTGATTGCATCGCTGCTAAACTTGTATATCGATAATCAAACGGTTGAACACGCTCTCGCCGGTATCAGAATTGGGGTTTGTGCACTTATAAGTGTTTTGATTTTTGACATGGCAAAAAAGATTTATAAACAAAGTAGGCATAAAAAATTGCACTTTTCCATATTTTTACTTTCACTGATGTTGCTTTTATTAACTGATGTAAGTGCGGTTTTAACCGTAATTTCAGCAAGTGTAATCGGTTTTTTGCCCAAGTTATTAAAACGGGGGCAAAAATGATTTATTTGCAACTTTTTTTCGAGTTTTTCAAAATAGGTTTGTTTGCTATCGGCGGCGGAGCGGCAACAATTCCTTTTTTATTTGATTTGAGCGAAAAACATAATTGGTTTAGTGTTGAAGAACTTACAAATATGATTGCCGTAGCCGAATCTACCCCCGGACCGATTGGGGTTAATATGGCAACCTTTGCCGGCTTTCAAACTGCAGGTATAACAGGCGGACTGATTGCCACATTAGGGCTCGTAACACCTTCGGTCATAATTATTATAATGGTGGCCAAGCTCTTAAAATGTTATGCTCAAAACCCAAATGTACAAATTATGTTAGGCGCCATTCGTCCGGCAGTTTTGGCTCTGATTTTGTGTGCCTTAATGCAAATTGCAAAAATCAGCTTAAATACAGGTTTGAGCATCGGTGTTTTCTTTATATTAACACTTTTAATGTTAAAATATAAAAAAAGTCCGATACTTTATATTATATTATCAGCGGTTATAGGAATTGTCTTAAAAATTTAGGGAGGTAAAAATGAATGAAATTGATACCATTTATGATGTTGTCGGCATCGGAAATGCTATGGTTGATGTGCTGGCAAAAGTAGGTGACGGATTTTTAACTCAAAGAAATTTGATAAAAGGGTGCATGACACTTGTTGATGCCTCCACTGCCGGCGGAATTTATACCGATATTATTCCCGAACGTGAAGTTTCGGGCGGATCTGCCGCTAATACCGTTGCGGGATTAGCATCACTGGGTGCCGATTGTGCCTTTATCGGAAAAGTTCATGATGATGAATTAGGGCAAAATTTTAAGCGAGATATCGGTGCGGCCGGAATTGATTTTTTCACACCTCCTCTTTTGGAAGGTCCAGCAACGGGTAGAAGCATTGTTTTGGTAACTCCCGATGCTGAGCGCTCAATGTTTACATATCTTGGAGCGGCAACTCGTTTAAGTGAAACTGATATTGATGAAAACACCATAAAAGCAGCCAAATATACTTTTGTAGAGGGCTATTTATGGGACGAAGAAGATTCTCGCAATGCCGTAATTAAAGCTTGTGAATTTGCACATTTGTACAAACGCAAAGTTGCATTTACATTGTCAGATAAAAATTGTACCATCAGACATCGCCCGCAATTGTTGGAATTTGTTGAAAAGTATGTTGATGTGTTGTTCTGTAACGAACACGAAATTAAGGCTCTATTTGCTACCGATGATTTTTATAAAGCGCTCGATTTGATTAAACCGATGGTAGAAATTGCCGCCATTACACGCAATGCAAAAGGCTCCGTGGTGGTAAACGGCAGAGTAAAAATTTTTGTTGAGGCCGAAAAAATTGATAATGTTGTTGACACCACCGGTGCCGGAGATTTGTATGCTGCCGGATTTTTGTATGGTATGACAAGAGAAAGAAGTTTGGGCACTTGCGCTATGATAGGCTCAATGGCAGCCTCTGAAATTATTACTCATTATGGAGCAAGGCCTGAGGTATCTTTGCGAGGATTTGTCAGAAACAGACTCTTGCAATATGGCAAAAAAGCTTAAGACAACTTAAAACCCCGTACTTTTAACAGTACGGGGTTTTAAATTAATTAGCTACTTTTTTACCATCACTTTCAAACAAGCATTACCACTAAAAACATTGAGAGAAGAAATACAATAATAAGTATCATACTACCAACTCCCATTGCAACTTCAGTAGTAGAAGTACCCTCTTGTGCGAACATAACAGCAGCTGTTATAAGTACACCAATTAGTGCAAAAAAAGATGATATAAATGCTATTTTACCAACCATAATTGCTATTGGATTAGGCATAAAACCACGTGCCAACAATCCTACACACAAAGTAACCACTACCATTACGATAAATATATGGCATATAGTTCTTGGTAAATAACTTTTCATAATTTTATTATTTTAAAGGTTAATAATTACAAAAGTTTGTAGATGTTCATACCTTTGTAGGTATAATGCTCAACTTTCATACCGTACTCTACATCAAGCCATATAGGTTCTTTTGAAGCATCTATTGTTGCTGTTTTTCCGTTTTCAAAGAAAATATTAACAACAGTTTTCACACCTCCCGATAACTTGCCTGATATATTTCCACTACCATTATGAATACCTAAAAATCCGCCATAACTGAAATGTCCGTTTAAAGAGGCATCGTATTCAGAACTAACATCATGAGCTTTTACCTTTTTAATGGTATAAATCCCCACTTTATGTAAATTTACTACTTCATAGTTATTACCTGATTTATATATCAATGTACCGACCGGATAATCTTTACCGGCAATAAGTGTTGAGTGAACCGGTTTATATCCCTTGGGAGTCTGCAATTCCCAACAGTTATGTATATACCACATCAGGACATCGCCATTAGATAAATAAACCATGTGCCTATTGACTCGTGTCCCGACGACTTCCTTCCAAAAGTTAGTCACATTTCTTTTATCAACGGCATTTCTGTCAACTTGGATGATTTCACCTTGGGCAAATGCGCTAATTGACAGCAACATTGCCATAAACATAATAAGATACTTATTCATAATTCGACATTTTAATTAGTTTACTATGGTTAAGTATAGACTAAAAAACAAAAATGTCAAGCTTTTAAAAAATATATTAAAAAAACTTAAAACCCGTACTGTTTAAAGTACGGGTTTTTGCTAAATTTTAAGTTTTGGTTTGGTGATGCTATCTTCAATTTTGGGTTGTAATGCCTTGATAATGAAGAACAACCCGACACCGATTGCTATGCTTAAAATCATAGCGCCAAGAAACAGCCCTACCGTAATTTTGTTAAATAAAAATACAAGGGCTATAAGCACCAAATAAAGCAACAAGGTTACTACGGAGCAAAGAAGCCCGGTTACGGATATGAACATATCATATTCCATAAGATTCTTTCTTGGCTGATAAGCCTGCCGTCTACATTTAACGGATTGCGTAAACACAGACCATGCACTGCAAAAAACGACAATAGTCATTATCAGTGCTACCCCCATAATTGAGGCTAAAAAAACAGATGCTTGTGACATAATTATGAAATTAAATTAATAATTCGAGATTGCCAAAAATATATGACATTTTTTCAAAAATAGCAAGTTTTTTTCTTGAAATTTAAAAAAAAAGCGCTAATGTGCAAAAAAATTAATGTTATAAGCGCTTAGAAGAATCATTTAAAGGAATAATAAAATGAGAAATATTGCGATAATCGCCCATGTCGACCACGGTAAGACTACATTGGTTGACGGTTTGTTAAGACAAAGCGGAACTTTTCGAGATAATCAGAAAGTGACCGATTGTGTTATGGACAGCAATGACTTGGAAAGAGAAAGAGGAATTACCATTCTTTCTAAATGCACATCGGTTAATTGGAACGGCACGCATATCAACATTGTTGACACCCCCGGACACGCTGATTTTGGTGGTGAGGTAGAACGCATTTTATCTATGGTTGATGGTGTTGTGCTGCTTGTTGATTCTTCCGAAGGACCAATGCCGCAAACAAAATTTGTGTTGGGTAAAGCCCTAAAAATCGGTTTAAAACCGATTGTGGTTATCAACAAAGCTGATAAAGCCGATGCTCGCCCTGATGAAGTATTAAACGAAATTTTTGATTTGTTTGTAAGCTTAGATGCCAATGATGAACAGCTTGATTTTCCAGTTTTGTATGCATCAGGCCGAAACGGTTGGGCGGTTAAAGACCTAAATGATGAAAGAAAAGATTTAAGCCCGTTGTTTGAACTTATTTTATCATATGTCAGCAAGCCGAAATGTGATCCGGAAAATCCGTTTTCGATGCTTGTTACCACTTTGGAAGCCGATAAATTTTTAGGCAGAATTTTATCCGGTAAAATTTGGTCAGGAAACTTAAAACTCAATGATACCGTAAAAGTAATTAATGATAAAGGCGAAGTTGAAAAAACTCGCATTACCAAAATTTTAGCTTATCGTGGCTTGGAAAGAGTGGCTTTAAACGAGGCTAAAGCCGGTGATATCATCGCCGTTGCCGGTGTTGTTAAAGGAACTGTGGCTGATACAATTTGCGCTTATGAAGTAAATGAAGCCATTAAAGCGCAACCGATTGACCCACCGACACTGGCCATGACTTTTTCGGTTAACGATTCGCCACTTGCCGGTCGTGAAGGTGATAAGGTAACCTCTCGTATGATTTGGAACAGACTCGAAAAAGAAGCTGAGGGTAATATTGCCTTAAAAATCAGTCGCACCGATACAACCGACTCGTTTGAAGTGGCAGGTCGTGGTGAACTTCAACTCGGTGTTTTAATTGAAACAATGCGCAGAGAGGGTTTTGAAATGTCAATTTCTCGCCCCAGAGTATTGATGCAAAAAGATGAAAACGGCAATTTGTTGGAACCTGTGGAAGAGGTTGTCGTTGATGTTGATGAAGAATTTTCAGGCGCAGTTGTTGAAAAATTAGGACAACGCAGAGCCGAAATGACCGAAATGATACCATCACAATTGGGAAACAAAGTCAGGTTGATTTTTCATGCACCGTCCAGAGGCTTAATCGGCTATCATTCGGAATTTTTAACCGACACCAGAGGAACAGGTGTAATGAACAGAATTTTTTATGCTTATGAGCCTTATAAGGGCGAAATTGAGGGCAGAAGAACAGGAGCTCTTATTTCAAGCGAAAGCGGAACTGCAGTTGCTTATGCTTTGTGGAAATTGCAGGAAAGAGGTCCGATGTTTGTTGATCATAATTCTCCGGTTTATGTGGGAATGATTATCGGAGAGCATACAAAATCAAACGATTTGGAAGTAAATCCGACCAAGGCAAAACAATTAACCAACATCAGAGCTGCCGGAAAAGATGAGGCAATTGACCTTATTCCACCCAGAAAAATGAGTTTGGAGCAAGCTTTGTCTTATATTCAGGCTGATGAATTGTTGGAAGTTACACCAAAATCTCTAAGGTTAAGAAAAAAGATTTTAGACCCAATTTTGCGTAAACGTTCCCGAATAGAAAATGTTTAATAGATATCCCCCAGTAAACTGGGGGTTCTATAGAAAAGGCTCTCAAAAGAGAGCCTTTTCATTACAGCTTCAGACGAAGCTGACCTAAATCCTGTCGTCCCTGAAACTCAACATAATGTTTGATTTTTTCTTCATCTAA
>JAFTYO010000052.1 GCA_017464685.1 Alphaproteobacteria bacterium
CCGTTTCTTAAAAAATCCATACACCCCTGCATTAAATATTTTCTTGCGGTATTTTGTCACTATCACTATATGATAGTGGCAGTGATACACGCAGTTACTTTGTTTGCTATACTTTACCTCTTCCATTCTCATAGTATAGCGTGAAGATTTAGGATTGTCTACATCTACCTGCTTACGCAGGTAGTGTTACGTACGAACCATAAAATATTCCTCAGCTTGCTGAGGAATATTTTATAACATAAAAACGAGCCTTTCTATCATATTAGTCAGGCTCCAACATATCAGAAACTAAAACTTTTCTTGTAATTCAAAGAAATAAGCTTGCGGATGATCACATACAGGACATTTTAAAGGAGCTTTCGGGCTCTCAATTCTGTGTCCACAGTTGCCACATTCCCAAATGACTTTAGTGGGACGCTCAAAAATTCTGCCTTCGCAAAGAGCATCCAATAAAGCTTGATATCTTTCCTCGTGATCTTTTTCAATCTTTGCAACTTCTTCAAACAAATATGCAATTTTATTAAAACCTTCTTCTTTAGCTTCTTTTGCCATACGATCATACATATCTGTCCACTCATAATTTTCACCTTCCGCAGCATCTTTTAAGTTTTCAATTGTGGACGGAACTTGGCCCTCATGCAATAATTTAAACCAAAGTTTTGCATGTTCTTTTTCATTTTCTGCAGTTTGCAAAAACTTATCGGCAATAATATTATAACCTTCTTTTTTGGCTTTTGAAGCATAATATGTATATTTATTGCGAGCCATAGATTCACCTGCAAATGCTTCTTTCAGATTCTGTTCGGTTTTAGATCCTTTTAATTCCATTGTTTTTCTCCTAAATAAAATTTATTTTCTATCAACAGAATAACACCCTGTATCAGGGTGTCAACAAAATAAAAACATTATCAAATAAAATTTTATATCTGTTTATCTTCTTCTAAACTGTCTATAATCTCACCAATTTTATTGGCTTTCGCAACTTCTTTTTCAGAGACAACCATATCTTTAATTTTATCTACCGTTTTCTTAAATTCTGTTAGATTAGACCCACTTAAATTTTCACCGGTTGCAGCCCTGATTTTCAAGGGGTCAACTTTTTGACCGTTTTTTACAACTTCAAAATGAAGATGAGGCCCTGTTGAACGGCCAGTATTTCCGACATAAGCAATGACCTGACCTTGCTTAACTCTGACACCCGGACGAATCCCTTTAGCAAAAGATTTTAAATGAGCATAGCCAGTCGTATATTCTGAATTATGCCTTATTTTAACAAAATATCCATATCCCCCAACCCACTTTGCTTGAGTAACTACTCCGTCTCCACTAGCATAAACTTTTGTACCCATAGGAGCTGCATAATCAACCCCGTGATGATTTCGATAATCTTTAAAAATAGGATGTAAACGACGACCGAATCTCGATGAAATGCGAGCATTTTTGAAAGCTAAGGGTTTTTTATCCAATGTTTTCTTTAATGCTAATCCCTTTTCATCATAATAGTCAATGTTTCCCTTAGAATCTTCAAAGCGATAAAGTGCTGTCTTTTCTTTGCCAAGCTTTAACGAAGCATAGATTATATCTCCATACTTTACAACTTTACCATTTGGAGCAAGTTCTTGTTCATAGCGAACTTCAAAAGTATCACCGGCTTTAACATCTCGTCTGAAATCAACACTAAAAGAAAAAATATTAATAAAGTTGCCAGCAATTGTAGCCGGAACACCTGCATTTTGCATCGCACTCGACACATTGCCTTTGATGACACCTCTTACAGATTTTATGTCGGTTATCAAATCATCTTGTTCGATTCTTGCTTCATATTTTCCTTCATCATTTAACTCTACAATATAACGAGTACCGCTTATTGGTTCTGTAACAATTTTATCAACCGATACAAGTTCATTATAAACATTATCAATTGTAGAAGTTATAGAAATATTTTGACCTATTTTAATATTTTTTGCATCAAAAACTTTTTTATAGGCCGTATAAATATCGGTTGCTTTTGCATAATCTAAGCCCATTTTAGTTAAAACACCAATAAAACTATCACCTTTTTCAACCGTAATCACATCATGATTTATATATCTCGAATTTGAAGCCACTACCTCTTGTGCCGGCGTTTGCGGATATTTTGCTTCATCATTTTCAAACATCAATGTCTGAGTTTCCTGATTAAGCGGAATATCTTCAATTTGATCATCTTCCGTTAAATTGTACGATGTAAAATTAGTTTCTATATCAGAAAATTCTTCAGGTACAATTTTTTCAACTTCAACATCATATGGTGTTGACGCTTTAACGCTGTTATTATTATATACAGAAATAATTAAAGCAGCAGTAACTGCAAGAGCATATACCAACAAAAGTGCTCTTTCTCTCCTAATTCTTTGCGCTTTTTTTCTTTTTTTAGAAAAATTCATTTTTAATAAAGCCCTCATAAATTTCGTTCTCTTACAATGCATCAAGAGTATTTTTTTTTCAAGTAGATAATAAAGTTATACAATATCAAAGATAAATATAGTTTATTTACAATAAGTTATATTAAAAAGATAAAAAAAATTAAAAAACTTAAAAAAAAGACTTGCAATTATAAATTTTATTATATATAAAGTGCTTGTTAAATTGATGGGGGCGTAGTTCAGTTGGTTAGAATACATGCCTGTCACGCATGGGGTCGCGAGTTCGAGCCTCGTCGCTCCCGCCAGTTTGAAAAATGACGGAAATATCTTAGCTTTGAAAATGGAAAATTCCAAGTATAGCTTAAGTTTCCGTCATTTATTTTTAAGTTCGAAAGTAAAAAATTTAAAATCTCTCTTTTCGTGTCAACTTTCGAACTCTTAAACACATTTTTCAAGTCTTTACCGATAGATAATATAGTAACCACCGCAACTTCAAAATGTTTGTTCGCCATTGTATGCAAAGCGATTTCATCATCAATTTCTTTTAACTCATCTTGTAATTTATCACGAGCTTCTATGTATTCGGCATTACTAAATACTTTGCTTAATACCAATGTTCTGGCATTTCTCAGTTGTTCGTCTTTAGCATTGCGTTGTTTTTGCAGTTCGGATATTCTCTTTGTATGTATTTTATTTTCAAGATTAACTGCCTTTTCTACATCTTCTCGAATTGCTACGGTTAGCTTTTCGGGCATAACCAATTCATCAAAAATATCAATTAGTTGCTCCAAGATTTTATTTTCATTAACTGGTTTGTTTGTGCAATTCCCTTTATAATGCGAACAAAAAAGGTATGTGTATTCTTTTCCTGATTTTTTAATTTTTTTATCCTAAGTCATCAAACAACCACATTGTCCACAATGTATCAATCCCTTAAATAAAAAAGGCTTACTTGCACATTTATAACGGCGATAACTTTCCATATTTTTACCGCTAAGAACATCATTACATTGTTTAAACAACGCTTTTGTTATCAACGGCTCGTATTTATGAGGGTACAGCGTATCGTTATAAAGCATTTCACCGTAATAAAGGGGGTTTCAACATTCTATGAATTTGTGCTTTATTAATTGGTTTGCCATACCTCTTACTGGTTAACCCCCATTCCTTGCACTTTTTTACTAATGGTGCTCTTTCCTTATCAATAATAACCATAGATTTATCGTGTTCATCACGCACATTCAGATAACCTAAAGGAGCTTCTCCAACAATTTCTCCATTTTCTAATTTAAAATGATATGACCTTTTAACATTTTCAGAAGATGACGTTACGTACGCTTTTGCGGCTAACACTGCATAATCCCACCGCATCACATCCATCGCCGAGCAATTTTCCCCAATAATCATTGCATCTCTCAAAAAATGCAATTCAATAACCTTCTGTTTACGTAAGTCATCGAGAATAGTAGTATCTTTGAAACTTCTCTGTGCACGGTCAACGGCATCAAAAATCAAAGCCACCGTTTCTTTTTTTGATATGACTTTATTTCCTCTATCGCCATATAAAAATTTTTGCGTTTTCCTCGTGTCGAACTTTCCACGATTTTGTAAGATTTTATGATATTAAAAGTGTGTCGTTGAGCATAAGTAGTTAATCGTTCCTCTTGGGCGTCTAGACTGAAACCGTCCTCTTGAGAACTGGAAGACACTCTGCAAATCAAAAAACAGTCCATATTCATCTCCTTATAAAAATGTTTTTTGAAAAGTTTATTAGAGATAGTTGGGGTAACTTTAAGAGGGTAAATAAAATAAAAAGTAAAAATCCTAAGAAAACTAAAGATGAAACCTCTTTTGTTATTGATATGGTTTCTAAATGTCGAGAAAACAATAGCTGTATAAAAAGCTATGAAGAAAAGTATCAATCATTTTATGCCGCATTTAAAAATGAGCTTAAACAAAGTGGAGCTTATGATTTTGCAAGATTATTAAAGGTTGCCAAAAATAAATTAACTCAAAATACTGAACCTTTATACGTCTTTGTAGATGAATTTCAGGATACTTCAAAGGCTCGGTTTGATTTTATAAAGGCACTAGTTGGAAATACTAATTACCTTTTTGCTGTAGGCGATGAATATCAACATATTTTGGAATGGTCTGGTGTTAAAAATGTTAATGTGTCAAGACTGAAACGTCATTATAAGCAAGAACTTTCAATTTATAAGCTTACATATAGTTACCGATTAACTCCTCAACTTGCAGAAATATCAAATAGGCTATTGTCTTTTATGTCGGACAGAAAAACAACTAAGAAGCTAAGAGGATGCAACAATGTCAAATTTACTTTTGATGTAAAAAAGTTTAACTCTCAAAAAAAAGAAACGGAGTGGTGTGTCAACTACATTAATGAGTTGATAAAAAAAGGTGTTAATCCTAAAAACATTGGGGTGCTATATCGAAATTCAAATGTTGTTGACCAAGCAGTTATTAATACCAAAGCACATTGTTCAACAATCCATAAAGCTAAAGGTCTCGAATTTGATTATGTTATATTATTAGGATTAGAGGATGGTGTATTTCCTAGTAAAAATAGCAATATTGAGGAAGAACGTAGAGTCCTTTATGTAGCTATAACTAGAGCGAAAAAATATTTAGCTATACTTCATTTTTACACCATCTTTTTGGCAGTAACCACTATCGTATCTTCAACAGTAAGGTAGTATCGTTTGGGGATAACTTTTTAACAGCATCTGCAAAACGATAGTCTGCATACTTCAAAAAAATCAAGCCCAAAACAGGGGTTGAAAATTCATTGGTTTTTAAACTTGATTGTGCCCTTAATTTATCTGCAGCATTCCACAATTCTTCTTGATACGAGGTCTTAGACTCGTTTTTCGATGCTTTTGCCATAACAAATTCTTAATAAATAGTTAATTAACTATCTATATTTTAAGAAAAATTTACTTTATAAAGAGTTAATAAATCAGATTAATTACGAAAAAAATAATAAAATTTAATATCTTATTAAAAACTTATAAAATATTTGCAAGCGATATAATTATTTAAATATTGACACAAAAAGTGCCATAACAGAAACAACCATACTAATAATTGCTACAATTAATGCCTTTTTAGAAATAGAAAGACCGCTGGTGGATTGATATTGTTTGTATTTATCGTCAACTGCAGGTAAAGTTAAACCTTTCGTTTGTTTATAAGGAAAATAAAAAGCACACTGCTTTTGACACAATTCCGATATAGGAACAGTTATAATACCTTGTTTCCACGGTCTGTAACTTCCTTTTGTTGGTAACTGCGATTTATAACAAGCTATGTGTTGAGTATCTACAACACTAAATCCCTCAACTTTCTTTACTACATTTGAGTTATTTTGTTTTACAGTCGTTCTTTCATCTTCTGATAGTTCAGAATATACCGAATATCTTAGTTTACACAAGAAACCGCAATTCATACAATTTTTATTATCCATATTACAACTCCCATCATACTTGACCGAGCAACCAATCAAGCACATTTAATCGTTTAATACCGTTATTTTCACCAGAGCCATAATCCATCGAAAGTATGAATTTCGGGTAATTATCCTCTATAGCTTCAAGCGGAGCAAGTTCACGTTCCAATGTCTCATTTCCCAGCACATTCAAAGCAACTTGATAATATTCAACAATTCCACCACTTTTTTTAGCGATAAAATCTACTTCAATCAGTTTACTTCCACTATGAATTTTACCAACAGAAACCTCATAACCACGACGTATTAGTTCAAGATATACCACATTTTCAAGAATATGACCTGCATCCATATCCTTCATACCGATTAAAGCAGTTCTCAGTCCAATATCAGCAACATAATACTTCGAGTTGCTGTCAAGGTATTGTTTGCCTTTAATATCATATCGTTTGCACTCATACATCAAGAAACTATCAAGCAGACCTTCAAGAATTTTATCTATCGTCGGTACTGAAATTTTATGACCACCAGAACCAAGACCTTTTTCAATATTACGAATAGATGTCTCATTTCCGATATTATCAAACATATATTTTACCACCGCATCAAGCTTATTAGTATCTGCGATATTAAAACGTTTAACTATATCCTTTTGAATTGTGTTCAAATAAACAGTATCTAGCAAATAATCGCTTATTAATTGCTTATCATAAACTAAGTTTAAGGTCTGAGGAAAACCGCTTTCAGTTATATAATGAGAATAAACAGCCATTGGATTATGCAAGCTTTCTATCTCATTTTTAGTTCTAGCATAAACGCCCGCAAACATTGAATATGCAGAAAAATATTCCTTAAAAGAAAATGGTTGCATTTTAATTTCAATATATCTACCACCTAACGAATTAGCCAAATCACTGGAAAACATATAGGCATTTGAACCTGTCAAATACAAGTCAACATTATTTTGCAACCTTAAAGCATTAGCGACTTTATCCCAATCTCTCAGCAACTGTATTTCATCAATAAAGACATAATTCATCTTTTGGGGTTTGAGAATTGATAAAACATAGTCCAACAACTTATTATAGCCGACTAAAAAGTTTTCCTTATCATAAGAAAGTCCGATTTTGTTAGTCTGTACCAAATCTTCCAGATTTATATTTACAATCTGGCTATCGTCAGCTTGTTTATTAGTGATTAAATCAAGTTGATAAAGGTAAAACAATTTGGATTTACCGCAACGTCTTACCCCTGTGATTATTTTTATTAAATCACTTTGCCCTTGCCACTTTTTAAGTTGCTCTATATATTGTGGTCTGCCAACTATTCTTTCAGATGCACTTTGCATTGTTTATTCTCCTTAAGCTATATGTTAATTATATTTAACAAAAACCAAAAAATCAAGCATTTTGTAAAATATATTTAACAAAATCTAAAGAGTATCGTTTTTCGTAAAATAGAATTAACAATCAAAGTGTTCCGCATTTTTACGCACACGTAAACGGATTTGTCTTTAAACCGCATAATTTATCAATATTAGACGTTTTCTGCGTGTACGAGTAAAAAATCGGCGATAAAATTAAGGTTTTAAACATTTTACAATTGATTTTTATAAAAAATTAGGTATTATTTCCTTAATTGGTCATATCGATTCTTTGATATGGGAACATTGTTAAGATGTTCGTGTGCGTACTATGAGAGCCTAAACATGCCAGAAATTCAGCCCTCACTTTTTAGAAGAAGTGTGGCTTTTTTTATACCTAATTTCTCCTATGAAGTTTGTTTTTAATCTTTTAATTTTTGGAGAAATAAAATGTCTAAAAATATAAAAAATGTTGAAGTTGCTATGATTTGCAGTCCTGATAATGAGGTGGCAGTTTTTATTCGTGATAATGAGGCTAACACTAATTATCTACTTTGCAAAAAACAACTTCATACTGATAGCAATAATACAACTGCTAAATTAGTTTGGGAATTATGGTGCAAGCGTGAGCTTGATTATAAAGAGCTGACTAATATATTAGGTGGTGAAGTTAAACTTAAAAAGAAAATAAACCAGGCGTTTAATTTTTTACCTCAATCGTCAATTGAAAAATTTTTTCCTGTATTTGCGGAAAATAAGGTAAAATTTACACCCAAAATAAAACTAACTGATTTTATTCCACCTGATACAAACATTACATTTAAAAGCGGAAAAACTAAAAAGCAGTCTTTAGAGTCATACGAAGAAAAAATAGCTTGTTATCTTTTTAATGTTCATACAGATGGCTCTTATGAATTAGAACGTAGTTGTCAACATAATTTTATGGCCGAAAATTTCTGTATCGACTATCAATTTTATGATAATGATAATTTTGAGGATTGGAAGTTGTTTAATCTTCCTAATAATCTTCGAGTAAACATTATGTAGCTTAGTCCGATGCCTGAGTTAGATTCGCTTGCACCTTCAGATAGCGAGAGTAAATCCACATAACTTGGTCGTAGTTTTTGTAAAGCTCAATTCCAAACTCTGTTCGAAATGTGTCGTATTCAGATCGCCATTAAAACAAAAAATGCGTCTGTACGGCGATTTTCTTTTTTTAAAACATTAAAAAAAGCCGACAGGATGTCAGCTTTTTTAACAAATTGACCACGATATAAATAAATTTTATCTATCTTGCCCCATACCCAAGGCATCCTTAAACATAGCATCGTGTGCTTGTGTCATTTCTTTATTAGTTTTTACAATTTCTTCATGACGCCATCTGGAGCTAATTACGCCGGCCCTTGGAATCAATAATTCTTTTTGTTTTTCTGTTAATAATGGTTTTCCTGCAGCCATACGCTTATTATCTTCTTCCCTCAAACGCAGTAACTCTTCAGCTATATCTTCTTTAAACATTCTGGTTCTACCTTCAGAGGAAGTTAACTCAGGGTGGCTTTCCAAAAATTTATTCGCTTTTATTTTCTCTGCCACAAGAAGTTTTGAAAAATTAGAAGTTTTAACATCATCCTTATGTTCTTTTCCATCTTCATTAAACCATTCTTTTGCCTTTTCTTCCGGAACTACTATTCCTCCGGGACCTAAAACATAACCACCACTCATAAGTATCTCCTATTAAAAACAACTATAACACTTACAATGTATCATATTTGTCCAAAAAATTCAAGAATTATTTTATAAAATTTTAAAAACAGTTGATTTAGAAATACAATTATAGTACTTATCATACGAACAAATTGGAATTATTCATTAATGATGATAAAAAAGCTTACATATATATTATGCTATTTTGTACTTTGTTATGCTACAGTTTGTTACGCAGAAGTCAGAATTGCAATCGTTGTTCCCAAAACTGGCGAATATAAAGTTTGGGGAGATGAATTAACAATTGGTGCACAAACAGCCATAAACCAAATAAATGAAACAGGAGGAATAAACGGAAAAAAGCTTGAACTTATAAGTGTGGACGATACTTGTAACGAAAATCTGTCAATATCTACAGCTCAAATGCTTTCTGTTTCTTCTTCTATTAAACCTGCTCTTGTCATCGGTCCATATTGCTCAAATAGTTTTGATGAAATAGCCAATATATATTCTAAAGCCAAAATTTTTCAAGTTGTACCCACAACTCTTAGTTATCATGATACGGTTTTAGAGCACAAAGGGGTAATGAAATTAGTCAGCTTTAAAGAACAAGCTGGTAAAGACTTTTTTGAAATCTATAATCAAAGATTTGCCGGTTTTAAAACAGCACTTATTTATGACAATAAGACTGACGGAAGCAAAGAAACGGTTTTAGCTGTTGCCGACGAATTTAGAAAACGAGGAAAAAGTTCTTTATTAAAACAGTTTAATTTTGCCGAATATAAAGATTTAAATTTATTGACTGACACAATAGTATCATCAGGATATAAAATTGTTTATTTAGCAGGTACCCCCAAAAAAACTGCAAAAACCATCAGGAAAATAAGCAATATAGATAGTAATACACTTTTTTTTATTAGCAAGAGTTCTGCTACTGATGCATTTTTTGAAAACGTAGGAAATAGGTTAGATAATATATATTTCATGGCATTACCATCTTTGGAAGACAATATTAATCTGACCGAAGATTTAGTAAATTTACGCCTTCACGGTATTGAATTTGAAGGGCTTAATATCTATGGTTACATAGCTGTCAGGACATGGACTGATTTGGTAAAAAAAAGTGGCTCACTTTCTTATGATAAGGTACTTAAAGACATTCAAAATAAAAAAATTGAGAATGTATGGCAAAATTTATTTTTCAATAATGCTGATATGAAAAATCCTCTTCATTATAAATTTTATAAATATAAAAACGGAGAATTTGTGTTAGCAGATTATAAGCTTTTGTGAATAATGAAAAATATGCTTTAATAATTATTTTTTTAAGTTTATAGTTAATTTCAGTAGAAAAATTTTAAAGGATAAAAAAATGGCAGGTAGCATAAATAAAGTTATATTGGTTGGAAATTTGGGTGCTGATCCTCGTGTTGCAAATACACAAAACGGTACAAAAATTGTTAATTTAAGTCTTGCAACAAGCGATACTTGGAAAGATAAACTTTCAGGTGAACGTAAAGAACGAACAGAATGGCATCGTGTTGTGATTTATAATCCACAATTGGCTGAAACAGCTGAAAGATATTTACGTAAAGGATCAAAAGTATATCTTGAAGGACAACTCCAGACTCGTAAATGGGAGGATAATTCAGGTCAAGAAAGGTATACAACAGAAATTGTTCTTCAAAATTATAGTGGCACACTGGTTATGCTTGATGCTAAGGGTGATGGCGCTCCTACCGGAGGAAATGAGGTTTTCGGAGGCTCATCGTCAGGATGGGATAGTAGCTCATCTAATTCAGCATCTGCATTAGATGATGATATTCCGTTTTAGAAATTTTTAATGTTAAAAGGCTCACTTAAGTGAGCCTTTTAATTTTTATATACCAAAGAAAAAGCCACTATAAATCTACAGTGGCTTATTGTACAAAAGCTTTATTACTACGATTGCCTTCCATTATTTTTATCTTCATTGACCTTAGAATAGTTATTGGTATTATTGTAACTTTCAGCCAATTTGCCGACAGCAACCTTTTCCTGCATAAAGCGCAAACCCGTAAGCATTGACTTGCGTTTGAAGTCTTGTGCTTTTTTAAGTGAAATCTCGTTTACCATGACTATTCTCCTTTAGCCAAATTTTATTATTAATGTCAATATATCACAGTTTTAAAAGGCTGTCAAGAAATTGTAACAAAAATATTACAATTTTTTCACAACTTTTATCTTCCCAAGCAACCTTCGGTTTCTTTAGCATAACGAACATAATGTTTGTAATAATCATCTAAATTTTTAGCCACCAAATAGTTTACCGTACCTTTGGGATATTTGCCGTTTTTGTCGGGAACACCTGCCGGTACTCCGGTCAAAATTTCAATTCCGTCATCAACCGTATCAACGGCATAAATGTGGAACATGTTGTTTTCAACTGCTTCTATAATTTCTTCCTTAAGCATCAGGTTGCTTACATTTGTTCTCGGGATAATCACTCCTTGCTCACCGGTTAAGCCGTTATACTTGCAAACTTCAAAAAAGCCTTCAATTTTTTCGTTTACTCCACCGATTGGCTGAACTTCCCCAAACTGATTTATTGAGCCGGTTACCGCTATGCTTTGTTTAATCGGCAGTTCGGATATTGCCGATAACAAACAATAATATTCTGTAGAACTTGCACTGTCGCCGTCAACGCCGCCGTATGATTGTTCAAACACAATTGATGCCGACAATGATAATGGTTTGCGTTTGGCAAAACGATTCGATAACAATGCTTGCAAAATTAAAACACCTTTTGTATGTATCGGTCCACTCATTTCAACTTCTCGTTCAATGTTCACAAATTCGCCTTTTCCTAAACGAACCTGAGTGGTGATTCTAGCCGGTTTTCCAAACGAATTGCGTGAAAAATTGTATACAACCAATCCATTAATTTGCCCAACTCTTTCGCCTTCGACATCCATCAAAATTGTACCTTTATCAATTTGTTCAAGCATGGCTTTATTTATTCTATCGCTTCGATATATCTGTTCTGCAATAGCTTGAATGATATGATTTTTACCAATTTGCTTGGCATTAGATTTTCGTGCCCAATAGTCAGCTTCTCGTAGTAAATCGCCAATAGATGCAATATGGGCGGTAAGTTTTTCCGAATCGTCTGCCAAACGAGAAGAATATTCTATCACTTTGGCAACCGCTTGTCGGTTAAGAGAACGGATTTTCTTTTTCTTAGACAATGAACCGATGAGTTTTGCATATTCAATTTCGTTTTCTTCAGTTCGATCCATCACAATTCCAAAATCAGCCACAACTTTAAAATAATCAGAAAAATCCGGATCTCTTTCAGCCAATAATTCGTACAATTCTTCATCACCGGTCAATATAATTTTTACATCTAGCGGAATCGGTTCCGGATCAAGTGAAATGGTGGTAAAACTTGTTTCATCACCTGGTGATTCAATTTTTATGGTTTTGGAAGCCAAAGCTCTTTTTAACGAATCCCACGCATAAGGCTGAAGCAAAAGTTTTCGAGCATCAATGAGCAAAAATCCCCCATTTGCTTGATGCAAGGCACCTGCTTTTATGAGTGTAAAGTCTGTAAGTAACGCACCGTATTGTTGCACCCTTTCAACCTTTCCGACCAAATTTCCTTGAGTAGGATGATCAAGTAACACAATCGGAGCTCCCGATTCTGGAGTGTTTTTAACAATTACATTGACCTTAAATTTTGCAAATTTGTCTTCTTCATTTTTATTCATACGACT
Organism: Alphaproteobacteria bacterium; assembly: GCA_017464685.1. Classification (GTDB taxonomy): domain Bacteria; phylum Pseudomonadota; class Alphaproteobacteria; order RF32; family CAG-239; genus JAFTYO01. The sequence continues at coordinate 12,697 of JAFTYO010000052.1, forward strand.
CAAAAGCTGAGTTAGAGGATCTTCTTCAGTAGTTACCATTTGCGGTTGAGATTCCGGCATATATTCATCAAGACAATCAAGAATATTATTTTGAACAGATTTTAAAAATTCCACAACTCCTTTAAATTGCTTATATTGTTGTTTTAACTCGTCAATCGGTTTAGAAATGAGCTTTTTGGCCATTTTTTCTCTTAAGCGCTCAATTTCTTCACGTTGCTTTTCTTCCCACTGTGGTAAATCATGCGAAGAATTTTCAATTTCGGCTTGCATGGCATTCAAATCCTGAGTAATTTTTTGTTTGTCTTCCGGTGATAGTTGTTCAAAAGCTTCAGGACTTAACACTTCACCGTCTTTAACCGGAGCTACTACAATACCAACCGGCATGTGCAATAAGGATACACTTTTACCACGAGCTTTTTTCTGTAACATTTTGATATAATCGTCTTTTTTGCTTTTATATTTTTCTCGTATAATTTCTAATGCAGCCTTATATTCTTCGCTTTCTGTAATCGTTGGTAAACAGGTTTTAAGTTCATCAACCAAATCATCAACAGCATCAGCAAAATCAGATGCGTAGCCGGCGGTAAAACAAATTGCATTCGGTTTGTGAGGTTCATCAAAGTTGTAGACATAAGCCCAATCGTCAGGAGTTTTGCGCAAAACAGATTCTTTTTCCAAAATGCGTTTAACTAAGCTCATTTTTCCGGTGCCCTCCGGTCCGAAACAAAACAGATTGTAACCCTTAGATTTAATATTTATGCCAAGTTCAACCGCTTTTATGGCTCTATCTTGACCTAAAGCCGACAACCGCTCTTGCAAATCGGCCGTAGAATTAAAATCAAATTTTGTGTGGTCGCATTTTTTGTAAAGTTGGTCAGGAAATAATTTTGTGATAGCCATTTTTAAAATCCTTTTGCAATTATATTTTTTAATCTGTATGATTATAGTGGTTAAAAAACTAATTTAGTGTAAATGTGTATGAAATATTTTTTATTTAACATAATAATTTTACTGCTTGGCATATGGTTAGTGCTTAAATCAAGCTTACGACAAAAGTTTTATCGAGCATACATATTGCGAAAAATTGCGCAAAATTATTTTTATTTGAACGACAAGGGCATCTTTTCTTCATATATAATCTTAAAAATTGCCGATTTAATTTATGCCGAAAATATTAAAAATCAAAAAATTTTGCTTTCTTATATCAATGCGCATGATTTTAAATCCGTAACCGATTTTTTTATGAAAAAAGACAAAGTGGCGGCATATGCTTTTGGAGCGTTTTTTAACTTAAAAGAAAATAAAAAAAATTTGCAACAATATATCAAACAAAATTCTAAAGATAAATTAGGACTTTTGATTCTTGGTCTGATTTACGATTCGGAATTTCAAAAAAACAGATTAAAACAGATTGTTAATACTTTACAAAATTTTAAATTTAAAAAAGCTCAAAACGGTATAAAATATTATTTAAAGGCAAAATCAGAGCTTTATGATGCGGATATGTTTGAGGCTAGCGCTCATACCTTAAAGGCTATTAAAATTTTTAAAAAACACAACTGTTTTTATGAAGAAGCAGAATCTTACGCCTTATTGGGAGAAATTTATCGTATCAGTGCCGTATATGATTTGTCACAAACAATGTTTGACACAGCCTTAAAAATGTATGATTGTCTTGATAACGAAATTAAATCGGCTCAAATAAAAGCCCTGAAAGCCATGCTTTTTGTCGGACAAGAAAGGTTTGGTGAAGCCGATAATTTATTTTCTCAAAGCAAAAAAACGCTTAAACGAGCTAAATTAACGCAATTCGAAGCCGAAATTATAAACCAACAAGCTTTGTTAAATATTTTACAAAAAAAATATTCAAAAGCTCTTAAATATACCACTAACGCTTTGATGTTGCATCAAAAATGCAAAAACATATCAGGTAAGGCTTTTTCTTTTGAGCTTATGGCTATGATATATTTTTATAAAAAAGATTATCAGGCATCTTTGGTAAATGCGCAAAATGCGATGAAAAATTATCTTAAAACAAAAAATTATTCCGGATTTGCAGATTCGGCATTTATTGCGGCACAAAGCTTGTTTGAGCTTAAAGAATATGAAAAAGCCGAAAATATGTGTCGTGAACTTATTGACACATATGAAAAGCATTCCACCTGTTTTCATATAGCAAGTGCATATTCTTTGTTGGGGCTCATTTATATCAAATTAAAAGATTTCAATCGGGCGGCAGCACTATTTAAAAAGTCTGTAAATTTGGAACAGTGCAATGAGCGCTATACGGCAGCCGCAACTGATTATACAAATTTGGCATTGATAGAAAAAAAACTCGGGCATAAGGAAAATGAGTTAAGATATTTAGATGCAGCACTTGAAAATGCTAAAAAGCAGGGTGATGATAAGCTCATTAAAATAATTGGTCAACAAATAAAAAAACAAACAGTTTTAGATAATAAGTAATACATTGTTAATCAATTGGGAGTATATATTGAAATGCTACTCTTATAAAAACATAATAGAGAGGACGTTTTGATATTTAAAGATATAGCATTATATTTGTTAACTACTCGTATTGGGGCCGCAATAACGCAAAACTTAAGCGGTATGGCTGGATTTTTCCAAAAACATTTTTCCGGATCGGATAATTTGCGTGTGGTTTCTATTATATTATTGCTTTTAGCATTTGTATTATTTCTGTTTTTAGTGGTAATTTTATATATCAAATCATTACTTTCATTTATCAAAACAGACATTTCACCTTCCATACATTCATCCGGCGAAGGTTCGTCATCACGACTTTCCGATGATTTGCAAAATGAAAAAACAAAAGAAGAAGAACTTGAAAAAGAGTTAGAAAAGTCTCGTAAATTAAAAATAAAAGAAGATATACAGAACAAGCAAAAACGAGCACAACTAAAAAAACAACAAGAAGAAAAATTACTCAAAGAGAGAAAATCACAAGAAAATATTGAGCAAATATACCAAAAGTCAAAAATCATGGAAAAACCACAAAGTGTTTTTGCATTGAAACAAAGTGAAAACCGAAGAAAGGTTGCAAGAGATTTTAATTGGAGAACTGATAAAGTAGTTGAGTTAGATGAAATTTCAGCCGGTATCACTTCTTTCAGATATGAGCCAACGTATAAAACTTTAGATTCAATGACCGGATTAATCTTAAATATGTTTTCCCGAAATATCGATTCTGGTAAAATTGCTCAAACCATCAAAGTAAGATGCGGTGATAATGCAACCGAAGAAGATATTATTCAACTTATTGACTCGATGAAAAACTTTATATCTTTGAGCAACAACGGAAAATTTGCTAATTTGCCTGATGCTGCATACTTACCGACACCGGAAGAAGCATTATATAACTTAGCCGAAGGTGACAGCTCATATTGTTTGGCTATGCTTGAGGCTTTGATGAATAGTAATATTGACAAGGGGCACAATGTTAAAATGGTGCAAAAACGCGATATTGCGTTTATGGAAGCATCAAATTATGCTTGTACATTTGGAACGCTTGCAAGCCTGACTGATAAACATTTAGCAGTAAGTTCATTTGAACTCGCAATAGAGCTCTCCCCTAAAAATGTCAATGCTTGGAGCAGAGTTGCCGATATGTATGCATCAACCTCTTTTGACAGTAAAGCCATTTGGGCTTACCAAAATGTTATAAATACCGGAGATGAAGATATATATCCGCACCAAGTTGCAAACGCTTATATGCAAATGGCAAAATTCCACCAGGCACAAGGCGATATGGCAAAAGCAAATAGCCTATATGCACAAGGAAACGAGTATTTCTCATCAATCGGCATTAATCAGGATTTAACTGGTAAAGAACACGATATTATCAATATTATCGAATCGAAACAAAAAGAAGATTTACCAGAAACTATCAATAAATTGCTTAATATTTCAAGACAAAGACAAGCCTCTTACGGATAGTATAAAATTTAACAATCTTCATACAACAAAAAGGCACCGGTTGGTGCCTTTTTATAATTGCAGAAAACATTATTCATTTGCTGAAGGGCAGATTTTTGCTTGCTCGGCATTAAATTTTACAAACTTTTCATCAGCATCAGCATCATTTGCAATAGCGCTTTGCGGACATTCGGCAATACAAACGCCGCAATCAATACAAACATCTGGGTCAACCACGAGCTGAGTTTCGCATTCACGAAAAGCCTCAACGGGACATACACTTGCGCAAATTTTACACTTGATGCAACTATCATTAACAACTGAAGGCATAAACTATCTCCTAAAAATATTTAAGTTAAATTCAAGACGTATTTTTAGCTTTTTTAAAAATAAAAGCAAGTAAAATTTGTATATAACCCTTGCGAAGTGGATTTTTTATCCCCATATAACAATCAGGATAAAAATTTTTGGGAGCAAAAAATGAGCGAAAAAAGAGAGTTTCAAACCGAAGTTGCAAAACTTTTAGATATTGTGATTAACTCGTTATATTCAGAAAAATATATTTTTTTAAGAGAACTGATTTCAAATGCCAGTGATGCTTGCGACAAGTTAAGATATTGGACTTTGACAAATCCGGATATTGCAAAACCTTCCGGACAATTGAAAATTGTTATAACCCCCGATGATAAAGAACAAACACTCACCATATCAGATAACGGTATCGGGATGAACAAAGATGACCTGATAAACCATATCGGTACAATTGCAAAATCCGGTACGGCAGATTTTGTCAGCAATGTAAAAGATAACGGCTCAGTTGTGGATTTAATTGTCCAATTCGGTGTCGGTTTTTATTCGGCTTTTATGGTAGCTGCAAAAGTTGAAATCATCACCCAAAAAGCAGGTGATGAAAAAGCTTGGAAATGGATTTCCGATGGTCTTGGAGGATATGAAATATCTGAAACAACAAAAGAAACAAACGGCACCGATATCAAACTTTTCTTAAAAGAAGATGCCAAAGACTTTACCGATACAATATATTTAAGACATATCATCAGAACATATTCTGACCATGTGGAATATCCCATTGTTCTAAATTTGGGCACAGCCGGTGAAGAAACCGTAAATAATGCCTCTGCACTATGGACACGAAACAAGGCTGAAATTACCGATGAGCAATATAAAGAATTTTATCATCATATATCCAAAAACTTTGATGACCCGTGGCTTACACTTCACTTTAAGGCTGAAGGCAGTATTGAATATAATGCGCTTTTGTATATTCCGTCTGCCGCACCTTATGATTTGTTTCAACCTGACAGACAACAAAGCCTAAAGCTATATGTAAATAAGGTGTTTATCTCAGATAAAGTAGAGGGCTTAATGCCGGCATATTTGCGTTTTGTTAAAGGTGTAATCGACAGCTCCGATTTACCGCTTAATATTTCAAGAGAGATGTTGCAACAAAGCGCTTTGCTTGCAAAAATCAAACAAGGTACGGTTTCAAGAATCTTAAAAGAGCTCAAAAAACGCATCAAAGACTATGATGATTATATCAAATTTTGGAAAGCTTTCGGCATTGCTTTCAAAGAAGGAATTTATGAAGATTTTTCAAATCGTGAGGAAATTGCCGCATTATCAATATTTGCCAGCACATTTTCCGATGACAAATTAACTTCGTTAGATGAGTATATTTCTCGTGCAAAGCCGGAACAAAAAGCCATATATTATATCACCGGTGATGATGTTGCAACACTTCGTAACAATCCGCAATTGGAAGCATTTAAAGAAAACGGAGTTGAGGTGTTGCTTTTAACCGACCCGATTGATGAGTTTTGGACACAGACTTTAACAACCTATAAAACTTTTGCCATTAAGCATATTTCAAAAGCAGAGATTGATTTGGGTATAAAAAGAAACAAGCCCAAAGCTCTAGATGGTGATTTGAAAAAACTTACTGATTTAATGAGCGAAATGTTTGTTAAAGAAGTGGGCAAAGTGACAGTTACCGAAAAACTGACTAAATCACCGGCAGCCTTAAATGTTGAAGAAGGACAAATGAGCATTCATTTAGAGCGTTTGATGCGTAATCATCAACAACAAACAAGCTTTGCCAGTACCCGAATTTTAGAAATCAACCCCTACCATCCGCTGATTATCAAACTATCAGAAATGACAACAGATGATAAAAACAAGGGCAAAATTGCCGATATATCAAGACTTATACTTGATCAGGCCAAAATAACAGAAGGTGAACCGGTATCAGATCCGTCATTCTTTGCCTTAAAATTCAGCGAATATATCTTAAACGGTATGTAAGATAAATCTTTTCACAATACATACTTCGTAATTAAAACCGCACCCTTCAATGAAGATGGTGCGGTTTCATAAAATATATAATTATTTTTATATTACCACTTACCCCAATGAACTTTTGCGGGGACATATCTGTCCTCAGGTTGTTTTGGGGTTTCCAAAGGATAGCCGATTGGTACAATTGCTACCGGCCTTATATTTTCAGGCAAGTTAAATAGTTTTCTCAAGCCATCAACAATTGAAATTATCGGAGCGGCTCCGCAAAAACAGGCACCTAAACCTTTAGAATGGCAAGCAAGCAATAAATTTTGCGTTGCCAACGAACAATCTACATCGGAAATATTCCAGTAAGGTTCATTTTCTCGGCTATGAAAAGCAACGTCTGTATTACCGCACACAATGATAACACATGATGCATTTTTTGCAAAACTTGTCCATGGTTGAAACTCTCTGATCTTATCCATAATCGACAAGTCTTCCAAAACCAAAAACTCCCACGGTTGTTTATTATGTGCCGACGGCGCATAACATGCGGCTTTTAAGATTTCTTCAATGTCTTGTTTAGACACTTTTTTGCTTGTATCAAACTGACGAACAGATCGTCTGGTTAAAAGTCCTTGATATAAATCCATATTTTTTCTCCTTATTTGATTAAAATTAAAGGTATAGTCAATGCAAAAGATACAACACCCAATATAAGCTGATTTTTTATACTTTGCTCCTTATATTTAATTGCAGATATAATCATAACAACTGGTATTGCCAGACGCATAAACAAACAAGCAAATGACACCGGCATAATGTTTATCATACTATAAATAATTAAAAATTCTGAAACAGTATAAAAAATACCCGCTATTATAGTGGTGCGATTTACAAATATTGTTTTTATATCTCTAATGGTAACTTTATTTACAAAACTTGCCAGAAACATAAAAAGTGAGGATATCAATAAATGAGGATACCAACCAATATTTGAAATTGCTAAATGGTCTTCTATATGAAATGATGTCCAAAACAAAACTGCCAATACAAAAGCTATTTTATTTTTAATTGATAATCTTTTAGCATCTCCATACACAAAAAACAATAAGCCTACAATACCTATACTTACCACACATACTAATTGATATTCTTTTAAGCCCTCATCAAAAAAAACATTATTAATAATAGACGATAAAGCCATTGAAACAAATAAAAAAAATGTTGAAGAAGATGTGCTCTCTTTATTTATACTTTGTTGTATCTTAATTGCCAGCCATAAACTACAACCTTTTAAAACACTCAACCAAATATATGGAGATGTTAAAACATACTCAAATTTATCGGTAAGTAAGTGCTCAAAAATCGGAAATGTAACTATAAGTCCAAATATTAACCACACACTTGTAAAAAAAGATGACATATTAAGATTAAACAATAAAGCTGCCGGTTTGTATAAAAATGGTCGTAATACCATACACAGTGTCAGCAAAAGGCCAATAAAAATTTGTAAATTAGTCATAATATTTAAGTCCGAAAATTATAATTTAATTTTTCTATCCAGTTCTTCCAACTCATCTATATATGCCGATATTAAATCCAAACCTTTCTGCCAAAAATCGGAATCTTTCGGATTTAAACCGAACGGTTTTAAAATTTCTTCATATTCTCCGATAGCGGTTTTTGATAACAACTCAAGATATTTATCGGCAAAATTTTCCACCTTGTTCTCTGTGTTTACCTGATATAACGAATTTACCAAGCAATCGGCAAAAGAATATGCATATACATAAAACGGCAAAAAGAAAAAGTGTCCAACATTTGACCATATATATTTGCAATTTTCATCAACTTCTACATAATCACCAAGACTGTCTTTCATTTCTTCAATCCAAATTTGGCATAATCTGTCTTCCGACAGTTCACCTAATCTTCGTTCTTCATGTGCTCTTGTTTCAAAAAAATGAAAAGCAATTTGCCTGATAGCCGTATTTATCATATCAGAAACTTTTGAGGCTATTAAGCAAAGTTTTGCTTTATCATCTTTGATATTTGACAACATATTTTGAAAAACAAGCATTTCTCCAAACACCGATGCAACTTCTTCGGTTGTCATACGAGAGCGCTCATTTAAATCGCCATTTTGGGTTCTTAATTGATGATGACAACCATGTCCTAACTCATGCGCCAAGGTCAAAACATCGTTTTGTTTGCCGGCAAAATTTAAAAACAAATATGGGTGCTCGCTTGCAAGCGGTGCACTGCAAAATGCTCCGCTTCTTTTACCATCACGAGGCGGAACATCAATCCACGCATTATCAAAAAATTCTTGCGCAACTTTTCCGAGTTTATCGGAAAAACCGTAATATCCTTTTAGCACCATATCAACGGCATCTTTCCAAGAATATGTAACATCTGCTGAAAACGGCAACGGGGCATTTCTGTCCCAATAGCTGATTTTTTCAACCCCCAGCCATTTTGCTTTGAGCCTGTAAAACCGATGTGCAATATTTTTATAATTTGCCTTAACGCTTCTAGCCAAAGCCTCAACCATTGTGTCATCCACTTCTTCGGCCAAATTACGAGCTGATACTGGGCTTTTGAAACCTCTTTTGTTATCTTCTATGGCTTTGTCTTTTATTATCATATTATATACAAGAGAAAACAGTGGAGCGTTTTCTTTTGCAACTCTATTTATCTCAGCCCCTGCCTTATGACGAATGCTTGCATCTTTATCCAACAACAACTTTGAAATTTCGGCATCGTTATATTTTTTGCCGTCAACTTCAAACCCAAGCCTTGAAGATGTTTCTTCATATAAACGCACCCAAGCCTCAGATGATGTAACCGATTTTTCGAGCAATATTTCTTCCACCGGCTCACTTAACTCATATTTTTTATATTTTCTTACCCGTTTGATAAACGGCTTATAAAAAGCGACATCTTTGTTTTTGAGCCATTTTTTAATAGTTGCTTCCGGCACCTGATTTAATTCAAGAGAAAAAAACACCATCGGTTTGTAATATTCGGTAAGCCTTTCAGATATGTTCTGATAAAAAGCCATCGCCTCTTGGTTTTTCATCTGTGTTGACATATTAAGATAAGCAAATCCACCCAAACGAGAAGAAATTTTTCTTAAAACCTCGCAATCTTTAAGAACTCTCAAAAATTCTTCCGCCGAAAGACTTGCCAGTTTGCCTTTATATTTTTTTGCAAAAGCGACCGAGCTTTTGCGATATTTTTCTAAATCTTTTTCGATTTGCGGTGCTTTTATATAATCATATAAATCCGATAAATCCCAAGCCGGTAAAGTATTATTTGTCATCTGTTTGTTCCTTATCTTCAATTGTTTTTTCATCAAAATCAAAAGGCTCTACGAGTTGGCTTTCTTCTTTGATTTGAGCATTGTTGATTTGTTGTTCAAGCTCTTGCCTTTTTTTATCAAGTTCTTCCATATCTTTTGAAAGATACGGATTTTCTTCATAAAACTTCAACAATTCCTCATCATCTGGTACAATCTCGGGATCAATTTCGGGATCAAAGAAATAATTTGACCACGGTGTAGACTGTTCGCCTTTAACCCAATTTGTAAGCCCCTTTGCCACAACTTTTGCATCACAATATGTATTTTCGATTATAATTTTTGCAAGGATAAACGAACTTTGTTCCTTATTTTGCAACATTTTAGCAGTCACTTCTTGAGTACAAGGAATAAAACCTCGATTAAGTTTGTCTGTTTTGGGTGAAAACAATACACACAAAAACACCGTCAAATACAATATGATAAAAATTGTAATAAGAGTAGTAAACCAATATTTTTTAACAAAATTAAGCATTTTTTCTGTTCTCTAAAAACTTTTCCAACATAGCCAATTCTTCACGAGTGTTAGCACTGGCAACTTCTTTTTCATCACCTTCAAAAGCCGTACATTTTAAGCCCATTTCGGAAGCAACTTTAACCGCATCGGTAAGATAATATTCACCAGCAGCATTTTCATTGCCTATTTTATTTAAAATTTCAAACAAAACTTTACCGTCAAAAGCCATAAATCCCGAATTGCAAAAATTAATGGTTCTTTCTTCTTCGGTTGCATCTTTATATTCTACGATTCTATCTAACACATCACCTTTCATAACCAAACGGCCATATCTGGCCGGATCTTCCGGCCTAAAGCCCAATACAACCACAGAGTATCCTTCTTTTACTTTATTAACCGAGCGCTCAAAAGTTTCTTTTTTAATCAACGGAGTGTCACCGAAAATAACCATAATCGGGCCATCAAAATCTTTTAACAAAGATGCACTGCAATTTACAGCATGCCCTGTTCCCAGTTGCTTATCCTGAACACAAGTTTTATACGGAGCTACTTCTTTTTTCACAATGTCACCATCGGGCGCAATTACAGTCACAATTTCATCTACTTTCATTTCTTCCAGTGTGTCGATAATATGTTTTACCATGGGTTTACCGCATACAGGCATCATTACCTTGGGTAAATCAGATTTCATACGAGTACCTTTTCCGGCACCTAATATAATTGCAGCAATTTTATTGTTCATAAATATTCTCCTAAGTTTTAATTTTTTTTAATATTCTATATTATATGATACACAATATGTTTGATTAGTTAATATCAGGAATAATTTTATGAGAAAACTTTTTTTTGCAATTTATTTCATTATTTTTAGTACAAATTCGGTTAATGCAAAAGTTGAAACTTTGGATTCAGCCGCCCAAGATCGGAAAACACCGCAATATACAGATCCGTTTCAGTCGATTACGGGTATGCCTGATCCTAATAATCTAGAGGAAGTTATTAGCTTTTTCAGAAATCGGTTTAAAAATGCCAGTGTTTCAACTAAAGAGCAAATGGGCGATTTAAGTAAGCTGGGAACAATGGATATTCAGCATTCGGAAGAATATATAAAAGAATTACAACAACAAAATAAATCTACTTTTGAAAAAATTTATGAAGCAGCAATGCAACGTATTTCGGATAATGCTCAGCCTAACAACAGACAACAAACTGTTTTTTACAATCAATTACAAAATAATATTGAGCAAATCCCTCAAGAGGCTGCCGATCTAGCGGTAGTTGATGTAGTATTACCTACAGGAACTAAAATTATTGCACCTGCAATGGAACACATTCCTTATATTCTTACTTCCATCAACATTTTACCCACCGGGCTCATCAAGATTGAGGAGGAAATAACTGTAATTGCAAACAATCAAAAACTCAGAGACGGTCTGATTAAAATTTTGCCTAAGTTTTCAACATCAAGGACAAAAGTAAAGAAAAAACTGGATATAGATTTAATAAGCGTATCGGTAAACGGAAAATATATTGATCATATTTTAGAAGAAATCGGTGATAAAATTTACATTAAACCAATAGAAAAATATACTCTGGCACCAGGTGTTTATAATTATAAATTCAGTTATTTTCTGGATAGAAAGCTCTGGTATTATGATGACTTTACTGAGTTTTATTGGGACGTAAGCGGAAGTTATTTAAATTTGGTGATAGGCTCTGCCAATGCAATTGTTTCAATTAGTGACGGAAAAAACTTTTTATCACAAAACACTTTTATAGGCCATGCTAATAAATTATCAAATAATAGGACTGTTATTGCAAAGTTAGATTCAAATGCTTTGGGATTTGCTTCTGCAACACCATTACTTCCCGGTGAGGGTATGCACATCTTAGTATCTTTGGATAAAAATGCGTTTTTAGCTCCGGATATAAATAGGACATTTGTGTGGTTTGTCACAGACTACGGAGATATCTTTTTTGCATTGTTAGGATTAGTATTTATTTTGGGAGCCTATATGCTTTCGTGGAGCTATATTAAGAAAAATAAAACTAAAACACCTATAACTTTTAATAATAGTGCTCCGAGTAACAGATATTTTATAAAAAATATTTTTGACAGCAGATCTTTTGTGGCTTTCCTTTTAGATATGAAAAAAAGACAATTTATTGATATTCAAAAACAAGACAACAATATTTTATTAATTAAAAAAACCGATAATTTTTCTTCCCTTAAAAAAGGAGAACGTAAGGCTCTTAATAACTTATTTTTAGGAAAAGAATCTGTTATAAATGCAAATATTTCCAATGCATTAAAATTTAAACGTGCCTATCAAGAACTTAAAAAGAGCACTTTATCAGGAGTTAAACGTCTTGGTCTGAAGTTAAATATCGGCTACTTAGGATTTAGTGTCGGTATGTTTATTTTGGCTATAATTGCTATTTCAATGCTAGGTATAAACGGATGGCAAACCGCAATTGTATTAATATCATCCAGCATGACTATATCTTTTTATACCTATATGTTAAAAAAGAAATTTCGTTCAAAAACTGTATCTTGTATAATTAAGTTCTTTGGAACTATATTTATAATTTTTTCGATTTTATTAATGAGTATATATATACATCTTATTAGCGCAATTATATTAACCTCAATTATATATACAATTTTTGAATATTCTGCTTTGTTTACTAAAAGAGGAGGTCTATTGAAAAATAAGATTAAAGAAACTGAAAAATTAAAATCATATCTTGAAAAAAATGTATTGAGTATATCTATTTCACAAGAATTTGTAAATCAACAAGCAAATATATATGCTTTTGAGATTGATGATTTATACATAAAAACCGATAAAAACCGAAAATTTTATTTGCTAGATATTGCAAAGGAAATTGAAAATATAATATAAATAAAAATCCCCTTGTTTTATATAACAAGGGGATTTTTATTTATAAGTAGATTAAGATACTTGCCACTTAATAGCCCAAACAGACGAATGAATAGCAGGATAGAATTTACCGGAAAGTTGAATTTTTTCCTTATTTTTGCCGGAATAACCAATATCCATAAAAACATCTCCATAGGTTTTTGATGACCAAACCTGACAACTATTACCGATATATTTCAATTCAAAAGTCTCATCTTTAATATCAAGAGGTTCAACAAAAACTCGACCTTCTTCATCTTTTGTTTTAGGATATACCTCACTGATTATGCAAGGGATATATGTAGGTAAGGCACGATTAGTAAATTCACGAAAATCTGTACATACATAATCGTTGATATCTTCTACAGGCTTTTTATCTATACCGACAAACATTCCGGTTTCTCTGATAATAAAACCTTGCAGACCGATAATGCGATTAACTGTCTCACTTTTCTGTTTTACTCCACAAAATAAAACAACCGTAAGCACTACAAATGCAACAAAAAAAATAATAAAAATACTCATAACTTCTAAATTATATGTTTATGGCAACAGTCTTATAATGTTTGTAAAAAAATGTCAAGTTTTTTTACATTACGCACCAATCTCCCTTAGTGAGCCATTTAGTTACTTTGTTATTTACAATAATGAAGGTTGTATTACACCATTGATTTGCAATATATGTCGGTGAATATGTAGTTGTATAATTATTTGCTCCGTTATATGTTGTATAAGCAGTACCAGGTATAAAGTATGATTGCCTTTTTTTCCAAGTTAAATATTCGGTTTTTGCATTCAACCTGTATGTGCTGTCGGGCACACCCATAGCATCAATTAAAGCAGCTTTATCCATACCGATATATGTATCAAGATAGGCTGCATATTTTTCATGTGTAGCACAAGAACTTAAAAAAAGCACCAATAATAAAATTATCTTTTTCATATCCGTATCCTTTGTTTATATAGCTTATTTTATATAATTAATTGTTTATTTTTAAACTAAATTTATTAATATTTATTCATAAATATAAAAATTCCCACATTGAAACAAAAAACTTGTTCTTTTATATTAAAGAGAAACAAGTGTTAATTTACGATCCAAGATATTCTCCACAGATGTTTATATCCGTAGAGATTTCTGAACTTTGCTGACAACAGCATTTTTTGACCGACAACGGGAGATTTAAAAAAACTCAGTCGTTTAATTACAATCTCTCCATATTTTTTGGAAGAAAGCAAAATATTTTTAGCCTTGCAAAATGATTCATATTGGCTTATTTTTTGTGTTAGGGAGAAAATAATATGTCAGAATTTAACTCAAAACTTATTATCATAGGCTCAGGTCCCGCCGGATATACTGCCGGAATTTATGCCGCTCGTGCTGGACTAAATCCAATTCTTATATCCGGAAACCAAATCGGCGGACAACTCACAATGACAACTTTTATCGAAAATTTTCCAGGTTTTTGTGAGCCCATAACCGGACCTGAACTGATGGAAAACATGAAAAAGCAGGCTCTAAATAGCGGCGTAAAAATTGTAGATGATAAAATCACCGAGGTAGATTTTGTAAACAGACCGTTTGTTTTGAGTTCCGAAAACGGCAATTCGTTTACTGCTCAGGCAATTATCATCGCTACCGGTTCATCAGCCAAGTGGCTTGAGCTCGATTCGGAAAAGAAATATATCGGATTTGGTGTTTCAGCCTGTGCAACTTGTGACGGATTTTTTTACAAAGACAAAATCGTTGCTGTAGTTGGCGGCGGCAATTCGGCAGTTGAAGAAGCCTTATACTTAACAAATTTTGCCCAAAAAGTGGCTTTGATACATCGTAGAGATATTTTAAGAGCCGATGCCTTAATGCAAAAAAGATTAAAAAACAATCCAAAAATAAGTATAATGTATGATAGTGTCATAAAGGAAATAATTGGTACAGAAACCCCAAAATCCGTAAATGAAATTGTGGTAAAGAATGTTAAAACCGATAATATTCAAAACCTACAAGTTGATGGAGTTTTTGTAGCCATCGGACACAAACCGAATACGGATATATTCAGAGAATATTTAGAGCTTGATGAAACCGGTTATATAAAAACAAAACCTGAAAGTACTCAGACAAACATTGACGGTATTTTTGCCGCCGGTGATGTAAAAGATCCTCGTTTCAGGCAAGCCATAACTGCCGCAGGAAGTGGTGCAATGGCAGCTATGGAAGCCTCAAAATATTTATCACAAATTTAATAACCATTATTATATGAATTGCAACTATTGGCATTACCTCAAATTTGATTTAGCCCAAAAATCAATACACTTTAAACTTGCAAAAAAAAAAAAACGGTTTAGAATGTGAAAAAATATACATTATGGAGTTAGTTTGATGAGAAAAGTTTGTGAGCTCGGCCGTTCAATGGTTGAGATGTTGGGTGTGTTAGCCATAATTGGAGTGTTATCGGTCGGAGGTATTTCCGGTTATTCAAAAGCAATGTTTAAGCATAAGATGAATAAACAAATGGAACAGCTTAATACTATTATCAGTTCTATTACACGTTTTAAACACGAACTTAAAAGATCTTCTCCTGATGGTTCGTATATTGAAGTTATTCCTATTCTAAAGAAAATGGGAGAAATTCCTGAAGATATGTATATTGAAAATAATGATAGATATATTCAAGATGTTTTTAAAACCAGATACCAGGCCTATTATCAATTAGCCGGCGGTGATTTTGTTGGTATGTATGCTACTACTCACACGACTGCAATGAATAATTTTATTGATATGTGTAAAAATGCACATCTGATTGCTAAAGACTGGCGTCAAGAACTATCTTTAATTCAAATTTTAGATACGAATTTAAAGTCAATATATCAGCTTTACGGAGATAAACGTTGTGATACTTCTAAAAAATGTCTTAAAAACTTAAAAATTACTGACATTGACGATTTATGCCGAATGTGTGAAGAAGAAGACTGGTGTGGTTTTTATTTTATTTGGCATGTTAAAGATTAATTGCTTGTAAAAGCGAGGCTTATGAAGCAAGAACGAACCTTGGTTCGAACTCCGCCGAGGTTTAAAAAATGAAACGACCTTAAGCTCACCTTAAAGTCGTTTGAAACTGGCGCGCTCGGCGGGGTTCGAACTCACAACCTTCTGATCCGTAGTCAGATGCTCTATCCAATTGAGCTACGAGCGCATAACAAAGACCTTAATAATGCAAAACAATTTATTTTGCAAGCATTATTTTTATTTTTTTCAAAAAAAATTTACATAACAATAAAAACTTGTTAACACTTGTTTTTTTAACTTTAGATTTTGTGTATCTGTGATATTGTTTATCTCAGTTAACAATAACTTTTTAATGGTCAAAAACAATGAAATTTAAAATTGAAAGAGCTACTTTATTAAAAACTCTCAGCCATGTTCAGAGCATTGTTGAGAAAAGAAACACAATTCCGGTTTTATCAAATGTTCGTATTGAAGCCATGGGTGACGGTATCAGCTTTAAGGCAACCGATATGGACACTGAAATTACTGAAATTACCGATGCAAAGATTATTGAGCAAGGTGCAACAACAGCTCCCGCTCATATGCTTTATGACATTGTCAGAAAGCTAAGTGACAGCTCAGAAGTTGAGCTTACATTCCCTGATGAAAAAGGTCAATTAAGCATTGCGTCCGGTCGTTCAAAGTTTTCGCTTTCTACCATTGCGGTTGAAGATTTTCCGGTTATTTCAGGTGATGCATTACCTACCAATTTTGCTATGGCAAAAGAAGAACTTAAAGATGTTATCGACCGCACACAATTTGCCGTTTCAACAGAAGAAACCAGATACTATTTGAACGGTCTTTACATTCATGCCAAAACGGAAGGACAAACCAATGTATTGCGCATTGTAGCAACCGACGGTCACAGACTTGCCTGTGTCGAATCGCCACTTCCTAGTGGTGCCGAAAAGATGAGTGGTGTAATTGTACCCAGAAAAACCGTTGCCGAAGTCAGAAAACTTCTTGATGACACAAAATCCGAAACAGTGGCAATTTCACTTTCTGAGAACAAGATTCGTTTTGTTTTAGAAGATGTAACTTTAACTTCAAAGCTCATTGACGGTACATATCCTGATTATGAAAGAGTTATCCCGACCGACAATGATAAAATTTTGGAAATCGGGGTTAAAGAGCTGTCTTCAGCTGTTGACCGCGTTTCGGTTGTGGCCGAAAGAACAAGAGCTATCAAGTTGATTACAGGTAAGAACCATATTGTGCTTACAACTTCAAGTCCTGATTTAGGAAGTGCTTTGGAAGAATTGGAAGCAAAATATGAAAATGATGCTTTAGAAGTCGGTTACAATTTCCGTTATTTGTTAGATATTTTATCTGAAATCAAAGGTGAAAATGTTAAAATCAGTTTTTCTGATGGGTCATCACCTTCGGTTATTCATGATACATCTGATGCAAGTGCTATTTATGTTTTGATGCCGATGCGTGTATAAGCGAGGTGTTTTAATTGGATAATTTGGCAATTAAAATCAGTGAGGTTGTTAAAGAAAAGTCAGGTGTTTCTCGCCTGACTTTAACCGACTTTAGAAACTATGCGTATTTACGCATAAACGCTGATTTATGCCCAATTATTTTAACCGGTGAAAACGGAAGCGGCAAAACTAACATATTAGAAGCCATTTCGTTTTTAACCCCCGGACGAGGTTTAAGAGGAGTAAGGCTTGCCGACATTAAGCGCATATGTCCTGCCCTTGTTGGCGCAGAATACAGAGCACCTGCCGAATCGCTTAATTGGGCAGTTTCCGGAATCGTGAAAAAAAACAATGAAGAATATGTTTTGGGTACGGGTGCACAAAAAAATCAACGAGAAACCGAAGATGAAGTCAGAACTTTTGAAAGGCGAATTGTTCAAATCAACGGACAAAAAGTTTCATCACAAGCAGATTTGGGTAAATATCTTTGTGCAATTTGGATAACTCCGCAAATGGACAGATTGTTTTTGGGAGGTACACAACCCAGACGCAGCTTTTTAGATAGAATCGTATATGCGTTTGATGTAGAACACGCAAAGCGAATCGCCAATTTTGAACATCTTTACAGACAGTGGTATCAACTTTTGAAAAACGGCTCAGCTGATAATGGTTGGTTAACCTCGTTGGAAGAAGAAATGGCTTGCTTAGGGGTGGCAATTGCGGCTGCTCGCCGTGAATTGGTGGCAAGGTTGAACACATTTATCACCCATGATCCCGATGATGTATTCCCCGATATTATGCTTGAACTTGACGGCACAATTGAAAAAATGCTTGATAAAATGGCAGCCGTTGATGTGGAAGATTTTTATATCAACAATTTGAAAAAGTCTCGTAAAAGTGTTGTTACAAACGATTATGTTGACGGAGTAAACAGAACGGATTTCAAGGTATATTATAAGAAAAAGCATATGCCGGCCGAACTTTGCTCCACCGGTGAGCAAAAGTCTTTGCTTATCAGCATAATTTTGGCTCAAACAAAATGCCAAATTTTAGATAAGGGGTTTGCTCCGGTTTTGCTCTTAGATGAAGTTACCACTCACTTAGATGATATCAAAAGAGATGCTCTTTTGCACAAAATAAAAGACTTAAAACTTCAAGCTTGGATTACATCAACCGAACATCAAATTTTTGATGTATTAAAAAACGATGCCCAATTTTTTAGTATTAAAAACAATCAAGTGTTTTAGGAAAAATCGTCCAAGCATTTTCCGATTTTTTAAAAATTTATCTTTTATCAAGATTATATTTATGTGTTGCCTTTTTTTCTTTTTTATGAGACAATCAAAGTATAAAAGAATTATTATAAGAAGTATATTGCATTGTTTTTGATATGCAAGAGCTTTAGGATTCGCGATTATGAAGGCGGCTTGTGGCTTCGTATCCTAAGATATATCGGCTCGATATTAGGTATATCCATATTACTGGCCTTTGCCAATGCTGTTTTATATTTGGCAGGATACCTTGTTTCGTGGGTTTTCGGACTCGATCTTTTGAGTGTGGGAACAAATGTATTTATAGGTCTTGTGATTCTGGCAATTGTTATTGCGATTGTTGCCGTATGCGGCTACATTAAAGACAATGGTTGGACAAAAGCTCTGAATAATTTTGTCAGAATTTCGGGCATATTGCTGGTGATAACCCTCATAGGCTGCCTGATATAGTGGATATTTTAGCTGAAAGGCCTCTTTTCTAAGAGGCCTTTTGGTTATTTTTTTCCGATTTTTTCTTTGTACGAACAACTTTTTTAGTTTTAGTTATTGAGGTTTTTTCCGTTTGTTCAACTTTCAAATCTTTCTTGATAATTTCATCAATTACGCTCATTACAAAACTTAAAATCAATAAAAAAGATATGAGCAAAAACGAAGTAAAAAACACCCAAGAATATTCAAAAACAGACATAACAGGTCTTGCAATGGCAGAGGCCCAGCCGTCCAAAGTAAACACTTGCATCAAAGAAAACACAGCTGATGACAAAGTTGAAAACTCGATAAACACATTACCGTATAAACTGGTTGAAATGATGGCAAAAACATACAAAAACACAGCAAACACCAAGCTGAAAGCAACAAAGTTGGGTAAAAGAGTGCTGAAAATGTTAATAATGCGTTTTAGTTTTGAAAACTTATTGATATATTTTAACAAGCGGAACAATCTGAATGTTCTGAGCACAATAAAATAACTGGCAAACGAAAAAGACGAAACGGTAATAACCGTAAAGTCAAAGACATTCCATTTTGATTTAAAAAACCCGATTGAATAAACATAAAGTTTTAAGAGCATTTCAACAATAAAAATTGCCATACACAAACGGTCTAAGGTGAATAACACATTAACAAAACCATTGCTTAAATGTTCCGAGGTCATCAAACCGAATATAACCGCATCTAGGCAAATAAGCATCATAATGAACATATCAAAACTTTTGTTTTCAACCAAATGTTTAACTTTTTCACGATTTTGTTCCAAATATTTATTCATGTTTTTTTCCTTACAAATATGTCGTTATTTTTTTTACATAATAAACTAAATGTAAAAAAATACAAGAATTATTGCCGATATTACAATTGCGGGTCCGAATGCGCCGGCTCTTTGCCTTTTTATAATCGAAAAAACGGCAAAAACCGCACTTGAAAGCAAAATCAAATACGGAACTGATTCTAAGCCTAACCAAGCGCCTAAAGCGGCAAGAAGTTTTATGTCGCCACCACCAAAACAATCGGGATATTTTTTAATTAAGAACATTGAGGCAATAACAGGCAGAAAATATCCGGCAATAGCGCCCAGAGCACTTAATTGCATCGGGGATAAAAGTATATCAGCGGAGTTTTGATATGCAAAAGAACTCCATGCGAATCCACCGATTAAAAGAGGTATGGTTAAAATGTCCGGCAACAAAAACATTCTTTCATCAATTTCATACAACAAGAGCAAAATTAAGACCAAAAACATCAACCAAGGTCTATATATCGGCAAAAAGCACAGAAACACTCCTGTACACAAAGCTGATGCCACAATTGCCCAACCGATTGAACGCATAACATATTTTTTGATTAATTTTTGATATTTTGTGTTAGTTTTCTTTTTATTTTTGCTAACTGTTTTAACCGGTTTTATCAGTCGGTATATGGCATAGGCAAAAGTTGCCGGCATAAATTTTGCAAAACGACGCGCCACATATGGTATTAAAAGCCCGAAAATAAAACCGAATATAGTGTAAAACATTTGTTTGCCTCCTTGCTTAAAGAAATATTTTACGCATAAAAAGTTAAAAATCACTTGAAATATAAAAAATAAAGTTGTATGAATGCGTTACCTTGTAAAACACCCCTGGAGGTTTTGTAAGGTAATTTGATTTAATTTATAGTAAGGAAAATAAAATGTCAGATATTACATTTAAAGCTTTAAAGCGTGAGAAAGCAGGTAAGGGGGCAGCTCGTGCATGTCGTCGTGAGGGTCGTGTTCCTGCCGTTATTTATGGTGGTAAAAAAGATCCGGTTTTGGTTAGTCTTGATCCGGTTGAATTAGAAAAAGCCTTAAACTTGGCTGATTTCTACCAATCTGAAATTGTGGTTGATGTTGAAGGCAAAGCTACAAAAGTTTTCTGCCAAGATGTTCAATTCCATCCTGTTTCAGATATGCCTATTCACGTTGACTTTTTACGCAAATAAGAGGCAACAGATGTTTTTAGTGGTAGGTTTGGGAAACCCCGGTTCAGAGTATGCCAATACCCGCCACAATGTAGGTTTTATGGCGGCTGATGCAATATACAGCCGCTATAACTTTGAAAGTTTTAAGAATAAGTTTGACGGTGAAGTTTCGATGGGGCAGATTGCAGGTGAAAAAGTTTTACTCTTAAAACCGCATACTTATATGAATTTATCCGGTAATTCTGTTGTAAAGGCCGCGCTGTTTTATAAAATATTACCGGAAAACATCATTGTTATTCACGATGATATGGATTTAAAAATCGGACAATTAAAAGCCAAAATCGGCGGTGGGTCAGGCGGACATAACGGCTTAAAAAGTATTGATTCGCATATCACACCTAACTACAATCGAATCCGTATCGGTGTGGGTCATCCTCAAAACAAGGGTGCAGATGTGGTTAATTATGTTTTAGGCTCCTTTGCAAAGGAAGATAAAAAAGTCTTGGAAAACAGTTTGGAAATTGTTACTGAGGCTGTGGAAGTTTTAATTAAAAATGATGTTGCCGCTTGTTCAAACTTTTTAGGTATGGCAACGAAAAAATGAAATAAGAGAGGTTTTTATGGGTTTTAACTGTGGTATTGTCGGTCTTCCCAATGTCGGAAAATCAACACTTTTTAATGCGCTGACTCAAACAATTGCGGCTCAGGCGGCCAATTTTCCGTTTTGTACCATTGAGCCGAATACGGGAAGAGTTGCAGTTCCTGATTATCGTTTGGATAAATTGGCAGAACTTGTTAACCCCAAAAACATTGTCCCTACGCAACTTGAATTTGTTGATATTGCAGGTTTGGTAAAAGGTGCTTCAAGAGGTGAAGGACTTGGCAATCAGTTTTTGGCCAATATCAGAGAAACTGATGCCATTGTTCATGTGTTGCGTTGTTTTGAAGATGAAAATATCACCCATGTTGAGGGCTCGGTTGACCCTATAAGAGATGCCGAAATTGTGGAAACCGAACTGATGATTGCTGATTTGGAAAGTTTGGAAAAACGCTATGAACAGGTAAAGAAAAAAGCTCAAACCGGCGGTGATAAAGAAGCAAAATTGTGTGCTGAGGTTATGGGGCCGATTATTGAAGCATTAAGAGCCGGAAAACCGGCCAGAACAGCCGCTCCTGATATGAGCCAAAGAGATGCTTATAAACAGTATAAAATGTTGCAGCTTTTGACCTCAAAACCGGTTTTGTATGTGTGTAATGTTGATGAAAATTCGGCGGCCGAGGGGAATGAATTTTCCAAAAAAGTTTTTGAAAAGGCAAAAAATGAAAATGCAAGTGCAGTAATAATTTCGGCTGAGATTGAATCGGAAGTTGCCCAGCTTGACAGCCAAGAAGAAAAAAATGAGTTTTTGGAAAGCTTGGGATTAAAAGAGACCGGATTGGCAAAAATTATTCGTGCCGGATATGAACTTTTGGGCTTACAAACATATTTTACGGCTGGTCCGAAAGAGGTTAGAGCTTGGACATTTTTAAAAGGCGCAAAAGCTCCGCAATGCGCCGGTATTATTCATACCGATTTTGAAAGAGGCTTTATCAGAGCTGAAACAATCTCGTATGACGATTATGTAAAATTAGGCGGTGAGCAAGCTTGTAAAGAGGCCGGAAAAATCCGCTCCGAAGGTAAAGAATATGTTGTTCAAGACGGCGATGTAATGAACTTTTTGTTTAATGTATAAACAAAAACACCCAACCTGAGTTGGGTGTAAAAAGTTTTTTAAGCCATCTGACCGTTTATTACATTTCATATCGAACCGCTTGGACAAGGTGGGTGCCATATAATCAGACCACGATCTGAACAGTGACAGCTCCCGATAATATAAACGTTGGCTCGGATAGACCATGCGGAATAATACGTATCAGACAGCCTGCCTTTTATGCTTAAATAGTATCAAAAAATTTAAAAAAAATCAAGTTTTTTATCTTATTAACTAAAAAATAAATAACTTGATTTTTTAATTTTTTTATTTAAAATGATGCCTGTTGTAATTCCAAGATAATATATTGAGATGCAAAAAAAACGAATCGCTTGAGCGACTCGTTTTTTATTTTTGCTAAAATTTTGCTTATAAATTACTCAGCAGAATTATTTTCAGTTTCAGCTGCGGCAGCTTTTTCAGCAGCAACACGGGCTAAGTCTTTAGCACCTTTTGCATTTACATCACGGTCAACCAATTCAATGATTGCCATAGGAGCACAGTCACCATAACGGAAACCGGCTTTCAATACACGAGTATAACCGCCGTTACGCTCTTTGTAACGTTCTGCCAAAGTAGAGAAAAGTTTAGAAACAACTTCTTTATCTCTTAAAAATGACAAAGCTAATCTGCGACTGTTTAAGTCACCTTTTTTAGCATAAGAAATCATATTATCGGCAAAAGTTCTCAATTCTTTAGCACGAGGCAATGTAATGTTGATTTGTTCGTGTGTTAATAAAGCATTTGTTAAGTTAGCAAACAAAGCTCTGCGCTGGCTTTTCGGCATATTAAACTTTTTATGTTTATCACCATGTCTCATTTTAATTTTCCTTTCTTTTCTCTAGTGCTTTGAAACTCAAAGCGTATAAATCCAATAACCTTTACCACGGATTCTTTTATCAAGCTCATGCATAAAGATTTTTTATTCAAGACGGCTTTTAGCATATAAAATTATTAATTGCAAGAACTTATTTAAATTTCTTGATAAAGCCGTAGTGTCAAAAAAAACCTTTTCATATTCTGAAAAGGGTTTTGTTTTTTACTATTCATTAAAATCTTCAAATTTTATCACAAATTTTTTATTAAAAACAAATCCGAGTTGGCTTAAAAAATTTGTATCAAAATAGCCTTTACCTACTTTTATATGCCATACTCTACGAGGTTTGATTGCCATTATTCGGGCAAATTCTTCTTCGGTGATATTTTTTTCTTGCAATAATTTTTCTATTTCCAAAGAAAATAGTTTTAAAGATTTATTTTTTACATTTTTTACGGTTAAACTTTGATTCATTTTAGACTCCTGTTTTATTTTGGTTACAAAAAACCGCCTTGAAAAAATCCAAAGCGGAGGAGCCGAAAAACTGTCTATCACAGTCAGGTTTATTCGCGCTATTGCCTTATTTCACCCACTCCCCCAAAAAGGAGTTTAATTGATAGATGATGTCTTGTGGACACCGCCGTCATTTGACGACAGTGTTTATATTATAAAAAAGTCTAATAAAAATCAAGATGTTTTGTTATTCATATTCATTATCGTTATATAACGATGTTAGCACTTTACTTTTGCTTTCGGTTATACTACTTTCACTTATGTCGGATTTTTTTATTTCCGCAACAGTATCTTTTAATCCTTGAATATTTTTCAACATACTGTTTCTTTTTTCTTGTTTATTTAATTCTTTCTCTTGCCTTAAATTTGCAAGTATATTTAATTACAATCTAACCCTATTAATCGTAATTTGTTCATCAATATAAATATCAAGTGCAAAAACATCTTCTGTTAAATGCTCATTTCCTACGGTTGCAGATATTGTTTCCCCTATTTTTTGCATAAAATCCCCTGAATTAACTACACTATCGTGAATATGTCCGTGCAATGTCAAAAGCGGTTTTTTGCTTTCTATAATTTTGCGAACAGCTCGACTTCCGATATGTCTTAATTTTCCTGCTTTATCTTTTGTTAAATCACAAACGGTTTCAAAAGGTGGAGCATGAGTAATTAATATTAGTTTATTTGATGGAATATCTTTACATAATTTATCCAAATCATCTTCAATGCTGGATTTTAAATAATTTTGCAATATGTCATAAGATTTATCAAAATCAATTTTTCCGACAGTTAAAACATCTTCTCTTAAATCTTTTTCGGTGTCGGATGTAAGGTCTCTTTTTTCCCAATCTTTCCAAATAAAGGGAGTATGAGGAACATATGAGTATCCGATAAAACAGTATTCGTTGAAATAATACGGGGTATCAATTATTTTATAATTACACATTGTTTCGTTTTCTTTTAAGAAATTTAAATTAGTGCAATAGTCATCATTACCTAAAATCAACAATGTTTTAGCATTACTCGTTTTTGTTAATGGGAAAAGTATATTTTGAAAAAAATCTTTTTGTGAAGTGGGATTTCTTTTTTCTTTATCTTTTGGTGATAAATCACCACCCAAAACAAGCAATTCAATATGTTGCTCTTTTACATACTGAAAGACTTTGTTATATTGAAACTCATTTCCGTGTAAATCAGCGGTAAATAAAAATCTCATAAATTCTCACTTAAAACAAATTATAACAGTATTTATATTATATAACCTTAAAAATAAATCAAGTGATTTTTGATATACGATTCCATAATCAACTTGCATATGATTTGATTTTATGATAAAATCATAATCATAGTGGAGAAGTTTATGGCAAATTCAAATCAGGATATAATCGGAAAATATGTTGAGCAGATACAAAACAATGTTCAACAAGCCATTTCTTTGCAAAAAACTTTTTCAGAAACTGCCAAAATTGATGAAAATGGCGATTGGATATTTACTGCCCGACAGTCAAATGATGTTATATCTGAGGATATATCAATTCGTATCAGTAAAGATAAAATTTCTTTATTTGCCCCTGAAGATGAACTTAAAAACAAATCTGCTGAAATGGCTCATATAACTGTGATAGAACAAGCTCAAAAATATAAAACTTCTTCAAAAACCCCATTTGAATATTATAAAAGCCTAAATGATGAGGATAGGCAACAAATTGATGAAGCGGCTGATTTATATAGCAAGAATACGCCTGACCTACAATTTGAAGCAACCAAACAACTTTTACTTTCTAATGCTGTAATGCCCAGAATTGTTAATCGGGCTTTACAACAATCTGCCACCACAGCCAAGCAAAAAGAATTATTAGCAAATTCTCAGATTAATAGCAAATCAGATAACGGATATTGTACAAAATCTTTATTTATTCCTTTGTATGAATTTTGTGACCGATATGGCGGTTTTGATTGGTTACCTAAAGATGCCGAAACAGCTTCTCACCCACAAACAATGATTAATCATATCAAAGAATATAACAAAGATATGGTAAGTGATGTGGTAAACCTTAATTCGCAAATTGTAAATTATGACCCCAGAGCAATTGTTTTAGTTGACCAAGGAAAATCACATATGCATGCCATGATGTATAACGGTATAAACCAAACTACATCAAAACCGCAATATATCGGGTTTAATTCTAATGATTTAAATAGAGGTCTTAGCGATAAAAGAGTTGGTGTTATAATTGATTTACCTAAATTGATACAAAATGATGATAAAATTAATGCCGGAAAGCAAAATCAATCAAATTTATCTACACATGAGGATACGCAACAACAAATCAATATAGCGGAAAAGACCTCAATTCCATCGGAAAAATTATCAAGAGGGGAAAAAGCTGAATATGTTAATTTGCAAATCAATCGTGTTCGTAAAAAATTGCAAGAAAGAAATAAAACAACAACTATTGATGATAAACCTCATAAAACACTTCCGCAAAATATAGATAAAAATATTTTAAAATTATATCAAGATAGTAGAGCTAAAAGATTTTAGTTGTTTGTCTTTTTAACACTCTTATAGGTAGCCCATAACAGAGCACAGAACAACAAACCCAAATGTACAAAAGAAAAATATTCAAGATAGAGAGGTATGTTTGAAGCATATTCTTCATTATTATACATAGCATTGGCGGATTTATACCCATATATTACCCCCGGAACAAAGGTAAATATGAGGTTGATATATTCTACCATACCAAAAGCCAACAGATAATTGCTTGTTTTAGGAAATTTTGTTTGCAGTTTTTCTATAAATACAAACTTCTTTTTAATGCATAAGGCAATCAACAAAACGATAAATAAGAAAAACAAAACCATAGATAGCGTTTCAAAAAAAGAAACAAGCAGGGAAGTAATAAAATAAACACCTCCAAACATCAAAATTTGCTGTAAAAAAGACTTCATTAAATTACCTCCTGCTGTTTTTAAAAATTAATCATTATTTTCGCTTTACTGTTCGAACTAAAATTATCAATAAAGAGATAAACACAGATACAATAAAACCAAAAGAAATCGCCCCATCAATTAAAGCCATATAGTCAGAAATATCAGATAGTAGCGGAATAACGATTATATTTAATAAGAAGGAAATTAAAACATACCCACCCATAACATTTAGCAACAAAGTTAAGTTAGGGTATTTAATTTGAAAATTTGTTACTCGTGACAATTTACTCATTATACATAACAAAACGATTATTATCAGAAAAATGGGAAATATAACAGCACAAATTTGCTGAAGAATATAACTAATCATACTCAAAACTGAGGAGATAATAAAAAATCCTCCACATAATGTCAAAATTTGCAACATTTTAGATTTCATTAAATTACCTCCTGTTGTAGAATTATATTTTATTATCTTTTATCATATCAGAAGTTATACAACCGTGTTCTTTATCCCACTTGGCACAATCATGACGACAAATTTTTTGTTCATCATCCCAAACCCCATGTTCTTCACTTATACAATATCCGGCATCATCAAATACCAAATATAGAAAATAAGCAGTAACACCAAAGCCAATAAAAGCAAAAATATTCCAAAAGACAAGAAATATTTTCCAAATGATTTTCTTAAAATTAATATTTATCATTTATTCCTCGCACACGGTATAATTTACAAGCATCTTTAGCATTCCTGTATACACCACTTTTAGCTCTTTGTCTACCGGTTTTGTTAACCGCTTTGTCATGAGCTTTATCTTTTAGAGCAGCTTTTTTAGATAATCCTTTCCATATCTGATTATAATAATAATCAAAATTTTCTTTTGCATTACCTAATTTTTTAGCAACTCTTTCACCTGTAACGCCTCTTGAAGTTGCTTCATAATTTGCTTTACAGTGGAAATAATCATCTCCTTTAACTGTATTATCTCTTTTCATATCCCAATAGTTTCTATTTAGGTCTTGAACAGCTAAAATAGTTTCTTTCAATTTATTTAATTTACTTTTTCTAGGCATATTTTTTTCCTTTCTTATTAAAAAGTTAACACAATGATAGCGCTATCATTATATTATATAGGGTAGCAATATATTAAAATCAATATATTTAAATGAAAAATATTATATTAATTTTACAACCATGTGATAACGGGCAAAAAAAGAGTGCTTTAACACTTTAAAGCACTCTTTTTATCAGATTGAATTTTGTTTACTCCAAAATAAAAATGTAGCTTAATATCCAAGCAACAAAGTATAACATAAAATAGAAAACATATCGATTAGATATTTTATCTTTTATTTTCCCCTGATAAAAACAAGGAAACAAAATATAAATCAGGACATATATTACACCAAACAAACCCATAAAATCGGTGTAATCAGCTTTCAATAAAATTGCTGTTAAAAAACTTAAAATCGGCGGAACTAAATATATTCCTGCAACAAAAAATCCTATTTTCTTAAAATTAATCATCAAAACCTCTCTATTAGTTATTATCAAAAAAAACAAGCAAAAGCAATATAATTATTGCCTTTGCCGTTTTTTTATTTTTACATCAATATGTTCCTGTTTTTCTGTATTTCCTCCTTACATTGTTACCAACAGATTTACAATAATCCAAACTATTATGTGGATTCTGCAAACAGTTGATGGTTTCTCTTTCTCCAACATTTAAATCAGAGATACCGAACAATCTACGATTCATACGTTCATAGGGCTCAATTACTTTTTCAGCCACTTTGTTAGCCACTCTGTTTTTGGTTCTTTTAAGGGCATATTTTGCTACCTTAGTCACTATTTTATTTACCATATTTTTTTCCTTTCTTATTAAAATTAACAAAAATGATAGCGCTATCATTATAATATATAGGGTAGCAATATATTAAAATCAATATATTTAAATGAAAAATATTATATTAATTTTACAACTATATGATAATAAGCAAAAAAAAGAGTGCTTTTATTTTAAAAGCACTCTCGTAAATTTGAAAATAAATAAAAGATTAAATATCCAAATTAACCACATTGAGGGCGTTTTCTTGGATAAACTCTTTACGAGGTTCAACCACATCACCCATCAAGGTTGAGAACACTTCATCAGCTTCTTCCATATGGTCAATTTTAACTTGCAACAGTGAACGAGCTTCAGGGTCTAGGGTTGTTTCCCAAAGTTGTTCGGGGTTCATTTCGCCCAAACCTTTATAGCGTTGCAACGAAATACCTTTTTTGCCGGCACTCATCACCGCATCAACCAAACCCACAGGGCCGTTGATTGTTTTTTCAACACCGTTTTTAGCAATAAGTTTAGATACTTCTCCAAAGTTTTCTTTTAAGAAATCTTTTAATTCATTTAGGGTCTTGGCCTCAACACTGCCGGTAACACTTGAACCGATGATATGTTCTTCTTTAACACCACGCAATGTTCTGTAAAAAGAAACACTGCCATCTGCCAAAACCTCGGCTTTCCAGCCTTTGTCATATTCAGCCTCGGCCATATCAAGCTTTTGAGCAAGTTTATTAACTTCGCCCGAAAGTAACTCTTTATTTGCTAAAACTTCAGCATCAAACAAACCGCAAACCGCCATTTGCTCCACAATTTTTTCAGGGGCTTTAATGCTCAAAGTAGAGAGCAAGTTGCGAGCTTTGATAGTTTTTTCTACAAAGCTGATTAAGTCTTGACCTAAAAGTTTTTCGCCATCTGATTTTTCCAAAACAGCTTCATCACAACCGCCTCTGATAAGATAATCTTCCATTTCTCTGTCATCTTTAAGATAAATAATCGAATTACCTCTTTTGGCCTTATAAAGCGGTGGTTGAGCAATGTATACATAACCTCTTTCAATGAGCTCGGGCATTTGACGATAGAAAAATGTTAACAACAACGTTCTGATGTGAGAGCCGTCAACATCGGCATCGGTCATAATTACAATCTTATGATAACGGCATTTATCGGCATTAAAATCATCTCTGCCGATACCTGTGCCGAGTGCCGTAATAATGGTGCCGATTTCAGCCGAATTGAGCATTTTATCAAAACGAGCTCTTTCGACATTTAAAATTTTACCTCTTAACGGCATAATTGCCTGATTTTTTCTGTCTCGACCTTGTTTTGCCGAACCGCCTGCAGAATCTCCCTCCACGATAAACACTTCAGACAAAGCGGGGTCTTTTTCGGAACAGTCGGCCAATTTACCCGGAAGAGTCGAAATGTCTAAAACACCCTTACGACGAGTGAGTTCTCTGGCCTTACGGGCTGCCTCACGAGCGGTGGCCGCTTCAACGATTTTGCCGACAATAACTTTTGCTTCACTCGGGTGTTCATCAAGCCATTCTTTAAGTTTGTCACCGATAACTCCTTCAACCACAGGACGAACTTCGGAAGAAACCAACTTATCTTTGGTTTGTGAAGAAAACTTCGGGTCCGGAGCTTTAACCGATAACACGCAAGTTAAACCCTCACGCATATCTTCACCGGTAATAACGCTTTTTTCTTTCTTGAGCAACCCGTTTTCGGTAATGTAGTTATTAATTGTTCTGGTCAAAGCACCTCTGAAACCGGCCAAGTGTGTTCCGCCGTCTTTTTGCGGAATGTTGTTGGTAAAGCAAAGCATACTTTCGTTATAGGCATTGGTCCATTGCATGGCAACATCAACCTGAATGTCATTTTCTTCACCCGTAAAGGCAATGATATTTTCATGCAAAGGAGCTTTGGCTTTGTTTAAGTGTGTAACAAAAGCCGATAAACCGCCTTCATAATGGAAAACTTCTTCTCTTGGCTCTGCGCCTCTGTTATCAATCAGCTTAAGATACACACCCGAGTTTAAAAATGCTTTTTCTCTGATGGCTCTTTCTAATGTTTCAAAACTAAATTCAGTTTGTGAAAATGTTTGCGGAGAAGGTAAAAACGAAACTTCCGTACCGTGTTTTCCCACAGCCTCACCTACAACTTCAATGTGTTTAACCACATTTCCGTCAGCAAATTCAGCCACATGTTCTTTGTTATCACGCCAAATACGAAGCCTTAACCAAGTTGACAAAGCATTAACCACCGAAACACCCACACCATGCAAACCGCCGGAAACTTTGTAAGAATTGTTATCAAACTTACCGCCCGAGTGAAGCTCGGTCATAATAACCTCGGCAGCCGAAACGCCTTCTTCTTTGTGGATATCAACCGGCATACCACGGCCGTTATCTCTGATGGTAGCCGAACCATCCGGATTTAACACAACTTCGGTTTTATCACAATATCCGGCTAAAGCCTCATCAATTGCATTATCCAAAACCTCATAAATCATATGATGTAAGCCCGAGCCGTCATCAGTGTCGCCGATGTACATTCCGGGGCGCTTGCGCACTGCATCTAAACCTTTTAAAACCTTAATTGAATCAGCATTATAAGCTTGTTCGCTTTGTAAAATTTCCTCATTGGTTAATTCTGTCATTTATGCCTCTGTTTTTATAGTTTATATCTTGCAGAAATATACACCAAAGCACAAAAATAACCAAGACTTAATTTCAAGATATCAACGATTTTCACAACAAACAAACCGTTTTTTCCAAACTTTTAAAATACCCTCTTGTAAGTAAACGAAAAATATGATATATAACGGGTAACAGGTTTTTAGAGGATATTGATTTGTTATGATAATCAACAGTAACGACAGTTCGCAAAGAAATATTTTAACAAATAAATGTTACTATCAGACCACTGCTCAAATTATGCACGATTTTGAGCAGAAGGGTTATGCCAACTCGGCTGATGAAACTGCAAAGGTTATTGCCGCTTATCACAATATGGTGCAAAAAAAATCCAAAAACACCTACAATAAAGACTATAACGAGGCTTTTACCAAAATTGACAGCGCCATAAAAAGTATGGCTAACAAGGTTTTCTATACCTTTGATAAAAAAAGTTTTGATATAGCTTATAAATCTTTTCAAGAGTTTGATTATATCAATGCCATTATCGGTCGTCAGCGTATGAAAAAAAATAAATTTTAACCTCGGTTGTTGACTGTTTGTTGTTTATCATTGAAAATATAACTCGATACATATAAAATTTTGCCATAATTTAACTAATTTATGAGGTATCTTATGAAACAAATGTCAGTTATCGGTTGTGGAAGATGGGGAACATTTTTAGCTTGGTATGCCGCCAACTACTGCATTGATAGTGTGATTATGTATGATATTCCGACATCACCTAATTTTATTGAACTTAACGAAACCAGAAAAAACTCTTATCTTTCTTTGAGCGATAATATGGTTTTAACTCCGGATATTGAAAAAATCTTAAAAAATGACAACATCATTATTTCCATCGGTTGTCAGCATTTAAGAACTTTGGCTAAACAACTGAACGGTTATGATTTGAACGGAAAATCGTTTTTGCTTGCCATGAAAGGCTTGGAAGAACCGAGCGCAAAAATATTGGTTGATGTGTTTAAAGAAGAAATAAAACAAAATATTAAAGTTGCTTGTTTGGGCGGCCCCGGTCATGTACAAGATTATATGAAAAAAGTACCCTCTTGTGCAGTTATTGATAGTTATGAAGAAAATACAAAAGATGAATGGATTAAACTTTTGCAAAGTGATTTAATCAGATTTTATTACGGAAATGATGTAATCGGCAACCAAATCGGTGCAGCTTTGAAAAATGTTATAGGTATTGCTGCCGGTGTTTTAGACGGTTTAGAGTGGTATGGCTTAAAAGGTGCTCTAATGGCAAGAGCTCCGGTTGAAGTTGGCCGTTTAATTAAGCATTTCGGCGGAAATCCTTTTACCGCATATGGTTTAGCTCATCTGGGAGATTATGAGGCCACCTTGTTTTCCAAACATTCTCACAACCGCACATATGGTGAAATGTTTGCAAAAGGTGAAAGATTCGGTAAACTTGCTGAAGGTGTTGCCACCTTAAAAGCCGTAAAATTAATTGCCGATAAAGAAAATATTGATATGCCGATATGTCAGGCTCTTTATAAAGTTATTTACGAAGACGCAGATATAAAATCAACTATCAGAGCAATGTTTGACAGAGGCTTGAAAAAAGAGTTTGATTATGTTTGTGCATAGATTTATTTAATAAAACAAAAAAAGGAGCCCTAAAACAGCTCCTTTAATTTTTTAGAATTCCTCGTAGACCAGAGTGTCATCCCTTAAGTTAAACATTGAAACTTTATCACCTTCACTTGCGTTGAGTGCAACAAAAGCTTCTCTTGTACGAGGTATAATTGCCGGCACTCCGCAGTTGATGTCACAGAACAGCCAGCCCTTGTTGACTTCGCCGGACTGCACATCCGGAATTCCTACAGGTGTTGCGAACACATAATATGTTCTGTCTTTAAGAAAATAGCCGCAAGACTTTTTCTTGAAAGTCACCTTGTAGAGCCGAGGAAGCGAATCTTTCGGAGCAAAATCAAGAAGATTTTTCTGTCTCCTGATGTGCTCAAACATCTCTGCCACACACTTTCTGTTGCGACATTCCCCATCAGCTAGAATCAGCATCACTCTGTCGCCATCTCGCTGATAAATTGCCGACTCCGACAACACCACATCATCTGCATACTTTTCAGCGTCTGGTTCATACAGAGAGTAAATCTGCCCGAAACCACGAGAAGACATAAAGTCATCTTTCTGATGCGGGAGGAAGTTCTGCATAAAGAGCAAATCCTTGCCACACCTCAAGAATGTTCTTCCGTTGTTTTTCTTGTACTTGCTGACACCAACCACAAACAAGAAACCGTTAGGTACCTGTTGTGAGTTTGCCATCATGTTGAATTTTTCTGGCGAAATCGCTTCAAAATCCGCCAAGGAAGAAGTTACATTGCTTTTCTTCCCGCCTATTAAGATTCCCATATGTATATAAAAATTATAAGGTTTATGTCTGGAATATAAGCCATATTTAAATATTTGTCAATATCAAGTTTGATTATTTTTCAAAAGATGCTTTTATGTGTTTGCGTTGTTCATCAAGTGTAAAATCTGCCGGAATATTGAGTTGCGGCGCAATGGCTTTTATAATGTTTCCGCCTGTCGGAGCCGCATTCCAACCTGATGTAACAAAGCCGAATGTATCATCACCTTTGGGTTCATCTAAAACCACCAACAGTGAATATTTAGGCGAATCGGCCGGAAATGCCGATAAAAATGAAGTCATAACCTTTTTTTGTACATAACGACCATTTACAAGTTTATTTGCCGTACCGGTTTTACCGATTACCTGATAACCATCAATATTGGCACTTTTTGCCGAACCTTTAACCACTACATCTCTTAATAAAGGTATCATTTTTTTAGATGTATTCTCAGATATAACTCTTCGAGGAGATGGTACATTCGAACTCTTAATTATGGTAGGATAATAGTATATTCCGCCATTAATCATGGCATTAAAAGCAGATATAATATGCAAAGGAGTAGCTGACAAACTATATCCGTATGAAACTGCCGCCATAGTGTGTTCATGCCAATCTTTTTGAGCAGGAAACAAAGGCTTTGCTTTTTCATAAACTTCAAACTCACTTAGTTTTTCAGAAAATCCGAGATTTAGCAAAAATTCTCGTTGCTTTTCTTTTCCGACACGAAGTATGATTTGTGCCGAACCGATATTTGATGAATGTATCAAAATTTCACCCACTGACAACCACCTATTTTCACCACGATAATCGCTAACCGTGATTCCTTTAAGTTTAAGAGGCTCAGTTGCATCAAACTTATCGCTCACTTTTATTTTTTTACTTTCCAATCCGAGTGCAGTGTTAAAAGTTTTGAAAACAGAACCTGCTTCATAAACACCTTGAGTGGCAAAATTAAACATCGCTCTATCACCAACCGGAATTTTTATATTCGGATTATAATCGGGCAAAGATACCATAGATATAACTTCACCATTTGTTGTATCCATTAATATTGCCGTTGCTCCCAAGGCTTTATATTTTACAATTGCTTTGCCAAGTTCTTCCCTTATTGTATCTTGAACTGTAGTATTAATTGTCAATTGCAATGCCTTGGTAGATTGTGTCAAGCGGTTATGCATAGATTTTTCTATCCCGCTAATTCCAAAATTATCAATATCCGTATAACCAATGATATGTGAAAATAAATTATCGTGAGGATATATGCGAGCTTGGCTCTTTACAAATTCCAGCGCCGGAATACCAAGATTGTTTACCGCCGCCTGTTGTGCCGGAGATAAATTGCGTTTAATGTCGTTATATCTCTGCTTTTTCAGTTTTTTTAATATTGTTTCATAATCTTCATCAGGAAATATGTATGCAAGTTTTTGTGCCAATTTTTCCGGATCTTTAATTTTCGGTTTCGGCGCAACTTGCAAATTAACGGTTGGAAGGGATGTTGCTATAATTGTTCCGTTTATATCAACTATATCAGCTCTCGAAACCGGTGCTATAACAGTAATGTTTTCTCTATTTATATCTTCAAATCCCGAGATAACTATTCCACTTGAAAGACACGCATAAAATATTTTGACTACAATAATCAGGTAACATAACAAAAATGCAGCTATAGCATATGGCATACGCTGTTTACATGTCAAAATAGATTGACTATCCAAATTTTCTGTAAAAAAAATCTGCCCTCCGGAAACCTTTTTCTCCCTTCCGGATAGTAAATAAGATTTACTTTTTTTAGAAATATTTGCTTCTAACAATTTTATCTCACTATTCGCGTTCTGCTCTGACAAGTTGTTTATATTGCTTTTTATTTATACCAGCAATAGCAACATTCTTATCCGATGCTTTTTCATACCTAAATGGTAACGCAGAATAGTTAATAATTTGTTCAGCTCTAACATTATTTAAAAAAATATGTTCAGAGGCCAATTTTCTCAATCGTTGCGGATTATTGAGTTGACTCCATTGAGCTTTTAACACCTGAATATTTTGCGCATCTGATTGTATCTCTTTGTTAATGCGAGATAACTCATTTTCAAGCTCGTGAACTTGATTTTTTAGAATAAAAGAACCGAAAATAACAACACAAGTCAATGTTGTCCATAATATACTTATAGCAGCTTTAGTATTAATCATTATTCACTCCTTTTGCTTTTATGGCATATCTGAGCTTTGCCGATCGAGATCTTAAATTTGATTTGCATTCCTCATCTGTAGGTAAAATAGCTTTAGATACGACATCAAAAATTACATCAGTATTATTTTTAATTTGCGGCATATAACGAGATACACCTTCTGTTTTGCCTGATTTTTCGTTAAAAAACTTTTTAACGATTCGGTCTTCAAGCGAGTGAAAATCAACTACTACTAACCGACCTTGTTCCTTTAACAAATCGGCAGCAGATTCTAAACCGTTTTTCAGCTCATTTAACTCTTCGTTTACGGCAATGCGTAAAGCTTGAAAAGTTCGAGTTGCTGGGTTGATTTGTCCGAAATTCTTATGAATAATGCTATAAATAATTTCAGCCAACTCGGTGGTTGTCTCAATCGGTTTTGTTTTTCTGTATTCAACAATTTTACGAGCAATTTGACGAGATTTTCTTTCTTCACCGTAAGTGTAAATAATGTCGGCAAGCTCTTTTTCTTCGGCATTATTTACGATATCTGCCGCACTTATTCCGCTTAACGACATACGCATATCAAGAGGAGCCTCTTTGGAAAAAGAAAAACCTCGATCGGCCTCATCAAGTTGCATTGAAGATACTCCGATATCAAAAACAAAACCATCAACCGATTCGGAAATCAAATTTTTGATATCCCCGAAACGGCCGGATACAAATTCAAAACGTTCGGAGTATTTGTCTTTTATTTCCTGAGCCCTTTTTATAACGGTAGGGTCTCTGTCAATGGCAATAACTTTGCAATTCGCCGATTCTAAAATTGCCGTTGTGTATCCGCCGTTGCCGAATGTCGCATCAACATAAGTCTTGCCGTCCTGAGGGTTTAAATATTTCAAAACCTCATTTAACATAACCGGAATATGCCTTTGCTTTAAATCCATTATTTGTTTTCTCCTGCCTTAGCAGAGTTCAAAATCGGACGATTTTTTAACACTTCAGATCTGACACGAGCCTCTTCAAGTTCCCAGTTTTGAGGACTCCAAATTTGAAACTTACGACCTTTACCGACAAAAACGGCAACATCTGTTATATCCGCATGTTTCAAAAGTTTTTCACTCAAAACAATTCTGCCTGTACTATCAAAAGTAAAACGTTTAGCATCACCAAAAATCAAATTTGTTAAATCATCTTGAGCTTGAGAAAAAAAGTCAGTTGATGTTTCAATTTCAACAGCCAACTTTTCCAACAAATCTTCAACACACCCCTCAATGCACGGAGCGGTCAAACTGCGATAACATACAATTTCAGAATTAAGTTCTTTAACAATGGAGCGATAATCAGCCGGCAAGGAGACACGACCTTTGTTGTCCACCTTATTATAAACTGTATCCAAAAAGAGAAATGTTTTTCTCACTGTTAAACCCCATGAAAGTTAATTAACCATTAATTTATGGTATATCATGGTAATTTATGGGAATCAATGGAAAAATTTTATCACTTTCTTCAAGGTTCCGACTTTGTTCTTTTAGGCAGCGCTGTAAGTATTGTGTATACTCAATTATAACAACTTAAAAAATAATGAAAAAAAATTAAAAACATGTGTGTATTTTTTCACACATATGTCTTACTAACCTTCTCTTGGAGAGCCATACCTCAAATT
This sequence comes from Alphaproteobacteria bacterium, assembly GCA_017464685.1. Taxonomy (GTDB): domain Bacteria; phylum Pseudomonadota; class Alphaproteobacteria; order RF32; family CAG-239; genus JAFTYO01. The sequence continues at coordinate 50,617 of JAFTYO010000052.1, forward strand.
TGATTTAAATCTACAAACAGACTCTTTTTACTTGCAAAAAAAAAAAACGGTTTATGATGTGATGTAGAAAGGCATTTTCAACTACCTTTCTGCTTTAAGTTAAACTATTTTTATAAAGGATTAAAAATTATGAGAAAATATTTTCTTTTATCTGCCGCAGCTTTGATGATTTCAGGCACCGCAAACGCAACAACAGACTACGCAGAAGTTACTGCAAAAGCCACAATTGAGGTGGCTGGTACTATTAGTTGTTCCGATATGAATTTTGGAACTATTGTCGTAAAGCAAAATAATGCTGAAACAACGATTAGTTATGGTGACGGCTTGGAATATACACACTATGACAAGACATCAATACTATCAGTAACGAATGTAAGTAATAGTTTGTGTAGCACATTATCAACCGAAGATACGGGTGTAGATTATCCTGATAGCATAGAATTAAAAGCAGATGGAAAAAGCACAAAACTTATTTATTATCCATTGATGGATATAGAGGATGCCCCTATGTTCTATGGAGACCTCGAAATCCCCGCACAAGTTCAAGCAGGCGAATACACTGGTTCATTTACAGTTACACACACCTACTAATTCATAAGCCGCAAATAAGGGAGCTTAAAGCTCCCTTATTTATTCTTTTCTTAAATTTGCAGCTGATTGCCACATTTTTTCTATATTATAAAATGCTCTAACTTCGGGCTTAAAGATATGCACAATTACATCAAACGCATCAATTAAAACCCAATCAGCTTTTTCCTCACCTTCCATAGATGACTTATAGCCGGATTTTTTCAAATTCTCAAACACTTTTTCGGCAATTGAAGCAACATGTCTTTGCGAATTACCGCTTGCAACCACCATATATCCGGCAATTGAGGTTTTACCTTTTAAATCAATTACAACTACATCTTCGGCTTTGCCGTCTTCCAAGGTTGTTTTGACAATCTCCAAAATTTTTTCTTCTGCATTTTCCATTTTTCATTCTCCTTTTTTAATCTAACGGCGACCAAGATTTTTTAACTTCAAGTTCTGTTTCTTCTTCCGGCTGTCTTAAATTGCGAGTTACAAATTGCGCCACATCTCGCAAGCAATCAACAACACCTTGTTTTGCAATAGCTGAAATTGCATAAACCTTGTGTCCGCTTGCTTTTTCCAGTTCTTTAACTTTTTGTTTGATTTCATCATCGGTTAAACTGTCGCATTTGTTTAAAGCTATAACTTCGGGTTTATTGACTAAATCATCCTTATAAAGTTCTAACTCCGTACGAATCGTTTTATAAGGTGTTACAACATCTTCGGCTGTACCATCAATCAGGTGCAAGAAAGCTGCACATCTTTCCACATGCTTTAAAAATCTGTCGCCCAAACCTACCCCCTCGTGAGCCCCTTCAATCAGCCCCGGAATGTCGGCAATGACAATTTCTCTGGTATCAACCCATGCAACACCTAAATGCGGATGCATGGTAGTAAACGGATAATCAGCAATTTTTGGTCGTGCTCTGGTAACCGAACTTAAAAATGTCGATTTTCCGGCATTCGGCAAGCCTATCAAACCGACATCAGCAATGATTTTAAGTCTTAACCAAACCCACATTTCTTCTCCCGGCCACCCCGGTTCGGCATAACGAGGTGCCTGATTGGTGGAGGTTTTAAACCTTGTGTTACCCCTGCCCCCATCACCGCCTTTGGCTATTAAAAAGCGTCGCCCCGGAGTTAGCATATCTGCCAACACGGTTTGTCCATCATCTGCCACAATCTCTGTTCCGACCGGCACTTTAATAATCAAATCTTCACCTTTAGCACCGGCCATCTCAGAGCCCATACCATGCTGACCACGAGGAGCTTTAAAGTGTTGTTGATAGCGAAAATCTATTAAAGTGTTCAAGTTTTCGACAGCCTCAAAAATAACACTTCCGCCTTTGCCGCCGTCACCACCGTTGGGACCGCCAAACTCAATATATTTTTCACGGCGAAACGATACGCAACCTCTGCCACCGTCACCGGATTTTACAAATATTTTTGCCTGATCTAAAAATTTCATATCGTTTTACCATATATATTTTGTTAAGTAAAAACAAAGGGGGTAAAGTCTACCCCCTCCGCCTGAAATATTATCCAAACTATTCGGTAACTACAGAAACAAAGACTCTGTCATCTTTTTTCTTAAATTCAACTTTGCCTTCTGCAACCGCAAAAATTGTATGGTCTCTACCCATATCAACATTTGTTCCCGGATGATATTTTGTTCCGCGTTGACGGATAATGATGTTTCCGGGGATTACAGCTTCACCGCCGAATTTTTTAACACCTAAACGGCGACCGATAGAATCACGTCCGTTTGATGAGCTACCGCCTGACTTCTTATGTGCCATCTGTTTTACTCCCTTATCTTATTTACCGCAAACATCAGTAATTTTAACTAATGTAATCTGTTGTCTGTGGCCGTTTTTACGACGATAATTATGTCTTCTCTTTTTCTTAAAGATAATAACTTTAGCATCTTTGGCTTGTTTCAACACAAGAGCTTTAACACTTGCACCGGCAACCAACGGAGTACCGACAGTTTCACCGCAAGCCAAAACTTCGTTAAAAATTACTTCTTTACCTTCTTCACCGGCGATTTTTTCAATTTTAACAACATCACCTGTTGCTACTTTATATTGTTTTCCGCCTGTTTTAATTACTGCGTACATTTTTTTCACCTAAACTTTTTAAAATTTAAACATAAATAGTTGAGTTGCAATATACATAACTTTTTAAACGTGTCAACAAGAATCTGTTTTATTTTGCAAGTTTTTTTGATTCTTTTTGATGTTTTCTCAAAATTCTGTACAATTCAGGGCGCATAAACTTACCCTGCCAGATACCCTTTTTGTGAGTTTTGGCCTCATATTCTTCTTTTTTATAGCTGTCATGACGATAAGAAATTGCATATCCTGATTTAATCATTTCCAGATTGATATTTGTTTTTCCTATAAAACATTCGCTTAAATCACGCTTATATTTATCAATTCCTTTCTTATGACATTTTACTTTTTCTTGGTTATTTAATCCTTTCTCTACCAATATTTTCAAAAACAAATAGGATTCCTGCCCGCAATCATATTCGTAACCGTTTTCATCAAAGCAAGTTTGGTCATATTCGGGAGCGTCAATCCCGATAAGACGAATATCTTTGCCGTTAAATATCAAGCTATCACCATCAATAACTTTTACTTTAGCCTCGACATTAAAAGTTAAAAACAAGAAAAAAACCAACAAAATTTTCATATTAATCTCCTTAAGGTTCAAAGTATAAACAGTTGATAAAAAAATTACAAGTATGTTTTTTGTTTACTTTTCTTTCATATTATTGTTTTATAGTGTAGTATATTTTAACGTGTTCCGTAAAATTTGAGGATATTAACCGTGATTAAAAAAATTAGCTTATGTTTGTTGTTTATAGGTGCCACAATTACGGCATCTTGCACCAATTCCGTTTATTACATAGATAGAGTAAAACGTGCTCAAAACTGGCAACCGCAAATTGATTTGCCTTCATCTGTTGTTGTATGTCGTCAAAAGCAATGTGCACCGGCAAAACTTTCAATGTCAAAAGAGTATATATACAATTCTCTTTTACATTTATTAGATAACAATTCTCAAAATAAAGCTTTATTATGCAGGGCTGATGCTGCCAGTCATGTTTGTACACAAAACTATCTTACAGTTCCGATAACTGTTGGTATAACTCCGGCCAATATGTACATTGATAATGTCAAAATAACCGATGTTTCTGCCTCTATCGGTAAGCAGTCATTAGATGTTATATTAAATTATAACATAACCTACAATGGGCAAACACCAACTTGTAAACCGGCAAAATCTTTAATTTATGTTAAAAATGCCAATAATATAATTATGGAAGATGCCGGATATTCTTGCAAGATGACCACAATAGGCAACACAACCATCAAAACATTGTTTGCTATTGATTATATTGATTTAGACTATGGTTATATCGGTGGATACTATTCTATCGGATTGTCAGGTCCTGCATTTGGGGGCGATTCGGGATATATGTTAATGCGCCTGCCTAATGACGCTTATCCGTTATCACCTGATTTAATTTTTAAGCAAGAAACAACTCCTGAACCTAAAGCTGTTCAAATGGTGTTAGACCCTAATGGTGAACCGGTTTATGTTGAAGTAAATCAAACCGCAAGTGGAGCTAGCGCTAGTGTTATTAATGCTACCGAGCCAACCTCCAAAAAAAGAGTGGAAGCTAAAAGATTTACAGATGTAGCCACAACAGTAACCACAACCACAACTCCTATAGAAAGTGTTACCCAAACAACAATAATGGAAAACACAAAACAAAAAGCAAAAGTCCAAGAACCTTATGAAGGGGTTCAGGTTTTCCCGATACAACAGAAGAAAACTAAATAAAAGCTCCTTTATCAAATGCCCGTTTATCTCGGATAAACGGGCATTTTTCACATATAAGAACTCTATTTTGAACTGTCTTTTTTCCAAAGGAGAGCTTGCTTAACCAGACTATCACATAACAAATTAAGCTGAGAAAGTTTATTAATTGCAATAACATTAATATCATTACAAACTCTCAGTCTAAGTTTTATTCTTTCCACGATTATTATAAAACTTTCTAAATATTGAATACGTTGTGCCGGAAAATAACAAGCTTGATGAAGATACTCAAATAATTTAAAACAGTCATCTTTTAAATCTTTACCAATGCTATATTTATGTTCTTTATTAAATCTTGAAACTATTTTAAAAATTTCAATTAGCAAACTATAAGAATCGACATAAATCGGAAGATTTTCAAGTTTCATAATCACCAACACATAAAATATTTTAATTTATATAAATTTTGGCGCATAATAATATTTTGACGAATAGATGTAACTAAATTAAACTTAGAGCAACTATCATTTACAAGAAAACACTTCTTAAAATAAGTTTCACAAAGAATGCTCCATATTTTACATCTTAATTTTTGCGTCATATAATGTATCATAATTACAAAATAAGAATTAATACTTGCCATAAACTTTCCGCAAATTTCAGAAAGATATTTTCTGTTCTCGGCAAATAAACTTTTCAAAGCTTCCATATTATTTTTATCCTGATTGCTTTTTAAAAAGTTTTTAACACACAGATAAAGTTTATGTTTAACTCTACGCCCTATATAAATGCAATTTTGCTTTATAAAGGCTCCTAAAAATCCAACTCCGTGTTTATAATGCTGTAAATAAACTTTATTAGGATGCAAATCAGCATAAAGAACTTTTTTCAAAAACAAAGCAATTTTTTTATGCACAAATTTTAAAAAATCTTTATCCTGATGCACTATTATAAAATCATCAACATATCGAGCATAATGGGTAATACCTAAATCTTGAGTTATAAACTTATCTAATTTATCTAAGTAGAAATTAGCAAAAATTTGCGAAGTCAGATTACCAATCGGTAGCCCTTTATGTTTTGCTGACCAAAACAATGTTTTATGACAAGGCAAACCATTCCAATCCGATATTTTACCTTTGATTCGACAATTATTTTCAGGATTATTGAAAATAATCTGTTTAATCAACTTTAATATAATCTCTTTATCCGAAGCTTTATATTTTTCCTCTAAAAACTGATACAACATTTTATAGAGAACATTTTTATCAATATTCATAAAAAAGGAACGAATATCCATTTTTAAGACATAGCAATCTTTAGAATAATTATCTGAACATTCCTTAATTTTCTGCGCCACACTTTGCACAGCTTTAAGAGTTCCTTTTCCTTTGCGGCAACTGTAGCTATCGTCAATAAACAGTTCTTCAAAAAGATGATTGATTTTGTTAATAATAAAATGATGTATCACTCTATCCCGAAAATTTGCAGCAAAAATTTCACGTTGAACAGGTTCTTTTACGACAAAAGCAACCGAGCGACCTATTTTATAACTACCGTTATTAATTTCGCGCCACATTTTAATCAACTCGCTTTCAAACCTGATTTCAAACTTTATGGCACTGGCAGTCCTACGCTTATTTTTACGACAATCAAAATAAGCTTCGAACAATTCCTCAAGCGCAATTTGCGGCTTCAGGTTTTCAGCTTGGTCAAAAAGTTCTAACTGCTTTGCCTTTCTTTTTCGACGATAAATATTACGCACAATTTTTCCTTTTGTTTTCTACAGAAATCCTCGTGTTTTTTATCCAAAAAGCCAGGGCAACCCGAACGTAATAGATGTCGCGATTGTTGTTGTTCCGGTTACCATTATTGATGTTGAGTTTCCAAGAGTTGTTAGAAGAGTACTCGACCGACGACCAACTCAAAGATAAAAAGTTGCAACTAGGGAAAATACGACAGAAAATAAATATCTCAACTTTCTGCTGTGTGCAACCCTTTTTAAATAAAATACAGGCCCTCTCCAAACGGTTTTCATTATAAGCATATTTTTATTTTTCTTATTTATATTTATAACTACTGGGCGTTTGAACTCTCGCCGCCAGATTTCTGCTTCACTATTTATATAACGTTACTCATTAAACACTTTTATTTTATCTGTCACACAATTACTTGCAACTTCTTTAATAAACCTGTTTAATTTTATTAAATTTTCTCAACTTAAATCCTGTTTCAAAAATTTTTTATAGCCTTACGGCTATACACTTTTTATTTTATTTTTTCTTTTCTTACTTCTCCTTCTTGTTCCTGTTGTTTCTCTTGTTCGCCGCCCCGTTTTCTATACGGGGCGGCATGGTGCCGCTCCGGATTAGCCGTCGCTAGGGCTATTAAAAAGCCAGGGCAACCCGAACGTAATAGACGTCGCGAAAGCTGGTGTACCGGAGACCATAACCGATGCCGAGGTACCAAGAGTAGTAAGAAGAGTACTCGACCGACGACCAATAATAATTATTCGTTAAGACTTTTGCATCAACTCCTTTATTGGCAAGCGCTGTTAATGTGTTATTTACTATCGTCTTTGTAGTCCCTGTCGCTCCACTTGTACCACTTCCTGACGTCATTTTACTTACATCTGTTCCGTATAACAACGCCAGTTCTCCAATGGCTGGTAAATACCAGTTACCTGCACCGGCTATCGCATCTGAACTGCTCACTTCCGGTGGATAAAAACTTATTGCTGCTTTGGCTGCTGTCGGCGCACAATATCTATTATAACTTGATGTGCCAACTGCATAACTTCCGTTTGTGCAATTACTATATGCCGGTGTCGCTGTCGCAAATTTAGCCGTGTTTTCTTTTCCGCTATATAACTCTATATCGTCATTTTGGAACCCTGTTAGCATTAATGCTGAGCTGCTATAATTTGTTAATCCGCTTACATCTGTCCTATATAAACCGAACATTAAATATGCATAACTATTATCATACGGATTTTCAGGGTCAAATGCATAAGTTGTGCTATCAGATGTTAAATTTCTTAAATTTATTACTCTTCCATGCTCTGCCCTAAAGCCTTCTGCCTCGGCCTCAGCTGTGGTATAAGGCATTCCACCTTTTTCTGCCGATAGGGCAAACACTACTCCAATTGCTGTTTTTGAACTGTCATATTCATCAACACTGCCACAACTTCCGTCAGAATAAAAAACATCGCCAAGTGCGCATTTTGTCTCTTTAGGACCGGCACAAATTGTTAATGTTTTATCTTCCGGACATTGAACTATCTTTCCACACCACTCGGACTTATCATCGGTCGTAAAACCATATTCTAAACAATTTTTTTCTTTTGCTACACATTTTTTATATGTTAAATCAAACGGACAATACATATATCCGTCTTTTGGACAACCCTCAACATCTTCTGTGGAATAGCCTAACATAAAACAATCTGGAACTGTATTGCAATCTAATGCTAATATTTCACTATGGGCAATTGTTAAAACTGTTATTATACTTCCTGCCACTTTCACTCTCATATTTGTTCCCCATATTAGTTCTACATGTTTATTAAACCTTAACACGGACTTTAAACGATCGTTTAAAGTCCGTGTGGTATAAAATATTTAACATATTGACTTATGGTAAAATTAGTTTATCATAATGGCAGGACTTTAAACGATCGTTTAAAGTTTCGCAGCAAAAGAAAAAAGCCGAGAAAGTTTTGTGCAAAATAAATTTCACCCGTTTAAAGGTTTTTAGCGGGTATTTTTTTACTTGCTAAATTGTAAAAAATTTGATAAATATGCCTTTGTCTATAAATTATTATGTCAATCAGTTATTAGATATTATAAAAAAATTAAACAATTAAATTATGAAACTTAAACAATTATGGGACGAGTTTATGTACGATAGGACTAAACTCGTAGCGGGATTTGATTTATCCTGCTTTGTTGCCGCGGTTGCCGCGGTTGTCTTGATGTTCTTCTTACCGGCATCTACATTCTTTCAGTGGTTTCTGGTCGGTTTGTTTGCAGGTGTAAATGTTATCATAATCTTCCTGATTATGTTTTTTTATCCTGACACATCTGCCGAGGATACCTATCTGGCTCGAAAAGTTTGGGGTTGGTGTATGTTAGCATCTGTAATTATATGGATGTTTCCGATTCCGGTTAATTGGGCTCTTATACCGCTTACCGTCGGTATTTTGATAGAAACATCGGTGGAAGAAGGCGAACTTAAAATCGGTCAGACCTGTTTGGTTTTTATGTTTTTTGCGATATGTTTTATTTATACGCAATACAACATCGACAAGAAATTACATCTTCAATCAAATCCGGTACCGGAAGTGGTGGTTTTAAGCAATTATGACCGTGGGCAATCGGTATTTTTCATTAAAGGGCAAGATAACTGCTTGAAGTTGGACGGTTATAAAGCCTTAAAACAAGCAGGTGAACTTGACCTTGAAAAAGGGGATACAGTCAAAATTGTAAGACATCCTAACGTGCATAAACATGTGATAAAAATCACAAGATAACAAAAATTTACTTGCTTTTAGTTAAATTTAGTTATACTAAAAGAAATGACGTCGGCGTAGCTCATCAGGATAGAGCAACAGTTTCCTAAACTGTGGGTAGTGGGTTCGAGTCCCGCCGCTGACGCCATACAAATACCGCCTTTTTGTAAAGGCGGTATTTATATTTTGCCAGCGCCGACACTCTCTCCTAAAGGTTCGGTCTTGCTCCGTAAATCTCGCTTTAATTCAAAGCTCGATAACTTCGCTTCGGTCACTCGGTTTGTAACATTTGTCTCACTTTATCATGAGGCTTTAGCAATTTGTTGAATTTTATCATCTGTACATAAAATGTTTCAAAACAAAGTGTTATCTTCGGGGGGGGGGAGCACTTGTTTAATATTTTCAATTACATCATTTAAATCGTGTCTATCTTTTTTGAATATTTTTTTATAAAAAAACATTCTGAGCATTCTTGATGGCTTTACAAACATTAAAATTCTTCTTAATTGCAAAGATGATGATTTTGATAAACTAAACATTTTCAATTCAGGATATTTTTCTTCAGGAATTAAAGATTCTTGCCTATCACAACCCGTAAATTCAGAACACCTTTTAATTAGCTCATTTCTTAGTTTTAAATATTTATCAGGATTAGAAGGAGGATTTTCAAAATCGTAAATTTCTTTATTATTAAGAAAATCATCAATTTTTGCAGAGTGAACAAAAGTTTCATAACCCGAAAACCTACCTTCAATATTTCTTTCATACTTACCGCTGATAATACGCAAAACCGGAGTTTCAAGCGCTAAACAAGGCAGTAAAACATGTAAACGGGAAGATATAACACAATGCGCATTTTGATACGCTTGTAAATATAATTTTGCAATTTCCAAACGTTGTTCAAAAGTATAATATTCTGATAAATCAACCGGAATTTCATATACCTCACGATTTGTACGTTTCTTAATTTCCTCAACAACTTCGTCAGGCATATCAACACATAAAATATAATCTTTTTTCGGCATATTGTTTTTTTGTAAGGTTAGAGTTAAACACCCTGAAAAATAAGCAGGGATGTTTTGAGAATTAAAAAAACTTGCAGTATCGGTATCTCTGCAACCGATGGGACCATATTCTATAAGATATCTTTTAGCCTTTGGGGTTAAAAAATTCTTCTTACCGTTTCTTATTTCTTTACGAAAATACATTGATATCAGCAAAGGATTTATATAAGAAGATGGTAAAAACCTCTCCGGATGCCACATCCACCAAGCGTTCATTATAAGTTTAACAGTTTTTTTATCTTTTGAAACAAACTTATTTATATGTTCCCTATGTACCCATTCGTCTATTTGCGGTAAAAAGCGCATTGCAGCAATTTCTTGTATTTCTTCTCCAATATTTAGAGGTGTGGTTTTTAAGCATCCAAATGTCATTGTAATTCCCCTTCTAAATAGTCTAAAATATTTTGAGCAGCACTTTTATCAGATTTTCCAATTAAAGATTTTAAATCTTCGAGACGAGCTGATTTTAAATAGTCGTCATTGTTTTTTACAACTCTTTCAAATGTTTGTTCAAAGATTTTCCAGTCAGTAATTTGATAATAATGAGAAGTAATTTTTTCGCCAAGTTCGGTAAAAGGTGCAATCCGATTGTCTGACTTTAAGAAAAAAACAGGATTTTCAGTCGGCATATATTCTGCCAGAAACGAAATACAATCGGTAATTAAAAGTGATGATTGTTTGAATAAAGGATAATAATCGCCTTTGGTATAGACGGTTCCAATTTTTTCCCATTTATTAAAATATTGTACAGCCTTTTCTTCGGTCAAAAGCCCTTGTCTAATAACAGAATCCTTAAAATGTGGGTGAGGCTTAAAAAACCATTCAAACTCTTGATGTTCTTGTGCAAATTCCAACAGTTGTTTTCCGTTATGATGCCAAGTGGCAAATTTATGATGATCACAATTGTAATGATGTGGTGCATAAATAATTATTTGTTTTTCAGGTCGTTCGATTTTTTTACTTAAATAATTATCTAATTTAGTATGCCCACTGAAAAATACATTTTTTGCATTAAACTCGTCTTTATACTTTTTTTCATAGATTTTAGATTCAACAAAATAGCACCATAAAAGTTTATGAAAATGTGCAAAATAATTGTTTTCTTCTTCTAACATATGAAAACAATAGGGCACATAAGCTGTAAGAGCAAACTTTGCCACTGAATAAACTTCTTGCGTATAATGTAAAAACCATGGTTGTTGATAAAAAATTATATCACAATTAAAATTTTTAAGGGAAATATACTTCTTTTTTTTGATATCATACGCAATTTCAACCTTAATGCCTTTTTTTTCAAAAAAATCAATATTTTCTTGTATCCCGCTATAATGAGTAGATGCTTTATAATGAAGCGTACTCATTAAAGTTAAAATAATTACAGGTTCAAATTTATTATTCTTTGAGAGCTCATCATACAATGATTGACAATTCCATTTTTGATTCTCACTTACCAAAAAACCTATCCTTATTTTGCCTTTTTTGTTTTTTAATCTCTCAATATGTCTCTTATAATATTTACAAACTAATTTATGTCTAATATTTATCCTTATGGAAGTAGTATAAGCAAAAAGTTTTTTACGTATGTTTTTTCTCAGCTGATTATTCCAAAAAAATAATCCTGAAAATATTCGGCAAAAAAACCTAATAATCTTTTCTTCTAACATCGATAACCTGTCCTGTATAGTCTGATAAAAGAGTATTTAAGCAAGCTTCGGCTACTTTTTCAGGTGCAAGCAAGCTGCCATCCGGTTCTTTACCGAAGCTCTTATAACGCATAGGGGTTGCCGTCCTTTCCGGATTAATTACATTAATCCTTATACCATCATGATACAATTCTTCGGCTAAAGCCTGTGTCAAGTTTACAATCGCCGCCTTGGTTGAAGAATATGTTGAATATAAAGCTCGGCCTCTGGTGTATGATGATGAAGCAAACAACAAAATACACCCTTTTGTTTTTAACAAATAAGGAATAGATGCTTTTGCAACATTAATACTACCCATATAATTTACGGCAATTTCTTTTTGAATATGTGCAATATCTCTGTCAAAGAGTTTTCCTATATTTAAAATTCCGGCAGTATTTATAACATAGTCTATCTTTCCCTCTGTTTGATAAACTTGTTTTAATTTTTCGGACACATTTTCATAGTCAGATACATCACAACCATTTTCAAGAGAAAACGCATATGTTTTAGCTTTGTATTCTTTAGCCAAGTTTATAACACATTCACCAATTCCGCTATGTCCGCCAAACACAACCACAACTTTATCTTTCATGGCAGAAAAATCATTTACTGTCGGTGCCTTCATACTGTTTATTTGAAAAATTTTATCAGCCATAAAAATATCTTCCGGCATTGTAACCTTAAGGTTTTTATTTTCACCCTCAACAACATATACAGAAGCCAAATTATGTTTGACAACCAAGCCGCAATCGTCTGTGAAGTTTTCGTCACCCTGTGACAGTTCGTGAGCTTTTTTAATTAATGACAGTTTAAAGCATTGCGGAGTTTGACCACGACGCATAAACTTTCTTTCCGGAATATTTTTGATGATTTTTTCATCATTTACTTCAATTAAGGTATCTGCCGAAGCAATTGCCACATCAACAGCATCGTAAGTTTTTAAGGCCTCAACACAATTTTTTATGACATCATCGGATAAAAACGGACGAGCACAATCGTGTATCATAACATAAGCATTTTCTTCATCAATTGAGGATATGGCAATGGAAGAGCTTTCTTTTCTGGTATCTCCACCGTTAAGAACTTTATAAATTTTACCATAATGGTTTCTTAACAAAATATCTTCTAAGATATGTCTGTATTGCGGGGTTATTACAATAATTGTTCTATCAATATGTTTGTTTCTCTCAAAAACTTCAATTGTATGCTCCAATACGGTTTTTCCGGCGACTTTAGCAAATTGTTTGGGCAAATCATCACTGAAACGAGTTCCTAATCCTGAAGCTAAAATTATACCATATAACATATTATATCCTTTCTATATGTTTTTTAATTAAGTTTACACATTGTTTGGCCGCATCACCTTTATCGGCACATCCTTTATCTTTAATAAATTTTTTAACCGCATCTTGGTAAGGCTTTTGCTTAAACTCGGCTATATTTTGTACTAATTCTTCATTATTTACGGCAATCGGAAAAGGCGTTGTTTCTAAAGGATAATAAAAACCCCTGTCTGTATTATATTTTTTAATATCTGTTGCAAAAACAAAAGCCGGTTTGATTGAAAGCATAAAGTCAAATATACAGCTTGAGTAATCGGTTATCATGGTATCGGCAGAAAATAACAATTCTTGTATGTCCGGATATTTACCGCCATCATAAACACCTCTGATTTCAGGAATTATATTTTGGAATTTGGAAATATTTGGATGTAACCTTGAGATAATAACCCACCCGCACCCAAACTTGCTCTCCAGAGTTTTAAGCAATTCTTCATAATCCAAAGCATAACAGTCTAAATTTTTATCATCTCTAAATGTGGGAGCATAAAGGCAAATTTTAACATCCTTTTTAAGATTAAAATATTTATAAACTTTTTCTTTTGTTTTCTGATTGTTACTAAAAAAAATATCATTTCTGGCATTTCCGGTTTCAACAATTTTTCCGTCATAAAAAAAAGAAGAGTTAAAAGCTGTTGTCAACCATTTGCTGTTTGAAAGTAAACAATCAATATTTTGCGAATCTGCTTTTGCTTGTTTTAGGTACGAAGAAGATAAATTTTCACAATCTCCCTCCATTTTTTTAATACCCAATGAACCATGCCAAGTTTGAATATAAAGCTGATTTTTCTTCTTTTTAAAACCTTTTAGAAAATAATTTCCAATACGAGAATTGGCAACAATCACATTTGCGGTTGAAAGCGCATAATACGTACCGATTTTAGAAGTTACCACCTCGATTTTTTCAGGAAAGCCATTGTTTTTTTTGGAAACAAAAACCAACTCATAAGGCAGATTTTGTCTTAATATTTCTTCGGCAATATATTTTGGATTGCAACCATATCCTTTGGCAAAATTTTTAAAAACAATCTTACCTTTTTTTACAGGTAACAAGTTGAATAGAAATGCTAAAATTTTTATCATATTGTTATTTTCACACAGGACATTAAACGATCGTTTAAAGGCAATATACATACCATATTATATTCTGTCAATAAGATATTATGTTTTTGTGCATAATCAAACGGTTAAAACTTTAGACGTATTTTTAAGTTTGTCGGACTTTAAACGATCGTTTAAAGTCCGCTTGGAGACAGTATGCTTAAAACTAACATTGTATTTGCCGTAAATGACGGATATGCCGAAAAGCTCGGAGTTACCGTTGTTTCAATTCTTGAAAATAACAAAAATGACAATTTTTCTTTTTATGTCCTGAGTTCTGATTTTAGCGAAAAATCTAAACAAAAATTATCAGAAATAAAGAAAAAATATCAAAATTTTTCGATAGAATATATTGAGCCTGATAAATCTTTATTTGCAGGGTTAAAGCTTAACATTGAATATATCAGTATTGAGACATATTATCGCTATATTATAGCAAATATTCTACCCTCAGCCGATAGAGCTTTATACTTAGATGCTGATTTGGTTGTAAATGGTTCGTTATCTGAATTGTACAATACAGATATAGGTAAATATTATTGCGCCGGTGTAAAAGATTATCATATTGACAAAATCGGTTATAAATCGCAAATAGGTTTTTCTGATGATGATTTATATATAAATGCCGGTGTTTTATTGTTAAATTTAGAGGCAATACGCAAAGAAAATCTGGTCGAAAAATTGTTTGAAAATACTAAAATTTTTGCAAACTCAATTTCTTATCAAGACCAAGACATCATAAATATTACATTCAAGGGAAAAATCAGACCGCTGGACAGTATTTTTAATTTTGCAACAATTAATACCAAAAAAGAAAAAAATAAAAGACAAACAGCCGTGGTTATTCATTATACCGGAAAAAGAAAGCCTTGGCATAAAGGTTGCAAAAATAAAATGCGTAAAGTTTGGAACAAATATTTTTATATTTATAAAAAAATCGTGGGTGAAAATTTTTTGAACATTTTATTTAAAAAACTATTTTTTAGAGGATAAACAATGAGTTGGATATATAAAAAAGTAAAGAGACAGCATAAGACAAGTTACTATATATTAGGGATAAAGTTTACATTTAAGCGCAGAGCGGAAAAGAAGATATTGATTGACATAGAAGATTTTATTAGGCGGTCAACTTCTCCTGCTCAAATACCTCAAGCTCAAGGACTGTTGCGAGACATTCAATTATCGGCACTTCGGATGCTTTTAGAAGTGGATAAAGTTTGCAAAGCCAATGATATCAAATATTGGATAGATTTCGGGACTTTATTGGGTGCTGTTCGTCATAAAGATTTTATACCGTGGGACGATGATATAGATATATGTATGCTGAGAGATGATTATGAAAAATTCGAAAAGATTTTTGATAAAGAAACTCAAGATAAAAACTTGTTTGTTGAGTTAAGATGTCACGAAAACGGCAGGTCAAATATTATAAAAGTACATCACAAAAAGTTTCCGAACATATTTGTAGATATATTTCCGTATGATTTATATACTTCAAAATTAGACACCAAGGGTAAAATAGATTTACATAACAAACTCACGAAGCTCAAAAAGGATTACGCAAAAAAAGCGCCAAAGAACAAGCAAAAACAACTTGAGTTCAGAAAAAGATTTTCAGCTATTCGAGACAAACATATTTATGAGGGTAAAAGTCCTGATATATCCCAAAAACCGGCTTTATTTTGGGGAATAGACTTTGATCATCAATGGCCTCGTTCGGTGTTTGATTATGAAACAATTTTCCCGTTATCGGAAATAGAGTTTTGTGGACACAAATTTCCGGCACCGGCAAATCCGGACATATATTTAACCTATGTATATAGAGATTATATGGCTTTGCCGACATCTTTACATTACCATTTCGATTTAACGCAAATTTCATTAGAAGAAACAATAGCATTAAAAAAATATGCCAAGGGAGAGTTATAAATGAAAAGAGTGATAACATATGGCACATTTGATGTGTTGCATTACGGACATATAAATCTCTTAAAGAGAGCCAAAGCGCTTGGCGATTATTTGATTGTTGTATTATCAAGTGATGAATTTAATCAGATAAAAAATAAAAAATCATATTACACATACGAACAAAGAAAAATGATTTTGGAGGCTTGTCGATATGTCGATTTGGTTGTGCCTGAATATACTTGGGAGCAAAAAATTGATGATGTTAAAAAATATCAAGCCGATGTTTTTGTTATGGGTGATGATTGGCAAGGTAAATTTGATTTCTTGAAAGACTTCTGCGAGGTGGTCTATCTTTCAAGAACTCCCGATGTCTGCTCTACCCAAACCAAACAATACCTTAATGATAAAAAACTGCGTAAGGTAAAAAATATTTGACTATTTTGCTTTAGCTATATATCTTCTGTATAAGATTGTAAATTATAGGAGATTGGATTATGCCGAAAATTTCTGTGATTATGCCGGTGTATAATGTTGAAAAATATTTAAGACGCTCTTTAGACAGTGTACTTAAATCTTCCTTTATGGATTTTGAAGTTATATGTGTCAATGACGGGTCGCCGGATAAATCACTTAATATTTTAGAAGAATATGCTGCAAAAGATTCTCGCATAAAAATTGTTACTCAAGAAAATCAGGGCTTGTCTATGGCCAGAAATAACGGCTTAAAGCTTGCTCAAGGTGAATATATTTATTTTTTTGATTCCGATGATGCTATTCACCCTGAACTTTTAAATATGGCTTACAATTTTGCTTTAAAACACAATGCTGATTTGGTTTGTTTCGGCTATGAAAAATCTGATGGCATTGAATATGCACCCAAAGAAATAAAAAATATCAAGTATAAAATCAGTGACAATCCGTTAAAATATGCTTGGAATAGCTCAAAATTAAGAATTTCATTTAACGTATGGACTAAGTTTTATAAAAAAAGCTTACTTGACGGAACTGATTTTATTAAGGGTATTTATTATGAAGATTATCCGCATACTTTTGCGATTTTATCAAAAAAACCGAGAACTGTTTTGTTAGATGCGAAGTTGTACTTTTATACATTAAATATGCAATCAATATCTAATCAAAAAATTACACTTAAGCAAATTAAAGATTTTTATGAGGGAATAAAATATGTATACAGTGTTTATAACAAACCGGAACTTGTAAAAGAATTAAAGCTTATAAGGCGATATTTAATGCCCAAATTACTAAAAAATCAATTAAAACGATGTGTAAAAGCGCCCGCTGATATCAAAGAACAGATATATAAATCATTTTCTGATGAGCTCAAGGATTTGTTTGATAAAGATATGGTTTCTGTTTTGGGTTGTGGTATTGTCCGTTACATCAAATATAGAAAAATTGTAAATAAATATCCTCCCTTTAATTTATATTCAATGATGAATATATTTAATGTGTATGTTGCAGATATGTTGGAGTTTATCTGATAAGGGGGATAAAATGAAAAAAATAATCATTGTTTTGGTGTTAGCATTCGCCGTTGCCATAAGTTTGTTGTTTTAAAAATTGTAAAAAAAGTTCTTGACAACTACTAAATTAAAGTGTATGTACACATCAACTTATTGTTATCGCGGGGTAGAGCAGCCCGGTAGCTCGTCAGGCTCATAACCTGAAGGTCGTTGGTTCAAATCCTTCCCCCGCAACCATTAGAAAAAAAGAGACCCACGCGTAAAACGCGTGGTTCTTCATATGCGGCTAGAAGCCTTTACCACTGGCACCCCCTAAACGGGGCACCCGAAATCTGCCAGACGCAAATTGTTACTACTTACCCGTAAACGGGTCATTTAAGCCCA
>JAFTYO010000007.1 GCA_017464685.1 Alphaproteobacteria bacterium
TAGATGAAGAAAAAATCAAACATTATGTTGAGTTTCAGGGACGACAGGATTTAGGTCAGCTTCGTCTGAAGCTGTAATGAAAAGGCTCTCTTTTGAGAGCCTTTTCTATAGAACCCCCAGTTTACTGGGGGATATCTATTCATCTTTGCTGTGATAACTTTGTAACAATACTTGCAATCTGTGCTAATAGTGTTAAAACTATGATACGGAGAACTGATATGAATTTTTTGCAAAGTCAATACGTTGTTTTAATTGTTTGTAGTATCGCATTCTGTTTATTAATAACGGAAATTGTTTTATATCTTAAATATCGCAAAACCAAAGATCAAATTATTATCTCTAAGGTTTTGTTTGATGAAAAATCTTCTTTAATCAAAACATTGCAAGATAAGCTCGATGCTTTGAACGAAGAAAACTCAGAGCTTATGGCGCAAAATATTCGTATGCAGTCGGATATTGATAATCAGAAAAAATATTTAGAAGAAAAAATTTTGTTTTTGGAACAAAACAAAAAAGAGCTGTCTTTACGGTTTAAGGATATATCAAATCAGATTATAAAAGCACAAAATGAACAATTCGGCATTGAACAGAAAAATACATTTTCTTTGTTGTTAAAACCGTTTCAGGAACAAATGGCAGAATTTAAGCAAAAAGTTGAGCAGACACATGAAGAAAATGTTAAGAACAATGTGTTGTTTGATAAACAAATTAAAGATTTGTTGGATTTGAATAAATCTTTAAGTGATGATGCAAGAGGTTTGAGTAATGCGTTGAAAGGTAATAAAAAAATACAGGGGAACTGGGGCGAGTTTCAGCTTGAAAGAGTGCTTGAAATTTCAGGATTGCAAAGAAATATTAACTATGTTACGCAAGAAACTTTTCGAAATGAAGACAATCAGATGTTACGTCCTGATGTTATTGTGATGCTTCCAAACGACAGAAAAGTGATTGTTGATTCTAAGGTGTCGTTAAATGATTATGTTGCGTTCGTAAATTCCGAAGAGGAAAATATGCGCAAAGATTGTTTGAAAAAACACATCCAATGCATTAAAAACCACATAGATGAGCTTTCATCGAAAGAATATCAAAAACTTTTAAAAGATTCTATGCTTGATTATGTGGTGATATTTATTCCGGTGGAAAGCGCATATGTTGAGGCCGTAAGAGAAGATACATCGCTTTACGATTATGCCTATAAGAAAAACATTATAATTACAACTCCGTCATCATTGTTGCCGATATTACGAACAATTGAAAATTTGTGGCAGATAGAAAACCGCAACAAAAATGTAGCAAAGATTGCTGAACTTGGCGGAGCTTTGTATGATAAAATCTCAAATTTTATTGAGGATATGAAACGCATTGACAATGCTATCGGTACAAGCCGAAAATATTATGACGAGGCTATTAAAAAACTTTCAACCGGAAAGGGTAATGCACTGTCATTGGCCGGACAGTTAAGAGACAGGGGAGCAAAAGTCAGTAAAACATTGTCGGTTGAATATGAGGAAAATAATAATTTGTTGACAGATGAGGTGGCAAATGGCTAAGAAAATTATATTCACGGGTGGCGGTAGTGCAGGGCATGTTACATTAAATTTGGCCTTGATACCCATTTTTTTGCAACAAGGTTGGAATGTAACATATATCGGTTCTTATAACGGAATTGAAAAAGAACTTGTGGCAAAAATTGAAAATGTAAAATATATTTCGATCTCAACCGGAAAATTACGTCGATATTTTTCTTGGCAAAATTTTACCGATATGATAAAAATCCCGCTTGGAGTTTTACAGGCTATATGTATTGTATTTAAACAAAAACCGGATATTGTTTTTTCAAAAGGCGGATTTGTATCATTTCCTGTAGTTTTAGCTGCAAAGCTAAATGGTGTTAAGTGTGTAATGCACGAATCAGATGTTACCCCGGGGCTTGCCAACAAAATGTCATTGCCCTTTGTATCAAAGTTCTTTACCACTTTTGAAGATACCGTAAAATATGTTAAAGACAAATCAAAGGTAGATTGCGTGGGACCTGTATTGTCCGACAGATTAAAAAACGGTACCAAAAAATCTGCTTGCCAAGTATGTGGTTTTGATGAAAGTAAACCGGTTATAATGGTAATCGGTGGCAGCTTGGGCGCTAAAAGCGTGAACGATGCCGTAAGAAAAAATTTATTTGAACTTTTGAAACAATATCAAGTCATACACATTTGCGGTAAAGGACAAGTTGAAAAAAAACTTGATGAAAAGGGCTACAAACAGTTTGATTATGTTTCAGATGAGTTAAAAGATTTTATGGCGGCCGCAGATGTTGTAATATCAAGAGCCGGCTCAAATTCTATTTTTGAACTGTTAAGTTTGAATAAGCCTATGGTTCTGGTTCCTTTGTCCGGTGCATCAAGTCGAGGAGAACAAATGCTGAATGCAAAATCATTTCAAGATAAAGGCTATTGTGAAATTGTTGCCGATGATAGATTGTCCGAAGATGGCTTATTGATTGATACCTTGGATAAGGTTTACAAAAACAAAGCAACTTACATTGAAAATATGAAAAACAGTGGATTTAAAGCCACAAATAATTATGAATTGGTTGAGAAAATAATAAAAACAGATAAATAAGGAGAATGGATATGAAAGTACTTGTTGGTTTAAGTGGTGGAGTTGATTCGGCAGTAGTAGCTTACATTTTAAAACGAAGCGGTCATGAAGTGATAGGTGCTACCATGAAAGTCTGGGACGACAACACTGATTTTGGCAGTAGCCTAAAAGCAAAAGGGTGTTTTAGCGCACATCAGGAAGAAGATATTGCATCTGCTCGTAAAATTGCTCTGGCACTTGATATTCCTTATTATGTGTTTGATTGCAGTCAAGAATATAAAAAAATTGTATTATCAAATTTTAAGTCCGAATATTTGGCAGGCAGAACACCTAATCCGTGTGTTATATGCAATACGAGTATAAAATTTGATGCTTTGCCCAAAACCGCTAAAGCTCAAGGTTTGGAATTTGATAAGTTTGCCACCGGACATTATGCCAGAGTTGGATATGATATAATATCAAAAAGGTTTCACCTTTACAGAGGATTAGAAAAAAAGCGAGATCAATCATACTTTCTGTATCGTTTGACACAAGAACAGCTAAAAGATGTAATAATGCCTTTAGGCCGTTATACCAAAGAAGAAACAAGGACCTTTGCTAAATCAGCCGGATTTGAGGTGGCAAACAAAAAAGATAGTCAGGATTTTTATTCGGGAAATATCAATGACATATTAAAACAAGATGCTAAAATCGGCAATTTTGTAACCACAGACGGCAAAGTTTTAGGTCATCACGAAGGCATATGGCATTATACGGTCGGTCAGCGCAAAGGCATGGGAATTGCGGCTGAAAGACCTTTGTATGTCATTGATATCAGACCTCAAACCAATGAAGTTGTGGTCGGCTTTGAAGAAGAGGCCGGCTGTAACGGAGTAATTGCCGACAGGTTAAACTGGGTAAGTATACCGCAAATTGATAAAGAGATGACTATAAAAGCAAAGGTAAGGTCGGCACAAGAGCCATTTAAGGTTTGTGTTAAACCGCTTGCAAACGGACAATATCAGGTAGACTTTTTGGAACCGCAAAAAGGTGTCGCAACCGGACAATCGGTTGTGTTTTATGCAAAAGATATGGTCTTGGGCGGTGGATTGATTGTAAAATCGTAAAGGAGATAAATATGGCAAAAAAACTTATTCCGATGGCAATATGTTATGATTTTGATGGTACATTATCACCAGGGAACATGCAAGAATATGGCTTTATCAAAGAACTTGGGGTTACACCGGAAGAATTTTGGGACAGGTCAAACTCTTTGGCAAAGGAGAAAAAAGCCGATGACATTTTGGCTTATATGAAAGTTACCATTGATGAGTCAAAAAAACGCAATTTACCTATAAGGCGTGAGGATTTTGCAAAATACGGTAAAAATATCAAACTGTATAAAGGGGTCGAAGAATGGTTTGACCGCATAAATAAATATGCTCGTTCAAAAGGGGTTAAAATGGAGCATTATATTTTATCTTCTGGTTTAAAAGAAATGCTTGAAGGCTCTCCGATTGCAAACAAATTTACAGAAATTTTTGCATCATCTTTTTTATATGATGATACAGGGGCTGCGGTTTGGCCGGCAATTGTGTTAAATTATACCTCAAAAACGCAATATATGTTTCGCATAAATAAAGGGTGTTTAGATGTAACCGATACCGAGGGGGTAAACAGGCATATTGACCGAGCATGTCGACCGATGCCGTTTGAAAATATGATATATATCGGGGACGGAAGTACCGATATTCCGTGTATGGCAATGCTCAATAAGGCAGGCGGTCATACATTGGCAGTGTATAAAAACGGCAAAAAAGAACGCGCTTCCGCCTTAAACAGAGACGGCAGGGCTCATATGGTTGCTCCGGCTGATTATTCTGAGGGTAAGGGCATTGATAAGTTTGTAAAAGCCGTAATTGATAAAGTAGTAAGTGATAATATGTTAAAATCTATTAAGCCCTAAACTGTGGAATAGGTGAAAAAAATTGTTTATTAAAATAGGCTTTTGACCTATAACATATTGTTACGAACTAATAGAAAAACAGGTGATAAATGATAAAAAAAATAATATATGCCTTAGTTTTTGTGTTGTATGCTTTGAATGTAAATGCAAGCGAGACTGAGGGTATGAATTGGAAAGAAAAAATTAAATATAATTTTTCACAGACTTGGAAATCAGATACATATGATTTGTATGTACCTTTGTATGCCTGGCATAATCGTTTGACATACGATGATGAACATATTGATAAATATAATGAAAATCCATGGGGTGGAGGACTTGGTGTTTCTCGTTATGATTCTGATGGTGATTGGCATGCTTTGTATGCGATGGCTTTTATTGATTCTAACGATTATGTGGAGACAATGTTCGGATATGCTTTTTTAAAAAATTGGTATTTAGATGAAGCAAAAGATTTTAGGGTAGGAGCCGGATTTACGGTAGGACTTACTCAAAGGCATGAATATTCTTATATTCCGGTACCATTACCGTTACCGATGTTTGGTATCGGTTATAAGAGGTTTGATTTGCAAGCCGCATATGTTCCGGGTATAGAAAATGACGGAAATGTGTTATTTGTATGGTCAAGATTTAGATTAAACTAAGAAAGGATGAAACTATGGAGCAAAAAAGAGTTAAAATAGGCAATTTTGAAATCGGTAATAAGTTGCCGTTATCGCTTGTTTGCGGACCTTGTCAAATTGAAAGCCGTGAACACGCAATTATGATAGCTTCGGAAATGGTAAGAATTACTCAAAAACTCGGCATTAACTATGTTTTTAAGGCATCTTTTGATAAAGCAAACCGCACATCAATAAATGGTGCCAGAGGTGTCGGCATTGAAGAAGGTATGAGAACTTTTGAAGAAATCAAAAAACTTTATCCTACATTGCCGATTGTCACCGATGTGCATGAAGCATCACAGTGTAATGAAGTGGCAAAATATGTTGATATGTTGCAAATTCCGGCATTTTTGTGCCGTCAGACAGATTTGGTTGTGGCTGCGGCTAAAACCGGAAAAGTTGTAAATATTAAAAAAGGTCAGTTTTTAGCTCCTTGGGATGTCAGAAACTTGGTGCAAAAATCAGTTGATTCCGGAAATGAAAATGTTTGTATCACCGAACGAGGAACAAGCTTTGGGTATAACACCTTGGTTGTTGATATGAGAGGTTTTCCGCAAATGGCAAAAGACACAGGTTGTCCGGTGATTTTTGATGCGACACATTCGGTACAACAACCTGGAGGTAAGGGAAGTTCTACCGGCGGTCAAAGAGAATTTGCTCCCGTACTTGCAAGAGCAGCGGTGGCTGTTGGTGTTGCGGCAGTGTTTATCGAAACTCATGATAATCCGGATAAAGCCTTGTCTGATGGCCCGAATACCATTCCATTGGCAGATATGGAAAAAGTTTTAACCGAGCTTATGGCTTATGATAAAATTACAAAATCTATGATAAATGACTACTAAGCAAATTAAAAAAGGCTCTTGAATAACATCAGGAGCCTTTAATTAATATAATTTCATATCCTGTCCTTTTGTATCGAGAATATTATGATTTTGTTTGTTTGATATATTTTTCTATATTCTTCAATTTGCGGAACGCTTTGTGCGGTTGTTTCTGCTAACATTTTATCTCTTAATGTTTTTGCACCAAGTCTATGATAAAAATTATGTAATTTTTTGCTTTCATCTCTTTTGTAAACTCTTTGAGCTTCTACAAAATGCTTGAAAATTGTGCCATGAGGGTGTTCTAATGTTGTAGCCTGTTTTTCAACAGCGCTTAAAAATTCTGCCTTACTGTTAGGACATTGATTGCTGATTTCCTGCAACATTTTAGCCGTTTCAAGAGAGGCAAACATATCTTCTTTGGAATACCCCATATTATCAATTTTTTCTTTGGTATATTTATAAAGTTCTTGCCAATTTAACAATCTTTTTTCGTTCAATAAATGCGAACATTTACCGGCTTTTACTTCTTCAATAATTTGTTTGGTGTCCGGATATTCAAAATATGCCAATCCCAATCTTTCATTCATTAATGCTCCGGACATTGTGGCCGATTCATTAAGCAAGCGTTTTTCTACCATATTTATTATATTTTCATCACCGGTTCTTATTGCTTGTAGCATCATATAACAAGTAGCTGCAGAGTTTGCCTGCATTTCCATAAAGCATCTTTCATAATGAGAATCTTTAGATAAATTAGGATTTTGGGCTTTCTGAATTGCTTTAGCTTCATCTCGTGATAAACCTTTATACAACAGTTTATAGTGCTCTAATGTTTCTTTGTCATCATCTGATGATGTAAAATATTTTCCCTGAACACCGTGCATTAACTCGTGTATTTGAGTATATACCGTATAAAAAGGGTCTGTTACCAAACCAAATGGTGTAAGAGCTTCTTTTTTATTTTTATGTATTAATATAGAAAGCGGAGGTGCTTTTTGTTGTCCATATTTAGGATTTACAAAATAATTATACCAAAATTCTCGTTTTTGGGGTTCAAATCCAAGTCTATCAAGCAAAGGAGTAATTTCTGCAGGTGTTTTCTTTAAGGCATCTTCACTCATTGAACCTTGATTAAATACATTTAGGTGGAAATTTTCATCATTTATACTTTGTGCACAATTTTGGATTTCTGAGCTTAAAAACTCCCTTACAACATCTTCATAGGCTGGTTTAAACTCTCCTGTTGCAAGTAAATGTCTGATATCATTATCAACATCTTGTTCATCATATGGAAAATTAACAATATCAGAAAATGTAATCATTTTATTATTCCTTCGTTATATACTTAGGAGGAATAATACCACCTTTAATTATGAGCAGATAATATGGAACAACGGAAAAGCGTAAACCTAATTTTTCATCACAAACAGACCAATCCACCGCAGATGTATCAATGTCACGAATGGAAGACAATTTTACCAATCGCTCATCAACATCTTGCGGAA
>JAFTYO010000008.1 GCA_017464685.1 Alphaproteobacteria bacterium
GTGTACAAAAGGCGTACACAAGCGAAAAAACACCGATTAGATGTGGCACAATTTGGAAGAAGTATGGTGGAGATGCTTGGAGTGTTAGCCATAATCGGAGTTTTATCGGTTGGTGCTATTGCCGGTTACTCAAAAGCGATGTTCAAATATAAACTTAACAAACAAACCGAGCAATTGAGCCAATTATTAAATACATTATACAGACACAAAGCAAGTTGGGGGAAAAATCCACCTTCAATGAATTTGATACCTTTTTTTGAAGCATTGGGAGAAATACCCGAAGATATGATTAAGGATAATTCCGAGCATATTTATGATGTGTTTAATTATAGAATAGACCTACGCACAAATGGTTGTAATCCCTTATGTAATGAGGTTATTATCCACTATTATATAGATGATAATATTGATGTTTGTTTAAATATGATTAATACGGCAAAAAAATTTTCAGATAATTTAGGAAGCATGATATTCGCTAAAGTTACCTCTGATAATGATATTGCGCAATATACTGATTTTTACCATGGTAATAAATCTTGTACAAGCAACAAAAAATGTCTTAAGGATATGAATATGAATGATATTTATGAGCAGTGTAAATTTTTAAGTGATAGTACACGAGGTTTTATTGCATTTTTATACAATATAAGTGACTAAGAATAATTCTGATTATAGCAAATTTATCCCTTCAAGGGGCATTATAACAGTTTAAATACAAAAAAGGTGGGAAAATCCCACCGTTCTTTTTACAGTAAGCCTTCCTCCTTGGCCAACTTTTCGATTTCATCGATATAATCGGTGATAACCGAAAGGCCGTTAGCCCAAAAGTCCGGACTGTCAGCATCAATGCCGAATGGCTCAAGCAAGCTCTTGAAGTCTTCGATACCTGTATTTGACAACATATCAATGTACAGGTCCGCAAAGCTTTCTTTGAGCTCAAACTCGCTGTTTTCTTCCCATTTCTCGTAGGCTTTGATAAGGTTGTTGACAACCAAACCCGCAAAAGCGTACGAGTAAACATAGTATGGCATACCGAAAATATGCGAGATGCCCATCCACATATGGTCTGCGTCTTCACCAACATCGAAACCTAAGCAACGAGATGCTTCTTCCCGCCAAATCTGATTCAATCTGGCAGTAGAAAGTTCACCTTTCTTGCGTTCACGATGAGTTCTCTCCTCGAACTTGTAGAACGAAATCTGCCTGTGGATAGAATTTATCATATCCCGAACATGTGAAATCAGCAGAGCCAGTTTCTCTCGATTGTTTGTAGCCTTTGAAAGCTGCTGTTTGAACAACAGATTTTCAGCAAACTCGGAAGCGACCTCAGCCAAACCCGTAGGAGTTGTATCGTTTAAGACTCCGACCTGAGCCGACAGCAGATGATGTACACCGTGTCCAAGCTCATGAGCAAAAGTGTTTGCATCTCCCGAATTACCAGTGAAGTTGAGCAGAATATAAGGCCATTCACCCCTTATACAGTATGCTCCGCTGGTCTTACCCTTATATGTCGGCACATCAATTATGTTGGCATTGACAATCTGTGCCGCATACATTGCATATTCAGGCGAAAAATTGGCATAGGCCTCAAGCACCTGCATTACACACTCCGGCCAAGTAATCTTCTTGTCGGCAACCTCAACCGGATTAAAGTTACGGTCCTCATACTTGATGCCGTCAACTTTTGCGAGTTTAGCCATCAGTTTGTAGAAACGCTGTGAAATAGGCACATACGAATCCACCACCTCATTAACCATCGCAAGCAAATCTTCTTTGCTGATATGGTTGTGATGCAAACTTTCGAGTACCGGCTCATCGTGTCCGTACAGTTCGTCATCAATACCCTTATCCTTTAATATCATGTTATAGCACATGGTCAGGACACGAGCATTTTCTTTGTACACACGATTCATCTCAACGAGCGCCTGATGTCTGTCCTCAGCCGACTTCGACCTCATTTTGGCACTGATTTCCGCCTCATTGAGTACCTTCTTCTTGAACTTGAACTTCATACTTGCACAAGTTTCATCATACAATCTGTCCCAAGATGAAGACACCAAAGACTTCTTGTTGATGATAAAGGTTGCACCTTCGGATAATGCCCAGTAGCCGACAAACAGCGACTGTAACCACGAAATCCAGCGATGAAGCTTAGGATGATTCAAGAATTCAAGTTTCTTGAAATCCGGCAACGCATTGAGTTCATAGTGAATAAAGCTCAATGCCTCGAAAGCCCGAGAGACATCTTCGTTTACCTTTGACTTGAACTGTGAAACCTTTTCATCTGTCTTATGCGTATCAGAATACAGAAACGCAAAATATGACAACTTGCGGCTAAGCTCAATGATGGTCTCATACTTTCTGAGCAAAATGCTGAGTTCGTAAGGCTCCATCTCAACGATTGTACCACGATACATCGACACTTCTTTGGCCAGCTTTTCAAACGACTTCAAATCAGCTGCAATCTGCGGATCGTCCATATTAGCATAAAATGCAACAGACAAATCCCAATTCGGCAAACTGTTTGCCAAATTGATAGAAATTGTTGAATTATTCATAATAGAAAAAATTAAGAATTAATTGACATAATTTTATTTTACTATTATCACAATAGCTTTATTTTATAGCAAAGTCAAGAAAATTTGTACATATATTTACATTTTTGGCTATTCTTATTTTAATCCACTTGAAACTTACATTTTTCTTCTCTTCTATCTATCATCTCAAAGTTTAAGCACTACAACTGAATAAATAAGCGATACTGCAGTGGTTTGAGTTAATGCATTTATCACACATTTCTTGTATGTTCGCTAAATTTAGGGTGCGTATACATTGACCTGAATTTACACAGTGTGCATGAAAATTACCATAATACCATTGTTGTGGATTTTCATTATCTATTGAATTAGCATTAATACCTAATGCATAAATTTCATCACCAAACCCTTTAACCACATTAAAGATATTTATACAACTTTCATAGTTTTTGCTATCCTTATCTGAGAAACTAAAAACAAATTGCACAAAAGTATCGACCTGACGCGAAATACTTATAGGAATATTAAAAACATCATATATATAAAATTCATTAGTTCCTTTAATCATTTCTGTCGGAATAATATTTAATGTTTTATAATAAGGGAACAAATTTTCACCGGCAATCGTAGAAGAAAAAAACGATTTATGTTCTATAAGACCGGATAATATTGTAGTTATTTGTTCAGTTTGCTTATTAAGCTTATATTTTTCCATCGCCTTTGAGTAACCTGCAATACCACCAACAGATAAAACTCCGATTATGGCTAACACTCCAAGCATCTCCACCATACTTCTTCCAAACTCACAAACTTTTCTCATCAACTAACTCCTATAATATATTTTGAGCTCATCATAAACCGTTTTTTTTTGCAATTTATACGAGTCTTCTTTGTGGATATTTAGTCATTTAT
This sequence comes from Alphaproteobacteria bacterium, assembly GCA_017464685.1. Classification (GTDB taxonomy): domain Bacteria; phylum Pseudomonadota; class Alphaproteobacteria; order RF32; family CAG-239; genus JAFTYO01. Next base: position 3,450 of record JAFTYO010000008.1, read on the forward strand.
GATGTGTGTCTCTCAATATCGTCATTTCTGCGCCTGATCGCTAGCGAAGATTAAACGCCGGTATCAAGCAACTGTATGACTATATTGAGAAAAGCACCGCTACATCATATTATGATTCTATATATGTTACTGCTATCAAAACTGCTGAAAGAATTGACTGCGAAAACATTGATGATACTGACGGAGGAAATTGTGCTTTATCTGTTAGGCATGTGTCAGGAGATGCCGGATTAACACTTTCTATACCTGAAAATGTTGTACCTGACCATTATCAAGCTACTGTTATTCTTACTGCTACTTATTAAAAAAACACTATCTTGGTGCAGTATTTAAAAATATCAAAAAGCCTCGCAAATGCGAGGCTTTTTGATTTACCATTCAACCGGCATATCTCTTACCTTTTTAGGCATTTTGCCGGTATACAATATGCAAGTTAAGGCGTGTCTTTCAAGGTCATCATTATAGACATCCCAGACATAAGGGCTTGAGGCATAAAGCTCAAACGCAACCACCTTATCTCGCAATTCTTCAGGTATTTGGTACAACACCTCATAAACCGAAGGCTTGATAAACAACGGATAGCCGCACTTGTGATAAGTGGTAATTTTGGCTATCTGCTTTAGGCTTGAAGCTCTGCCATACACTTCGTTGTTTGCAATGAAAGTGTAGCTCTGATTAAAAATCTTCCCGCCGTCCATCCAATATTTGAGTGGTTTCGGGTCGTTATAAATACTGAGCCTTCCGTTTTCATCTTTGCTGGCAACAGGTCTGATGCGTTTTGCAAGCTCCAAGGCTTTTTCTTGAGGGAGTTGTTTCTCAAGATATTCAAGCTGTGCTCTGATTTGAATGATGTTCTGGCTTTCGCCGATGGTTTTATTCATAATTGACAGATTTATATGTTTATGAAAATAGATATACATTGGTTTTGACAAAAAAGCAAGATGTTTTTTTAAAAATTTACATACCTTACTTGTATTGTTTTTCTTTGACAGCAACATTATTTTATTTATGATAAAAATCTGTTACATCCTATCGGAGTGCTAAAAATTTGGGTGATATAATTTTAACATTACAAGACAAAACCTTAACACTTACTCTCAAAGGCAATTTTATTGATTTTGAGGACGGTAAATTATACCAAAACATTGCAGGTTATTTACCTGAAAACATCATTATCAACGGACTTGAAATCAACAAATGGGATTCTTCACTTTTGCTTATATTATTTAACTTAAATAAATATGCGAATGAAAACAACATCAAAATTGAAAATTTATATATGCCGCAAGGTCTTATAAAAATGCTAAAGTTGGCTTTGGTCGTCCCCGAACATATAAACCGAGAAACTATGCCTGCAAATGAAAGTATATTGGAAAAAATCGGCGGTTTCGGTTTAAATGTATGGCAAAATACCCTAAAAGGAACAATTTTTATGATGACCTGTTTTAAGTCCTTATGGCTTTTTATAAGACGAAAAAGCTCCGCTCGTAAGACAGATTTTTTATTTGCTTTTGAAGAATGCGGACCCAACGCAATGTCTATTGTGGCTCTGATTAGTTTTATGGTCGGGCTAATTTTGGCCTTTGTCGGTGCCATACAACTTAAAAATTTCGGTGCACAGGTTTTTGTGGCCGATTTGGTAACCATCGGTACAATTCGTATTATGGGTGCCATTATGGTCGGTATTATTATGGCCGGCAGAACAGGCGCTTCGTTTGCCGCCACAATCGGCTCAATGCAGGTAAACGAAGAAATTGACGCCTTAAAAACAATGGGTATATCGTGGGCGGAGTTTTTGGTTGCTCCTCGTATGGCATCACTTGTAATTGCCATGCCTTTTTTAACCATGTGGGCTGATTTTTTCGGTATTTCAGGCGGTGCTTTTGTCGGGATTTTGGCTCTTGATATTCCGGCAACCGAATATTTTAATCATGCTTTTAATGCTTGGAGTATGAAAAACTTTTGGGTAGGAATTTTTCACGGATTTATCTTTGGCTTTATCATTTCGCTTTGCGGTTGTTACTATGGTATAAATTCTTCCAAAAATGCCGATGGTGTAGGAATTGCAACAACCAAAGCGGTAGTATCCTCTGTTGTGTGGCTGATTGTAGCAACCGGTATCATTACCTTTGTTTTTGAAAGGCTCGGAATATGAAAAGTAAAATTGCGGCAAAAAATATGGATATCGGTTATGAAAAAAAAGTTATTATCAAAAATGCAACTTTTGAAGTAAATAATAATGATATTTTTATCATAATGGGCGCTTCCGGTTGCGGTAAAAGTACAATGCTTAAAGTATTAACCGGTCTAATGCCGCCATTAAAAGGTAATTTTTACATTGATGATATCGACTATATTAAAGCAGATGAACAGACCAAACTCGAAATTATGAAAAAAGTCGGTGTTTTGTATCAAAGCGGCGGGTTGTTTTCTTCCATGACTTTGGCCGAAAATGTGGCTTTACCTTTGCAAAAATACAGCTCATATTCTAAAAAAGCCATTGATGATTTAGTCAGTTTAAAACTGGCTCTTGTCGGTTTGGACGGTTATAATGATTATTATCCGTCACAAATAAGCGGAGGAATGAAAAAACGAGCCGGCCTTGCAAGAGCCTTAGCGCTAGACCCCGAAATTGTATATTTTGATGAGCCTTCTGCCGGTCTTGACCCTTTGAGTTCGGCACGACTTGATAATTTGATGCAGGATATAAATCAAAATCTTAAAACCACATTGGTTGTGGTTACTCACGAATTGTCATCTATTTTTGCCATCGGTACAAACTCCATTTTTTTAGATGCAAAAACTAAAACCGTAAAAGCAAGAGGAAACCCTGCTCAAATATTAAAAAATCCGCCCAATGAAGATGTTTATAATTTTTTAACACGAGGAAAATATGATGAAAAAAGAGCCGAATAAAAAACGCATTGCCATGTTTATGATTTTAGGACTTTTAATCATTTCGGCCATAATCTTAAAAAGTGTTGCCGATAACTTTTTTACACATCGAACAAATTTGGCCGTTATGTATTTTAACGAATCCATTAAGGGATTAAACATCGGCTCTCCCGTGGTGTTTAAAGGGGTGCAGGTAGGAAAAGTCGTTGATATAAAAATCATCACCAATCCGGAAACTTTAGAGTTTAACATTCCGGTATATGTTCGCTTTGCCAAGGACGGTGATGTCAGCTCTTTAAGTTTTTATAAAGAAATGAACAAAAAAGATGTGTGGAAATCGCTCGTAAACAAAGGATTAAGGGCAAAACTCATTTCTCAAAATTTGCTTACCGGTCAACTGATGATTGAGCTTCAGATGTTACCCGATACTCCGATAGAGTTAAAAAAGCCCCATGATGATAACACTTTGGAAATTCCGACCGCTCTTTCAACCGTTGCCGGTTTATCAAAAGATTTGCAGGATTTACCGATTAAAAAAATTGTCACCAGACTTGATAATATTTTGGGAGAGCTTGAAACAGAACTTCCGAATATATTACCTCGCTTTGCCGAGCTCGGCAAAAAGCTAAACACTTACACCGATAAATCAATACCGGCAACCAATCAGACCTTAAATCAACTGAGTACAACTTTAAAAGATGTATCAGAGGCGGCTAAATCTATCAAAAATCTGGCGGATTATTTAGAACAACACCCTGATTCGATTTTGAAAGGAAAGAATAAACCATGAAAAAATTTTTGTACGTTTTAAGTTTTTTATTTATTTCGGGTTGCTTTTCTACTCCGAACAGCAATTTTTATATGTTGCAATCTTTAAGTCAAAAAACGGTTTCGGATAAAAAACTCCAATTACAGATTTATGATATTTCAATACCCGAATATATTGATAAACCGCAAATTGTTTTGCAAGAAGCAGATTCACCCGAGCTTGAAATTTCCGAATTTAATCGTTGGGGCTCCAATTTAAGTTCTATGATAAAAAACACCCTAATCAATGACTTATCCGTTAATTTGCCAAACGCAAAAATTTTGCCTCTGGCTTACGGAATAAACACACAATATGTCGTAAAAATTCAAATCGAAAAATTAAGCGGGTGGTTAAAAGATAAAGCAATTTTAAAGGCAAACTGGCAAATCTTAAATGCCAAAGGGAAAGTTTTGGCTTTTCAAACTTTTACATTTGAAGAACAAGCCGGAAAAACTTATGCCTCTTATGTTAAAGCTCAAAGCAAACTCTTGGCCGATTTATCCTTTGTAATTGCCGATAAGTTAAAAAATATGTAATTTATCGCTTGCTTTGAAAAAAAGCCTTTAACATTTTTGCCGATTGTTCGGCTAGCACCGATGATACAACTTCAGGTCTATGATGACAGGTTTTGCTTTGATAAAATTTTGTTCCGCTGACCACCGCTCCGCCTTTTTCATCAATTGCACCAAAGACAAGTTTTCTGATGCGAGCAAACGAAATGGCAGCCGCACACATGGCGCAAGGCTCTAGTGTAACATATAAATCAAGTCCCCAAAGTCTTTTAGCTTTGAGCTTTTTGCAAGCTTTACGCAAAGCTAAAATTTCGGCATGAGCGGTCACATCTTTGCCATATTCGGTTTTGTTATATGCTCTTGCAACAATTTTGCCGTCTTGCGGGTCAACTATAACGGCTCCAATTGGCACTTCATCAAAAATATAAGCTTTTTTTGCCTGCTCCAATGCTTTTTGCATATATTTAATCTCAGTCATAAATATCCTTTGAAATTTTAAAAAACTTAAAGTATATTAACCTAAAAGCTAAAAAAAAGGAAGAAAAAAAATGGCAGAAAGATTGGCAAAATTTATGGCTCGGTCCGGTGTTTGTTCTCGTAGAGAAGCCGAAGAATATATCAAACAACAACGAGTAACCGTTAACGGTATAATTGTTGATACACCGGCTTTTAATGTTGAAGGCACGGAAAAAATTTTGTTTGACGGGGAAAAATTGCCGCAAATTGATAAAACTCGTTTATGGTTATATTATAAACCGGTCGGATTGGTAACAACCCATAAAGATGAGCAAAATCGTGAAACGGTGTTTAATAATTTGCCATCATATATGCCAAGAGTGGTAAGTGTGGGACGACTTGATTTGAACTCCGAAGGTTTGTTACTTCTTACCAACAATGGTGAACTGTCTCGTGAATTGGAACTGCCGAAAAATGCTTGGTGCCGTCGTTATCGGGTCAGAGTTCACGGAAGAATTGATACCGCAAAATTAGAAAGCTTGAAAAACGGAGTTAATATAGACGGTATCGAATATGGCAAAGTTAATGTTACCATTGACAGCCAAAACGGCACCAATGCATGGCTTACGGTCAGTTTGAATGAGGGTAAAAATCGAGAAGTAAGAAAATTGATGAAATATGCCAGTCTTGATGTGGCAAGACTTATACGAGTTTCGTACGGCCCTTTCCAGTTAGGCTCGTTAAAAAAAGGCGAAGTTAAAGAAGTGGCGCAAAAAGTTTTGCAGGAACAACTCGGCTCAAGGTTTAAGTTATGAAAATTGTAGCCGGAAAATATAAGGGCAAACAACTTTTTGTACCCAAAGGGCTTGATGTTCGGCCAACTCTGGAACGAACAAGAGAGGCCCTATTCAGCATTTTATATTCTATGGGTATAAATTTTGCCGACATAGATGTTTTAGATGTGTTTGCCGGTACCGGATCCTTTGGTTTTGAGGCTTTATCAAGAGGAGCAAAAACCGTTACTTTTATTGATATAGATACCAAACCGGTGCTCAAAAACGCAGCACTTTTTGAAAAAGAAAAAAACAAAATCGAAATTATTAAATCTGATATTGCCCATATAAAGTATCGGCATAAAAAATATAATCTGATTTTTATGGATGCACCATATGGTAAAGGTCTGACCGAACTTGCCGTTCAAAGCCTGATAAAAAAAGATTTAATTGCCGAAAATGCTCTTTGTCTGATTGAAACCCGAAAAGATGAAAACATCAGTTTTCCCGAATGTTTTGAGCTTTGTGACCAAAGAATTTATGCTCTCAATAAAATTGAGTTCTTCTGGTATAAAAAATAATGTCTTTTTGGCAATAATATGTTGATATTTTGAATAAAGTGTGCTACATTTTGTATAAATTCTAATAATTAAAAATGGGGATTATACAATGGCAAGCAATTTTTTAGAAACCGGAACAGTTAATCATAATTTCAGGGAATACGGCTATGAACGAGTATTGGCTGAGCTAAATGCCGACATGGAAGAAAACAACAGAAAAATTGCTCATTTGCATCAGATGGCGCAATCGGTATCCGATAAAGATACAAAATTAAGCTTAGATGCTGAGTATAAACAATGTCTTGAAATCAAGGATTACTTAAATGATGGTCTTGCTTTAATAAAAGATTATCCCGAAGAATTTCCGGTTTTGTATTCAATGATTGCTCGTGAAGACATGAGTGAATCGGGTGTTAAGTTCGAGTTAAACGAAGTGTTGGCTCATACTGATGAAATTGTTACCGAAGCGCAAGATGTAATGCCTAAAGGCAAACAACTTGAACTTACTTGTGAATTGCCTAATGCCGGAAAGTTCGGCATTGTGGTAACTCCATATGACAAATCAGGTGAAAATGATGAACAGTTTAAGGCTCGCATAAACTTTGAAGAAGATACCATTGCAAAATTGAATGAAGCCAGATTAAAAGCCATTTTAGAGTTCTGTGAGAAAAAAGGAATATCTGTATATGATATGACATTTCCATATAAAGACGGCTTGGTTGATGTTGATGAAAAACTGTTTGAATTGACACAAAAGTTTTTACAAAACCGCAGAGAGGAAGATGCGCAAAATTCGGGACCGACACCTGAAGATGATACTCAAGAAAAGTTTGTAATGTTGGAAGCAGAAGTTAAGCCTTTGGAACATAGTGCCAATGATAACAAACCCAAAAAAGCAAAAAAAGAGGTTACTCTTGTCAATATGTACAATGAAATGACAGATTTTCTTGAAAATGATTTAAAGAAAACCAAAGGTTTAAGCTATTTTGTCAGAACAAAAAACATTGACGGCTTGCAAACGTATGTTTTCAGTTTGTATGATAAACCAAACCGAGATAATGAAAAATTAGACGGCAAAAAAGATAAAAATGGCGTTTATGTTCCGACATATTCATATCGTTTATATGTTGCACAAAACCCGAAAAACGGTAAATTTTCTTTCGGATATGCAACTCCGGGAGGCAAAAAAATGGACGACACTATGGCCGGAGACTTTGTCGGAATTATGAAAAAAACAGGTGTTACGCATCTTAATTTCCATAATGTATCAAGCACCAATAAGGGGGTTTGGATGATGGCTTGTGCCGAAAAAGGTATTGTACCGGTGGGTATTTCGCTTAACACGGCAAAGGCAAGAGCTATGGTTGAAGCCGCACGCAAAAAACTCTCCACGGAAGAATTTGTTACATTCAAATATCGTTTAGCTGAGCAAATGCTTGAAAATGCTAAAAAGAAATGCAAAGATAAGTCTGACCCGAGATTTGGTTTAAGTAAATCCGAGCACGATTTTATATCCGGATTAAAAACGGCTAAAAACTTTGATAATTTCCGCATTGCTTATGAAGACGGTTTATATGGCAGAGTTCTTGACCAGATTGACAAAGGCTCAAAGGATTCCGAAAAAGGTGCGGCAATTACCTTTGGTTCAATGAGAGCCCTAAAATCTGTCTTTGATATATACTTTGGTCACCACGATGAAACTTTCGGTCAAAGGTTAGCTGATATTAAAGAAACTTTACCTCAGGAAGAATATGAGAAGTTACTGGCGATATCACCTGATAAAAAAATGGTTGATTTAAGCACCGAAGATTTTACATTAATTTATGATACCATTTTAGACAGACATATTCAAAATGCCGAAAAAGACATTTTACAAGCTTATGCTCGTGAATTAAAGCGCAAACCTCAACGTGCCGATGGTGTTGTTTTGGCCAGCGATTTGTTCCCGAGAGCAAAAGGTGCAGTCAATGAAATTAATATTACCTTATCTCGTAACGGTATAGACACCCTCACCTTACCGTTAGAGCACAAAGGTCTTGAATTTGCTCGTCCGGTTGAGCTAAATGCAAACGCAAATACGCAAACCAACACTAATCAGCTGCAACCGCTAGTCAATCAGGGCGCACAAAATGCAAGATAATGACTTTGAGCGAGCTCGGCAGTTTTACAAAATGTTTGAAAACGAGAGAACATTTAGCAATTTTTGTTTTAGCTTATCAAAAAAGCGCATACAAAATATGACTACTGATGAATGGATTTCGTTTTTTTACGGGCTCAATCGTTTGGGAAAAAATTTGGGATACAAAACAACCGATGAAGTGGTTAAAAATCACAGAGAACCTCTGGAGTATATGTATTCCAATTTCAGGCTTAACAAAAACGAGGCCCGAAAAATAAAAACTTTAGCTTATCAGATGGCAGATGCTTTGGCAACTTCAAAAACCTTTGCTGACTTCTATTATGCCGCAGATATAGGGGCTGCCAAAATGGACGATAGTTCTTATCAACATACGGTAAAAACAATGCGAAAATTTTTGTATGATGAAATTTTCGGTGACGGCATAAAACATAGTATATTAGCTCCTGATATAAAAATATCTTCAGATAAAAGAAATAATACTTCCGATTGGAGTAAAAGCGGACATTTTTTACAAGACGGATTATTTACCCGTGAAGTTGATGTACATCTTGAAAGCTCAGATTTTTGTAACACAGCCGCACACGAGTTGTATCATTCGTTGCAAAGGTTATCTGATTCAAAGAGGGCAAAGTTGTTAAAAAAACTCAGGTTTGAGGTTGATGTTCCTTTTGATACCAAAACCGGTGAGCTTTATAGTTTGAATCATGCATTTTATCTTAAAGGTTTAGCAGATTGTTCAAAAGGATATCAAAAACAACCGTTAGAATACGGTGCAAGGTTTTTTGCCACTTGTTTTGAAAGAAGATTGCGCCACAATTTGCGAGCCTCTCAAAACAACTGGGGCGCAGCATATATGAGCACGCAACTTTTGCGCCATTTAGACATTTTTGAAGGCAATTTACAGACAGATAAAGTAGGAGTTGTTTTATCTTATATTGAATTACAAGAAAAAGATTTATCTTTGTTGCAAGAATTTTCGCAAAAATATGTTAAAAATCAAAATAGAACTACATTTTTTTGTGCCGGCAATGTGAGTGTATTGGCTATTGAGCCCACCAAGAATAATATAATCAATCTTAACAGGCTATATACCAATATGCAAAAAGCCAGAAGAAACAAAACACTCAAAACCGAATTTTTAAAACAATATTTTCCTATAACCTACCAAAAATATTATGCAACCGAGCAAGAAAAACTTGCACAAAAATCGGTCTTAAGCAGGGTTATGATAAACCGGTTACATAAAGATATGTAAAAAACCTAACCTTTAGTAAATTTTTTTTAGATTTTTTGCGTTTTGTTATTGAAAAATTTACTTTTATTACTTAAGTTAAACTTGTATTAGTTGTATTGCAATTAAAATTGTTCCTTTAATTAGGACTGTTAATTTTAACCATATGGAGAAAATAAGATGAAAAAACTTTTAAGTTTGTTCTGCGCAATGGCTTTCTTAGCCGGCTGTTCATCAGTAAATGAAAACGGCGGTTTGTTCGGCGGTACAGATTGCGAATCAAGAGAAGTACGTGACTTTATGGCAAATGCCGAAGACAGAGTGTTCTTTGCTTATGACAGTTCTTCTTTGACTGACAATGCCGAAGAAGTTCTTGACACACAAGTAAACTGGCTCAATATGAGAAAGCACAAAAATGTAAATGTTGTAGTTCAAGGTTACTGTGACGAAAGAGGTACTCGTGAATACAACTTGGCATTAGGTGAACGCCGTGCCAACGCCGTTAAAAACTATCTTGTATCTCAAGGTGTAGCTGCTGACCGCATTTCCGTAATTTCTTACGGTAAAGAAAGACCTGCAGTGTTGGGTAACAACGAAGCAGCTTGGGCTCAAAATCGTCGTGCAGTTACAGTTATAAGAACAAGCAATATGTAATTGTTAGTTACGAAGCTTATAAAATGCGTTCTTTGGTTAAAGAACGCATTTTTTGTTTTGTTGCATTCGGTTATCCGATGAAGAATATAAAGAGAATTATCAAAGTGTATTATGAGATATTTATATCTCCAAGCTATATACGAACAAGATAATTTGCATAAATTTTTTTGTGGCCGGATTTATCAAACACTACTTCACATTTGTTACCAACAACTGCAACAATGGTTCCGTATCCGAACATTTGATGATACACTCTTATGCCTTTTAATATGTGTGAGGTTGCCGAATATGAATCTTCAGTTTCATAAGAATATCGGTTATAATTGTTTTGGGTACGGTTTTTGTTATAACTGCCATAATTTTGATATCCGCCGTAATATTGCCGATTGGCACTGTTGATTATATGCAAACAATTGGTTGGAATTTCATTTATAAATCGTGAGGGAATGTTGTTTTGCATCTGTCCGTAAACTCGGCGACTCATAGTGGTTAAGATATAAAGTTTTTGCTTGGCTCGGGTGATGGCAACATAAGCCAGTCTTCTTTCTTCTTCCAAAGCTTCGCTTCCGCCTTCGTCCAAACTTCGTTGATGCGGAAACAATCCGTCCTCCCAACCAGGAAGGAAAACAACATCAAACTCTAAGCCTTTGGCCGAATGAAGGGTTATGAGCATAACTTTGTTGTTGTCAATGGCATTGTCATTATCCATAACCAAGCTGACATGCTCCAAGAAAACGGCTAAATTGGGATATTTTTCTTTATCGTTTAACACTCCCAAAAGTTCTTTTAAGTTTTCAATTCGGCCTGGGGCTTCGGCGGATTTATCGCTTTTGAGCATATCATAATAGCCCGAATCTTCCAAAATTTGCGCAGCCAAGTCATCAGGGGATACCATTTGTGAAATTTTGTTCCACTCATCAAAATTATCCATCAATTCTTGCAAAGCATTTTTGGCTTTTCCGGTTATCAGATTTTGTGAAAGCATTTGCTTAATTGCCTGGTACATACTGATGTGGTTTGATCTGGCATAATCTTGAAATTTTTCAATGCTTTTGGCACCAATCCCTCTGGCCGGTTTGTTGATTATGCGCTCTAAAGCCAAATCATCATCAGGCTGAACAGCAACTCTGAAATAAGCGAGTAAATCTCTTATTTCTTGGCGTTCATAAAACTTCGGACCGCCGATTACCTGATATGGGATTGCCTCGTTGATAAATCGTTCTTCAAATTCTCGAGTTTGAAAAGCAGTTCTTACCAGTACTGCCATATTTGAATATTGATAACCGTCTCTTTTTAAGGTTTCGATTTGGTTGGCAACATATTGTGCTTCTTCCGAGCCGTTATATGCGTTGACAAGTTTTATTTTGTCATTGGCGCAATTTAAGGCCGGTGAATTATCCGCAACTTTTAAGGTTTTTCCCAAACGACCGTCGTTATGGCAAATTAAGTTTGAGGCGGCTTTTAAGATGTTGGCGGTTGAACGATAGTTGCGCTCCAAACGAATCACTTTGGCATCGGTAAAATCTTTCTCAAAACGCAAAATGTTTTTAATTTCGGCACCTCGCCACGAATATATGGATTGATCATCATCTCCGACACAACACAAATTGCGATGTTTTTGCGATAACATTCTTAAAAATAAATATTGTATGACATTGGTATCTTGATATTCGTCAACCATTATGTACTTAAATTTTTCCTGATATTTTTCTAAGATATCCGCATGTTGTTGCAAAATTTGCAAGGTGTACAAAATGATATCGCCGAAATCAACACAATTAAGTTCAATCAGCCTTTTTTGATATTTTTCATAAACACCGGCAATTAAGGTGCATTTTTGTTCGGACTTTATGCTGTCATATGATAGGCCTTTATCCTTTAACCGCTGAATTTTTTCCATAAATGCCTGCGGCGGATATTTTTTTTCATCAATACTTTCATCTTCAATAATTTTTTTAATAATGCGTTTTTGGTCGTCCTCATTTAAGATGGTAAAATTGCTTTTTAAGTTTACCAGTTCGGCATAAGTACGCAAAATTTTGACACATACGCTGTGAAATGTACCAAGCCAAACCGAATCGGCCATAGGACCAATTATATCTTTTACCCTTGATTTCATTTCCGATGCAGCCCGATTGGTAAATGTAACCACTAAGCAGTTATGAGGCGTGGCTTTCATGGTAGATAAAATGTAAGCAAGTCTAGTGGTTAAAACTTTGGTTTTTCCGGTGCCGGCTCCGGATAATACAAGAAGTGGACCATCAGTGGTTTGAACTGCTGATTTTTGTTCGGGGTTTAGTTCGTCAAGCCAAGAATAATCAGGTCTTAAAGCGCTGATGTTATCAAAAGTTTGAGCGGTTTGTTCATCTTCAAAATCAAAAATGTTTGTCATTTCAGGATACTTCTTGTTTTTTTCTTTGTAGCAATATATATAATAGTCTTATCAGAAATAAAAGAGTTTTTTAAAAACCGCATTGGATAATTAGAGGATAATATAATGTCAGCATTAAGAGATAAAATAATCAGGTTACAAAATCATTTACAAAGTCGTATTTTAGGTCAGGAAGATTTGGTAAGAAAACTTCTTATCACACTTTTAGCCTCGGGACACGCGTTGGTTGAAGGAGCTCCCGGTCTTGCAAAAACAAAAGCTATCAGGACACTTGCTACCAGTATCAATGCCGATTATAACCGAATCCAATTTACACCTGATTTGTTGCCTTCCGACATTACAGGAAGTGATGTATATGTATCATCAACGGGAAAGTTTGAATTTAGAAAAGGACCGGTGTTTGCTAATTTGGTTTTGGCCGATGAAATTAATCGTGCGCCGGCAAAAGTGCAATCGGCATTGTTGGAAGCTATGGCCGAAAAACAAATCAGTGTGGGCGGTCAGGTTTATCGCTTGCCTGAATTATTTCTGGTTATGGCAACGCAAAACCCCATTGAACACGAGGGAACATATAACTTGCCGGAAGCTCAGCTTGACAGGTTTTTAATGTATATCAAAATTAATCAGCCTAATGCATATACCGAGCGCAAAATTTTGGAACTGGTAAGGGACGAAGATACTTCTTGTGCCGATGATAAAAAATGTGCGGATAAATCCGACTATAAACTTACGGTTGATGATGTGTTGTCGGCAGGTAAAGAAGCCTTGAAAGTTTACACTTCCGAAGATGTCGTAAACTATTTAGTAGAGCTTATTATGGCAACCAGAGATGCCGTAAAATATGACGAATCGTTGGACGGATATGTCAGGTTCGGAGCAAGCCCGAGAGCAACCATTGCTTTGGATAAATGCTCAAAAATCCACGCTTGGCTTGAAGGCAGAGATTTTGTAACTCCGGAGGATATCAATGCGGTTGTGCATGATGTTTTGCGCCATCGTATTATTTTAAGTTTTGAAGCTATGGCCGAAGGGGTTAACGCCGATGATGTAATAAGATCTTTGTTAAAAGCAGTACCATTGCCTTAAAGGAGTATTAATCGGTGGTTTTAAAAAAAATCGGCAATTTATGGAAAAAAAACAACAATCCGAATTTGAGCGGATTGGTACCTGATTTTGATGAATTAACTGAAATTAAAAAATATGTTCCGTATTTGAAAGATTTTAAGTTTAACGGCGCATCGAATCGAGCAGGGGACTTCAAATCATCATTTAAAGGTCGAGGAATGGAGTTTGAGGAAGTTCGTTCTTATACATTCGGTGATGATGTCAGAGACATTGATTGGCGAGTTACGGCTCGGAAAAATCAGCCCTATACAAAATTGTATGCCGAAGAAAAAGACAGAGTGGTTTATGTGTGGCTCGATGTATCTGCCGACATGCGTTTTGGTACTAAAAAAGAATTAAAATCGGTTACGGCGGCAAAAGTTGCGGCTCTGTTGGGGTGGTTTGCTTTATCAAACAAAGACCGTTTCGGCTTAATGGTTTATGACGGAAATAAAACGCATGTTTTCGAACCGAAAAGAGATTATAATCATTTGCTTACTATCTTGAAAAAAATTGAAAAAATTGCCAAAGAAACATTATTTGTAAAAAACGAATCGCAAGAAAAACTGAAATCTTTACAATTGGCAATAAAACGAATCGGGAAAAAAGCGATAGTTTTTTTAATCGGTGGTTTTGATGTATCAGATGATGAAAAATTAAAACATGAAATATCAGCTCTTTGTTCGGTTAACGATGTTTGCTTAATTAACATTTATGATGCTTTAGAATACATTGCTCCTCCTAAAGGACAATATTTGGCAGAATACAAGCAAAAACAACAACTTATTACAAATTATGGTACGACTTATGAGCAAGAATATGAAACATATTTTATTCAAAAAAGAAAAAATGTTAAAGATTTTTGTGCAAAATTTAATTGCAGGTATCGAGAAATTAGGTCGGATTTGTCAATATTTGAGCAAATTAGACCGATTTAAGACATTTCGAAACTTGACATAAATAATTTTAGGTGATATGCTCGGCGCATTAATTATTTTGTAACTTAAACAAAGAAGAGAAAAAAATGGTAAAAATGAACGAAAATAATGCCTATAAAAGAGGCCAAGAGATGTTGGACAGCGGTATGTACAAAGAAGCTGTCGCTCAGTTTGATGTTGTAATCAGAGAACAACCGGATTCGTGGAAAGCAATGAATTCGAAGGGGTTTGCCTATCAAAAAATGAGCAAATATACCGATGCGGTTGAATGTTTTGATAAAGCATTGCAGATTAACCCGAAGTCGGTTGAGGTGTTAAACAACAAGGGGGTTACCTTGAGTATGCGCGGTCTTTACAAAGAGGCAATTGAGTGTTTTGATATGGCGTTTGCGGTAGATAAAACATCTTTAGAGGCTCTGAACGGAAAAGCAATAGCTTTGCAACATATGTTTATGTTCAAAGAAGCTTTAGATGTTTTGGAACATGCAATGAGTGTAGATAACAAACATCCGCAGACTCTTTTAAGTATTGCTGTAACTTTGCAAAAATTGAAACAATACGATCGTTCAATTGCATTTTTCAAAAAAGTTTTGGCCTTTGATAAAGCAAATGTTAAGGCTTGGAACGGAATTGGTGTTACATATCAATTGATGGGTGATAACGACTCGGCGATTAAGTGCTTTACCAAAATTTTAAACATTAACAGCAGTGAAATTCAGGCATGGATTAGTATTGGTTTTGTTTATCAAAAAATGTTCAAATTCCAAGATGCGTTCAAATGTTATAAAAAGGCTCAAAAGTTGGTGAATGGTCGTTATCATCATAAACTTTATGACGGGTTGGCTTCTTGTTTGACTAAGTTGTCAGAGTTTGACCAAGCAATTGAAGTTTATAAACAAATTTTCCAATATGAAGAGGGTAAGAAAAAGTGGGATGCTCAACGTTCGATTAAGTTTGTAAACAAATTAAAACGCAAAAAAGCAATCGGCACTTTGCCTGATATTATGGCTTCGGCTGGTGTTGATGCAGAAGAAGAGTAGAGTTTAAAAACTGCCGTTGAAATTACGGCAGTTTTTAATTTATCAGCATAAGGAAATTATAACATGTCGGTAAATTTATACAATTTTGAACCGTTTGATGAATTTTTATCATCATTTTTAAAACCCAAAAAATATAACTATACTCCTACAATGCATTTTGCAAAAAATAATTTGTTAAAAACAAAAAGTGTATATCAAGTGGAACAGAATCGTGAATATATAGCGAGTGCCATGTTAGAACGATACGTCTATCACAATTTAAAAGCTTTTTTGCTTAGCAATGAAAAAGCACCGTATTTTGAAAAGGCCGTACATTTTGACTATTTACCTGATTGGGCAAAAGAGCGTGAAAAAGATGGTAAAGATGTTCATATTTTTTGTAAAGATAAAATATCTGATGATATAAAAGAAAACATGGAAACTGTTTGTGATTTTATGTATGACACGGCTCTAAGCTATGTCGATAAACGAATCGAATTATTTAAATCTACTCAGAAAAAAGATAAAGAAATTAAGATAAATTTGGATAGCTTAAAAACCATAAATGAGTATGCTGATTTTAACAGTTTACTAAATGCAGCCAAAAAAGGTGATGCTTACAAAAGAAAACAAGAAGAAAAAGCAATAAAAGCCGCTGAGTTCTTAAAAGATTCTCTATATGGCACCGAATCGGTAATGGCTTTTGATGATGGTATGCAAATTTTGGAATTAAAATCTAAAGTTGCGCTTGATTTTGAAAGTCGTGAGATGTGTCATTGTGTCGGTGATGGAGAATATGACGACAATGATGGGCAAAAAATTGATATCTTTTCTTTGCGTGATGAAAAAGGACATCCGCATGTTACACTTGAATTAAGAAACGGAGTGTTAAAACAATGCAAAGCTTATGGTAATAAAAAACCCAAAGAAGAATATTTGGCATATATCAGAGAGTTTGTACAAACCAATGACATAGAAATAAGCAGTGATATGAAGTTTTTGGGTATGTTTAAGCAGGATGGAAAATATTATACTTATGATAATTTACCTAAAGGATTTGTTTATAAAGGAATGTTGGATTTATCAGGAATCGGACTTAAAAAACTTCCTGATATGTCGCATATTGAAGTAACCGGAAGTTTTATATGTGACAGAAATCATCTTACAGATTTAAAAGGTGCTCCTTACAAAGTCGGCGGAAGTTTTTTTGTCAGTTCTAACAGCTTAAAAAGTCTGGAAGGGGCTCCTATATATGTCGGAGAGGATTTTTATTGTTAAAATAATTATTTAGAAGATTTAATCGGTGCTCCTCGTGAAGTCGGCGGTGATTTTATTTGTTGTTGCAATGAGCTTGAAACCTTAAAAGGTGCTCCGAATAAAGTAGGCGGTGATTTTGACTGCTCCAACAATAATTTGCATAGTTTGAAATATTTGCCTGAAGAAATAGGTGGTGAGCTTATATACAAACAAAACTATGTAATATGTCAAGATGAAGAAGAATATGATTTATCTGATTTTCCTAAAGATGTTACCATTAAAGGCGATATCGATTTGTCGGGTATGGGATTAACAGAATTGCCCGACTTAACCGGAGTTATAGTTGAAGGTGATTTCAAGTGTTCGGATAACAATCTTGAAAGCTTAAAAGGTGCGCCCGAAAAAGTTGGCGGAAATTTTGACTGTTCGGGAAACAAAATTAAGAGCACTAGAGGTGCGCCTCGTGAAATCGGCGGTGACTTTATTTTCTCAAAAAACAATATTGAACGACTTGGCATTGTGCCCGAGGTTAAAGGTAAAATTTTGTATGACGGCAATCCATTGGTTAAAGGCATAATCGAACAAAATAAAGCAACATATATGGCAAAGCATTTTGGCTTAATTGAAGAAAGAGGTTCGACTTTGTTAAGCGAAAAAATGTTGGGCAAATTGGTTGAGGCGGCAAAAATTAAAACGGATAAGACGGGTATAGGTATCAAAGAACTCAAAGAAAGAAAATTCGGTAAATTAAAGTAAAAAAGAGACCTGTACATCTAATGCGTCGTTTTCGGAATGAAATAAGGGCTCTTTGTTAAGAGCTCTTAAATTAATTGCTTCTGTATTTTCGTGATTTTGCTAATTCCTTTGCAATTTCAAGGGTTTTAACTCCTTTACTAATCACCTTTCCGATTTTTGTTTTCGGTTCGGGTTCATCGGAATGTTGAGTGACAATTTTTTTAATTGCTTTAAACTTTTCGGTCTCATTTTTACCATCTCGCCAAAATTCTGTAGTTAAAACGTTGCCATTTTCATCGTAATATTTCCATATTCCATGTTTTTTATCATCTTTGTATGAACCTGATATTCTTACCTGAGAACTATTTTTGAAAAATTCTTGATAAGGGCCATCCAGTTTGTTGTCTTTGTAATGTGCTTTTCTGCGTAAAGTAGTTTTTGGATTGTGATAATTATTATATAAAGATAATTCTCCGTTTAGTTTTCCATCCTTCATTTCGAAATTACATACTATATTGCTTCCAAGTGATAGTGTTCCATTTCTCGGTGTATAGATTACTGCGGGAAGTTTTTCTACATTATCAGGGGTTACAATAAAGTTTTTACCAGTTATGTAATTAACTTCTTTGTTTAATTGTTGATAGACAAGAACAGATGTGCGTGCTTCATCGCTCATTTTAGCGGTTATGTGTTGAGGCTCTTTCATAAGCTCTTCTGATAAAACAGGGGTTACAAAAGGAAATGTTCTTTGAGAAGTTTGGTACTTACCTTCGGTACACTCATATAGAGTAAATTCCTTCCCTTTTTCATCGCAAGTATAATATCTGCCATTATATTCTTTTCCATCTTTAAACTCCATATCGTATATAGCATTAGGAACATGTGTAAGAGAGCCGCTGTGATATAAAGGGGCAACTATTTTTAAGTGCTGTATTTGATTATCTTTAATTGTGATTTCTATCGGATTAATTAAAGACACACATTTCCCAGCAAGAAAAGTGGCATCTTTCATGTTTGAAAAACTCCATTCTTCTTTTTCAATATCTATATGAGACAGAATCTTTTCTAAAGGGGATCCTTTGATTTCATCTAATTTGTATGATAAATTTACTTTATGTGTCTGATTATTTTCCAAGTCGCTAATGTGTTGGACTATCCGTAATTTTTCACCAGTATGTGTAATATTAAATATTTTCGGTTTTCCAACTATTTCTCCGTCTTTCCACAGTGTTGTTGTCTCAAATTCTTTTCCTCTACTTTTACTATATTCAACCTCTATACCATCTTTTTTGCCTTCAGAATTAAGATGATAATAACCTAAAAGTGTATGAGAGCTTGCGTTATAAGTGCTGATTTTTGTTGTCCCATCTTTCAAAACTTCCTCATTGGTAAAAGTTTTTTCCATTGTACCACTCCTTATTAAAACATAAATTTTCTAATAATATTAACGTATATTATATTTATTGGGTATTTTTGTCAATTGTTTTTTTTGCAAATGTTATGAAAAATGCTTGACAGACAAGTATTTTTGCTATAGATAGAGGCTCAATGTGAATGTTTTGTATTAAATATTCACTCCTGTCCAAGACTGTAGGTGGTCTTTTAGCATTGCTTAAATACCTTAATTGCCTACATAGACGGAGTAAGTGAGATTTATATAATCAATTTTTTCTCCCATCCGGACAGTTTTTAGGTTGCCATTTTAAGAGCATTGCTCTTGTTATGGTTGTATTAAAGTGGTGTCATTAGCGATAATGATATCTTAATTGGAGACAATAAGTGAACCGCGAAGAAAAGAAACAATTACTCAGCGACTTGAACGAGTTGTTCAATGCATCTGAATTGGTTGTGGTTTCTCACTATAAGGGATTAACCGTTGCCGAAGTTTCAGAGTTGCGTAACAATATCCGCAAAGTCGGTGCTGGGTTCAGAGTTACTAAAAACCGGATTGCTAAACTGGCTCTTAAAGGCACAAAGTTTGAAAGCTTAGCCGAGTTGTTTAACGGACCTACCGCAATTGCGTTTGCAAACGACCCGATTTCAGCTTGTAAAGCTTGTGTTGAGTTCGCAAAGAACAATGAAAAATTGGTTGTTATCGGCGGTGCTATGGGAACAGGTGTTCTTAGCGTTGATGAAATCAATCGTTTGGCTTCCATTCCGTCTATGGACGAATTGCGTGCCAAACTCATTGGCTTGCTTCAAGCTCCTGCTGCTCAATTGGCAAGAGTTACCAAAGCATACAGCGAAAAAGAAGCTGCTTAAGGTTTTTAGTAATATAACAGAATTTAATT
Source organism: Alphaproteobacteria bacterium (assembly GCA_017464685.1). GTDB lineage: Bacteria > Pseudomonadota > Alphaproteobacteria > RF32 > CAG-239 > JAFTYO01. The sequence goes on from JAFTYO010000008.1 coordinate 23,215, forward strand.
TTAATTTATTTGGAGAAAAAAGATGGCAGATTTAGCCAAATTAGTAGATGAATTATCAGCTTTGACAGTTATGGAAGCTGCTGACTTATCAAAAATGTTAGAAGAAAAATGGGGCGTTTCAGCCGCTGCTGCTGTTGCAGTTGCTGCCGGTGGTGCTGCTGCTCCTGCTGCAGAAGAAAAAGATGAATTTGATGTTATCTTGGCTGATGCAGGCGCAAACAAAATCAACGTTATTAAAGAAATCAGAGCTATTACTCAATTAGGTTTGAAAGAAGCTAAAGATTTGGTTGATGGTGCTCCTAAAACTGTTAAAGAAGGTGCTACAAAAGCTGAAGCTGAAGAAATCAAAGCTAAACTTGAAGCCGCTGGTGCTAAAGTTGAATTGAAGTAATTTCTTTATTGCTTGAATTTATAAAAAACTCTCTTTGCCGATTGGTAAAGAGAGTTTTTTGAATATTGTGATTACCGGTAAATAATCGCAATATTAACCTTAACAGAAAGATTGCTGTTAACTAATGTAAACATACATATCAGATGTTTAATGCTGTGATAACTCAACACATTATACCTAAATAATGTTTATTTCTGCCAAGCGGTATTTTTTTAAAGTGTTTCCGAAATTGTAACAGTTCCACTTACATCCGAATACCAATCCTTTCGCATATTTTCATGATCAATTCTTACTTCTCTGGCATCAATAGTAAACTTTCCGTCAGAAGAAGTAGTCCCGTCCAACCATATTTCACCTACTTTTACTCCATTAACATCCTGTAGCTCTATGGCATAGCCATCTAATACTGAGCCTGAAAAATCCGGATTACCCGGGGCATCACAGTTAGCAGCAGTATAACCTTGTACACTTATAACTTCACCAGAATTACCTTGACTTGCAGTTCCACTTCCTGTAACAGAAAGGTTGGTACTTTCGATGTTGTTGTCGTGAATTTTATTAAAATCGAATGTTATAGTACCTAACTTCAATTCTGTACATGTAAATGTTGCAGCATATTCAACATTTCCTGTAACTTCTAGTGTACCAGTATACCTTGTGTCTGAAGCATTTGCATTTGTTGTAGCCATTAAAGCAACAGCAGATAAAAGAAAATATTTTCTCATTTTTTAATTCCTTTCTATAAAAATAGTTAAACTTAATTTGAAAGGTCAAAAACTCACCTCTCATGTCGCATCATAAACCGTTTTTTTTTTTTGCAAGTTTAAAGTGTATTGATTTGGGGTTTAAATCAAATTTGAGGTAGGCTTAAAAGAACAACCGTTTACAGCGGTCTTGGAAAAGAAGGACCTTGGTACGGCAAACTTAAAAAAGCTGTTGATTTTACAAGACCTTGTCATGTCTATGCTGATTTAATCGAAAGTGAAAAGCCACTCACAGGTCATGGCAGTGTTATCGGTTATCGCATTGCTGAAAATCTGGTGATTCACTCAATGGTCGGAACTAACTATCTTAGAGATGAAATTGATGAATTTATCAGAGATTTCGGTGGAAAGTTGTTAAAAGGCGATGAAATACGTCTTGTAAGAAAAAACTTTTCCACCATCAGTAAAATGCGAAAAAAAATTGGCGACACCGAGCTTCCGGCCGGCTTGTTTTGGGCAAAACCTTGTAGCGAAGTAATTGAAGCCACAATAATATTAAAGCCCTATGAAGATGATTTAAGAGTCTGAATGACTATGATAAATGTGTGCCACAGTCTTCTTATACTGAAGAAAAATCAAGCCATTATAGTGCTGATAACAATGGTGAAGTCGCAATAACCGAAACAAACACACACTTACGCAGGGGAAGATTAAGAGACTTATAACAGATTAAGCAAATAATTCAAAGAGGCAACTACCGGAAATCCGGTTTTAGCTAATGCATATAATGAAATATGCTCAAAATCATCAATAAGTAAGATCAATAGAAACAATGTTACAGAACAAGTTAAGGCTTTACGAGGATTATTCCGATCAAACTAAAAATTCAAATAAATCACATGGTGGTTTAACATATGTTATCACTCAGTAAGATATGCTAAATATGGTAAAATGGCAAAAGGGTGACACCACAAAATAAGCAACGATAAAAACTAAAATACTCACAAATTAGAGGCTTTTAGTTTGCAAAAAAGACACCCTTCAGAGTGTCTTTTTATTGGTGGGCGCTGAGAGGTTCGAACTCCCGACCCTCTCGGTGTAAACGAGATGCTCTTCCAGCTGAGCTAAGCGCCCATATCCTGTCTACGAAAGTGGTTATATATAATTTATTTCAATAAATCAAGTAAAAAAATCATTTTTTTTATAAAATATTGCATTTTTTTGCTTACTCTTTGTTTTTACTTGCTTTTATTTTGCTTTTAAAATTATATCAGCACTTTTTTCATCAGCATCATATCAATCATACCCAAACTGTTTATATTTAATGTTCTGGTATATTCTGCCATATTTAATATGTTTTCCAGCTGTTCAGAAGATTTTGCCTCGTTAATAGTCTGAGTTCTAAAACCATATTTATACAAATCCAAAGCATTTTCATAATTTACATAAGTTTGTAATCCTATACAATCATTGTATTTTCCTATCTCTATGGCTATTTCAAATAAAATATACAGTAATCCGACATTGTCATACTTTTTCATACCGTTAACAGACCAAAATTCTACAAAAACTTTATTTATACCATTTTCATTGTTATACTTATATAATGGTGAGCGATCAGTAACTTTTCCGAAAAAATTTTTATATACCCCATTGTCTTTTTTATAAAAATTAAGATAAATTTTTCCTACAATTTTATCTTCTGAAATTATGCCATATTCTTCAAGATTATGTTTATATACTTTTCTGTAAATGACAAAGCCACCTAACGCCCCAACAATATTTTGATTATCTTTAATTTTTTCAAAATCAATTATATTCTGATTTTTAAATTTGCTTTCTGTAGCCTCAGGCGATAAATACATTAATATATTACCAGAATCAAACGTTTTATTTTTAATTTGCTCATCAACTTGTGTTCCACATACGTTTTTCTGATCTAAAATTTTAAAACCCAACCTTTTATATTGCAAAACAACATCTTGGTTCACCACTAGTGACAATGTTTTGCAATCTGATTCTTCAAACAATTCCTTTGCGGTTTCAATTAATAAATTTTCAATATTTTCATTTTTATTAAAACAGAATAATTCGGATAAATACATATTATCGTTTTTTATATTTAAAAGCAAATATCCCACAATTGTCCTTTTACCACTTACAAAGCGATATAATTGTCCTTTTGTTCCAAACAAATTATCATCAGATTTATAAACATTTATTATCTTCTCATCTATTTGTTGTGTTCTAATTTTTTGACTCTTTTTAGGAAGCGGAGTTATATTAATCGGCTTAATAGGAATTTGAGATCCATGTGTCATTTTCACAACTTTCTTATTGCTATTTTTTACTTTATCATCTACTTTATTATAGGTTTTAATGTACATAAATGGAGAATAAAATGCAAGAAAACTTTAAAATCAACGTAACACAACTTGTTGAAAAAGTTAAAACTCGCAACTTGCTTTTTTATCCGGCAATTATGCATGTTTTCGCTCAAGCTCTCAGAGTTAGCGGGTATAGAGTTGATTGTTCAGCATATTTAAATACATTAAATAAAGATAACAAAGATATTTTGTATCAGGCCTTAGAGACTGATTTTAGTACATATTTTGATACCTATATTAGAAATTGTTTTTGCAACCGCCCCACCGGAGACTTGACACAAAATACTATTTTATTTTTTCCTGCTAATTTAGGAACTGTTGATGAAAAATATAAAAATATATCGACTTTTTTAATTTATCCGGTTGAAGAAATTAATAATGAACATTTCATAAAATTTAGCACAGCAAATATACTCTTAAATGCAGATTTTACCGATTTATGCGAAGAACTTGCCGAATTATTTTAATTTTAGAGTTTACAATTGCCATCTAAAACATCATCAAGTCGGCTTTCTTTAATTCCAAATGGATCTTGATGAATGATAATTTGCGCATTGTCAAATTCGGCTTTTATTTTATTTTCTACATTTTCGGTTAATTCATGAGTTTGAAATAAATTTAAATTACCATCAAATTCCAGATGTATTTCAAACAAATATACACCTCCTAAATCTCGACTTCTTAAATCATGAAAACCTTTCACTCCTTCACATTGTTTTATAATTCCAATAATTTTATTTCTTATTTCATCATTTAATTCTTTATCGGTTAAGGCGCCTATTGCATCTGCTGCAATTTTATATGCATTATAAATAAGATATATTGAAATTAAAGCGGCGGTCAAAATATCAAACCAATTTATATTAAAAATTTCAATAATAACCAATGATAGTATAATTGAACTATTCGTTAAAATATCAACAACATAATGTGCGCTATCTGCACTTATGGCTACCGAATTTGTTACTTTTGCCACATATTTTTGAAACGAAATTAAAACAATTGTTATACCAAGACTTACAACCATAACCATAATTCCAAATGTGGTTTGATGTAATGGTGTCGGATTAAAAAGACGAGTAATACCATCATACAAAACAAATAATCCCGAACCAGCAACAAAAGCAGCTTGAACAAGAGCACTTAATGATTCGGCTCTTCCATATCCGTAGCGATGTGAACAATTTGCCGGTTTTGTTGAAAACTTAACAGCAATATATGATATAGATGAAGCAAAAACATCTGAAAGACTGTCAATAAGAGAGGATAAGACAGCCAACGATCCCGTATAAACCGAAGCAAATGTTTTAATAATACACAACAAAGTTGACACAACAATACTTGCTGTCGCAGCAACTTTTTTTAAGTTATCTTTATTTTCATTTACTTTCTTGCGCATGTCTTATAAGCTCCAAACTATCCTTAGAAATCCCAAAGAAGAGTCCGTTAGCATATTTTTTGAAAAATTGCAAGTGATGTGAATTTATATGTCCTATAAAGTCATATTTAATCCAAATATCATCATTTAATTCATAAAAATCAATATTGATTTCGTTATAATTTTCAGCTCTGATTTTTAATGTATATATTTTTTGTGCCCCCTCTAAACTCTCTGTTGTTTTTATAAGCGGAGTATTTAAAATTACTTTCATAACATTAGCAATTGTTTTAGGATCCTTATTATCATTTACCGATTCTAAACGGCCATAGCGCAAGTTCCAAATATAAGAATAAGTCCAATCGGTTTTATTTGCCGATAAATCAACGAAATCAACTTCGGCAAGCCAAACCTGAAACATATTGTCAAATTTGATGTATGCGGCTTTAGAACCTCGGCCTAAGTCAATATCATATTTTCCTACCTCAAAAGCTTCTATTAACTTATTATCTTTATCTCGTAACTCAATACGTGTATTAGGCGAGTTAGGGATATCAATCGGCTGCAAACCAAACAATGCTAAATTTTGAGCTTTATCAGATTTTTTTTCATAAAACCTTGCTTCTAATAATGCGCTTAAAAAACTGCGTATTCTTTCTTGATAAACCGGTAAATTTTTATCCTGTGACAACTCCCAAATATTGTCGTTTTTAACAAAATTTAATTCATTTTCATTGGTTTTTATACTAATGTTTTCAATTTCATTTATCTTATCTTTTAAGTTTTCAAAAATAAGTTTACCTTCATATTTTTGAATATCTGATTGATTACTTATATAAACTGAAATTATGCCAACAAATAAAACACTAAAGGCAAAGCCGATAAGCTTTAACAATGGTCTGTTAAAGACAAAATCTCCGTTATATTTTACTTGTTTTCTTTTTTTAGATATTGATGATAAAATTAACAATAAACTTAAAAATAAAGGAATGGCAAATATATTAATAATTTTAATTTTTATACCTAGATTTTCAATATCTTTATGTACTTTTGTACGAACTAAACTCAATTGTTTTCTTAACCCATCCATATTCTTTCTGATTGAGCTTATAATTGCTAATTCATCAGCTGTAAAAGTTTCTCTTTCTTCAAAATTTTTCTTGTTCCATATTTCATCAAGCTGATGTTTTACCACCTCAATTTGATTAAATATTTCTTCTTCCTTAAGCTTATATTCAAACATATTAAGTTTTCTTAATCTTTCAATATCTTTAAATTCTCGATTTGTCGCACTTTTACCACGTAAATTCATTAAATCGGTATTGTTTGTTAAATAGTCTAAGCTGTTTAAAATAAAATCAGCATTATCAAAAAGATCAATGAAATGATTTTCATCCATAATCATTTCTGATTTTGCCCAAAAATCATTATAAATAAAATCAGTATCAGCAACAACTACCATATTAAACTGATTACTTGCACTTTTACCATGCACTGTAGCTGCTATAATTTTAGGATTATTATCAGCCTTAAAATATGCCAAAACTTGTCTTGGATTCAATCCGTCATAAACCACTTTATTGGGCATTAATGACGAAATTGAACTTGCCTGTAGCAAAGGAACAAAATCAATATCAGCACTTTCTACAGGTAACACAATAGCGGCAGATGAAAATAATAAACTTTTAAGATTTTTTGTTATTATATGTTTCGGATTTAAATTTTCTTTTTTTAACTTAAATTGAATAATATCTTGAGTATATGCCGGATTATTTTTGTAATTGCTCGTAGCATCAACCATAATAGAATTATCTAAGTCGGCAATTATGTACTCATGATAAAATCTTATACCCCAAAATGAAGACAGATCTCCCAAATCTGACGGCATAAACGGATAATTTACAGCCGAATACAATCTGGTAGCTTCAGCCGCACTATCTAATAAAAGTAAAATATTACCATAATTTTTTGAATAATTTTTTACGGCCTCAAGCATTTCTTGGCTCATCGGCTGAGGATGAACTATCATTAAAACATCGGGCCTTTGTTCAAAATCTTGTGGTTCTTTAATAAATTTTACGTTATAAAATCGGTTAATTCTGTTCACAATTTCCCATGGCTGTAAAACCATATTATCATCTGAACTTCCACCATTTAAAGGAAGAGCCGTAAGTATAGCAACTGTTTTTTTATGATTTGAAAGTTGATAAATTTTTGAAGTTAAATCTTGCTCTAATGAAGCAATTCTATCTGGTGTCAAAAAGTCTATAACTTGTTTGTTTTGCAATGTATCATTTAAAACTAAACCAAATAATGCACTTTGGTTGATATCAATTAACGGAATCGGTTGAACTCCATCAGCAATAGCTCTATCTTCTACATTATCCAAACTCTCCGGATGATATATCTTAAAATCAAATCTACCATTTGAATTTGCTTTGTATTGTATCAATAAACTTCTAACCCTGTTAAACATCTGACGCATCGCTGGATTACGTTGTTCCAAAATATTCGAAAAATAAAGTTTTGCTGTTACGGGTTCAGGAAGATTTTGCAAAATATAAACTGTGTTTTTATCTAATGTGTGTAATTTGTCTTGACTGAAATCTAGCTGTGTACCACGAGTTAAATTATTGGCCAATAAGTTAAAGCCCATGAAAATAAATAAAAGCATAAACCAAGCAAAAATATAAAAATATTTGTTAGTCGATTTTAACCAAGAAGCCGTACCTGAAGTTTTGAAACTGACAATTAAAATTGTAGTAAAATTAAACAATATAATAATTGAAACAAAAAACAAAATATCTCTTAACTCTACTAAACCTGAAATCATACTTATAAAATGAGTTAAGAAACTAAAGCTTGCAATGGTATCAATTATATAATCAGGCATGAAAAATCTGAAAAATGACAATACAAACTCAAGCCCGCTCCAAAAAAACATTAAATTTGCAACAACAGATAGCACTAAGGCAATCACCTGGTTTTTAGTAAGCGCTGACATTGTTTGCGATATAGCCAACATACAACCTGCTAAGGCCAAACTGGCCAAATAGCTTAGCAAAATAACCATATTATCCGGATTTCCCAAAACGTTAACCGTTATTACAAAGGGGAAAGTAAGGAACAATGCTAATGAGCAAAAAATCCACGAAGCAAAAAATTTACCCCAAACCAATGTTTGTAAAGAAACAGGCATTGTCATAATTTGCACAATTGTCTTATTTTTAAATTCCTCTGCCCAAAGACGCATTGAAATTCCGGAAATAAATAATAAATATAACCATGGCTGATATAAAAACATCGGCATAAGTGAAGCTTGACCACGTTCAAAAAAATTACCGAAATAAAATGCAAACACACCATTTAAAATTAAAAACGAAACTAAATAAACATAAGCAAGCGGTGAAATAAAATATCTTAAAAGTTCATTTTTTGTTACTATAAAAAGTTTTTTCACTTCTTATTCTCCTCTAGTTTTAGAAATTGTAAGTTTTGCAAAAGCTTTTTCTAAAGTCCTGGTTTTGGTTTGCTTTAATATATCTTCTGCTGTGCCATCGGCCATAATTTTGCCCTTGTTTATTAAGACAATTCTATTACATACAGTTTGAGCTTCATCTAATAAATGCGTTGAAATAATAATGGTTTTATTTTTTCCCATCTTGGCAATTAAATTACGCATATGTGTTTTCTGATTAGGATCAAGGCCATCTGTCGGTTCATCTAAAAGTAAAATATCCGGATTACTTAGTACGCTTTGTGCAAAACCCACTCTGCGTAAATATCCTTTTGATAAAGTTTCTATTTTTTGATGCAAAACATTTTCAATATTGGCAAGTTCTATTGATTTTTTTATTTCTTTTTTACCCACTCCTCGAATATCTGCCATATATTTTAAAAACATATTGACACTCATGTCAGAATATATTGGAGATCCTTCCGGCAAAAAGCCGATTTTTTCTTTTGCTTTTTCGGGATACTGTGCAATATCAAGCCCGTCAACAAATATTTTTCCGGAAGTTGGAGCTAAAAAACCGGTAATCATATTCATCAAGGTTGATTTTCCAGCCCCATTTGGACCTAAAAGCGCAATAATTTCACCTCTTTTAGCAACAAAATTAAAATTATCAACTGCCTTAATATTAGAATAATTTTTGCTAATATTTACCAATTTTATGCTTTCACTCATGCTCTATTTCCTTTTTATAAATTTCACCGCCTGTCATAGCTGTATTTATTCCGGTTGTAGTCGGAAAAGTTATAGGTAAAGAATATATTCTTCTTGCAGTTAAAAATGCAATTGCTGCCGCATCATCAATTTGCACATCTAATTCAGCCTCTGATAATATTGAAATGTTCATACTTTTTAGATTATTTCTTACAAAACGCAATAACGTAGGATTTTTTACTCCTCCACCACAAATTACAGCTTGAGTAGGCACTTCAGGTAAATAAAAAGCCAACGAATATGAAATAGCCTGTGCAATAAATTCGGTTACCGTCGCTGCTCCATCTTCCAGTGATAATCCTTCCAAGTGTTCAATTTTGTTGTTAAACTCATTCCTATCAAGGGTCTTAGGCGGATATTTTGCAAAAAAATCGTGCTTTAATAAAGTGCTTACAATTTTTTGATTAACCTTACCGGTAGCGGCGAATTTGCCATTATAATCCATTAACACTCCGCCATGTTTTGAAACCCAATCATCAATGAGAGCATTTCCGGGACCACAGTCAAATGAAATCATTTCCCCGATTGGACCAATCCAAGTAATATTTGTGATACCGCCGATGTTTATAAATACGATGGGCTTACCTAAGTTTTGCGCCAAAGCATTGTAATATGTCGCACCAATCGGTGAACCTAAACCACCATTTAAAATATCGGCATTATGAAAATGAGTAATTACATCAATACCGGTTTTTTTGGCCAAAATTTTGCCTTTACCGAGTTGATAGGTATAACGATTGTAAGGTTCGTTACAAATTGTCGGCCCTTCCAAACCGATTGCATCAATTTGTAACTCCGTTTGAGTCTTAATTTCATTTATGATGTTGCCCAAAAACTCGGTGATATCTTTTTCAACTTCATCAATGAGATTTTTTTCTTTTTCTATACTGATTTTTTTCCCTAATACCGAGCGAATCTGCGCCCTTAATTTTTCATCAAAACCATAACGACGACTTAAAAATGTTTCATATATGTCAATACCATCGGTTGAAACCAACGCAACCTTAACTCCGTCAAGCGAAGTTCCACTCATAAGTCCCAAAATATTAAGTGGTTTTATCATCATTGTTAAAAAAATTCACCTCACTTCTTGCAATGTTACAAATATATGCTAATATGCGTTAAAATTTAGTATAAAGGAAAGGAAAATGAGCAAATTTAAGTCTGAATTTTTCAACATAATGGTTGAACGAGGTTTTTATAATCAATGTACCAATGATACGGGGTTTGATGAGTATGTTGCCGATTGTGAACAAAAAGGCATTCCTGCGGTCGGCTATTATGGTTCAGACCCCACAGGTGACAGTTTGCATGTTGGACACATTGTGCCGATTATGATGCTTAAACATTTTCAAAACTTGGGACATAAGCCAATTATGCTTGTCGGCGGTGCAACCGCTCGTATCGGTGACCCGTCCGGAAAAGATAAGCTCAGACCGTTTTTATCCGAAGAAACCATCAAGCATAATATTGAGGGCTTAAAAACATCATATAAAAAATTCTTAAAATTTGATGACAGTGCAAACGGAGCAATTTTGGTTGATAACTGGGATTGGTTTAAAGATATTAATTATCTTGAGTTTTTACGTGATGTCGGAACTTGTTATTCGGTTAACCGAATGCTCACAATGGACAGTGTTAAAAGCAGGCTCGAAAGAGAACAACCGATGTCATTTTTAGAGTTTAACTATCAACTTTTACAAGGATATGATTTTTGCGTATTATACCAAAAATATGGTTGTCGTGCTCAAATTGCCGGTGCCGATCAATGGGGTAACATAACCTCTGGAACCGAACTAGGTCGTCGTCGTTACAATGTTGAGTTGTTTGGTTTTACCAGTCCAATTTTAACTGATGCCAGCGGTAAAAAAATGGGTAAATCAGAGGGCAATGCTGTTTGGATAAATGATGATAAACTTTCTTCGTATGATTATTATCAATATTTCAGAAATATCGGCGATTCGGAAGTCGGAAAATGTTTAAGAGTGTTTACCACATTGCCGATGGAAGAAGTGCGCCGTTTAGAAACTTTACAAGATAAAGAAATCAATGAAGCTAAAAAGATTTTGGCTTTTGAAGCGACCAAACTTTGCCGTGGTGAAGAGGAAGCTAAAAAAGCGCTTGAAACTGCTACCAAAACCTTTGAACAAGGTTTAACGGGAGCAGATTTACCGGTAATAAATGCTGATTTAAATGCCGGTATCGGGGTTTTAGATGCGTTTTTGCAAATCGGTTTTGTGACATCAAAAGGTGAGGCAAGAAGACTAATTAAACAATCAGGCTTGAAAATTAATGATAAGGTTGTTACAGATGAAAATTATCAACTTACAACGACTGACTTGGTTGATGGTCAAATAAAACTTTCACAAGGAAAGAAAAAACACGGCCTTGTGAAGATGTAAAAAAACAAAAAATCCGGAGATTAAAAACTTTCCGGATTTTTTTGATGTGTTAGTATGTAACTAATACGGTAAACGAACCTGTATATTCTCCATCTAATGGGAAATCGGGAAAGCTAAGGAAAGCTATATAATATTTAAAAACAGAAAAGCTTCGGGGATAAGGCCGAAGCTAATAGATTTTAACGATTAAGAGATTTGTTATATTCCAGAACGGTTTTATAAGCTACGCAGGAACAAGTCTCTTGCTGTACAATTTGTCCGCAATATGGACAAGTGCTCTTTTCACAACAAAAACCTATTGTTGGAAATTTTCCTGTTTTGGCATCAATAAAAATGTATGCCGGTCTGCCATCATGAAGCTTAAGTTCCTTAAGCTCTTTAGGAATAATAATTCGCTCCATAACCAAATAATATTTAAACGATTCATAATTATAAAAAATATGAGCCATTATATGTTTTTAGATTTTTGTGTAAAGAAACTAAATCAGACTATAAACAATAAAATTTATAAACAAACAAAAAAGCATCAAAATTGATGCTTTTTTATATATCAATAACAACTAAATAAAACTACTAGTTTGTACCGCTTTTGATACCGAAAGCTGCAAACTTGCTGTTAAATTTAGAAACTTGACCACCTGTATCAACCATACGATGAACACCTGTCCATGCCGGATGAGATTTAGGGTCAATTTCCAAATTCATTCTAGCACCGGCTTTGCCCCATGTGCTGTTTACTTTGCATTCTGTGCCGTCAGTCATCACATAAGTGATTTCATGATAATCAGGATGAATACCTTTTTTCATTTTTCTTCTCCAAATTTAAACTCTATAAACAAAATTTATGCACTTATAACCTAATCAAATAAATTTATCAAGAGTTTTTTTACCTTTTATTTAAAAATTTCAAAAACTTTTTGACTAAGGTTAAAATTCGATGCTACCAAATTTTGGCTGGCAAAAATTTGTTTTATGTCTTCAACTCTTATGTCTTTTTGATCTATGGCTCTAACCGAACCGCCGGCTTCTTTAACCAAAAGTATTCCCGCTGCCATAGAAGAAATATGAGAATTTAAGCAAACAAAAGCATCAAGCTTACCACCGGCTAAATATGCCAAATCTTGTCCGATTGAACCGCTAATGCGCAAATCACCGGTTTTGGCGTTGATGGAAGTTAATATCTTTGTGCTGTTAACAATGTTTTCACTGTCAAAATTAGAGCTTATTAAGGAACCGTTAAGTTCTTTAGTGGCCGAAACACGCAAGCGCTCATGATTGCGATATCCTTCTTTATATGCGCCTTTGCCTTTCTCGGCAAAAAATGTTTCATCACGAGACGGATTGTAAACAACCGAACATATAATTACATCATTTTCAACCAATGCGGCACAAACGGCAAAATTTGGATTTCCATGTGCAAAGTTTGCAATTCCGTCAATGGGCGATACGGCAAAATAAGAACTGCAGGATACCTTGTCCGATGATGTAAATATCGGCAAGTCAGCTCTTATCTTGGCAAGTTCGATTTTTAAGTTTTTTTCAATTCGCGAATATGAATTAAAAACAAAGTTTTTGTTGCTCTTGATAGAATTTTGCAGTTGTTCCAACTCACAAAAATCTCTATCCAAAGATGAGGCCGATTTTTTTACGGCATTAACAAAAGCCGTTAAAAGAGGTGATACATAAGACATTATTTAGCTCTTTCAACATATGTTGCTTCCGATGTTCCAACCACAATTTTATCACCCGTGTTGATAAACGGCGGAACCATAACTCTTACACCGTTGTCCAAAATGGCGGGCTTGTAAGAAGATGCTGCGGTTTGACCTTTTACAACCGGCTCGGTTTCAACAACTGTACAAATAACCTGCAAAGGAAGTTGAACGGATATCGGACGAGAATTGATATGTGAAATGCGCACATCCATGCCATCGGTTAAAAACGGACGAGAATCGCCTAAAATATCAGAAGGCATGGTAAATTGTTCAAAAGTTTCGCTTTCCATAAAAGTAAGACCGTTGGAATCTTCAAACAAAAATTGACAATCTTTGTCTTCAACCATCATTTTTTCAACTGTATCTTCGGTGCGGAAACGTTCATTGGTTTTTGTTCCTTCTTCAACGGCTTTCATTTCTACCTGCATAAAAGCACCGCCTTTACCTGGTTTAATATGATTTGCTTTGGTGATTGTCCAAGGTTTACCTTTATATTCAATTACCCAACCGATTCTGATTGATCCTGCGAGTTGTTTCATATTTTTATCTCCATATTTACAATTTTAAGTTTGATTATTTTGTTAAAAGTGAGCTCAACATACTCTAATATTTATTATTTCGCAACAAAAATTTTATATTTTGTGTCATCTAAAATCACAAAATCAGTCGTAAAGCTTCTAAAATCAACATCTTCAACCGGCAAAAGTGCAGATTGAAGTAAAAACATTTCACTAAACCATGAGGTAAGCTCTTTGACTTTTTCTTGTCCGTCAATCCAAGCTCTGAAAATTACAAAATCGGGCTCACATTCACCTACAAGCATTGCCTCGTGTCGGCGATTGCGACATATGGCACCAATAAATTTATTTTTTAAGCCTTGTGTTAAAGCCCTATAATCTGAAGCAATGTTTTCTGATTTTGATAAATCAACCATTGCTCCGTCAAAATTAAATTTGGCAACGGATTTATCATCAAAGCCAAGTACGAGTTTTTGTTTTTCTTTTGCCAGTTGAACAAATTTTGTAACAAACGAATCGGGTAAATCAGGTTTTAAGATAAAACACTGTAAATCAGCTTGTTCCAAAAGTTCAAATTTTTGTTCGGTAATGTGTATAATAAACTTTTGCATAATCTTGTTTTGCTCTTGTAAAAAAAATTAAAAAATGTATTATAAAAAATAATATATATGAACTCCTCAAAAAAAGGAAGTAAAAAATCTATGGAATTGAAAAAATTACCGCAATCGGAAAAAGCATTAAACGAGCTTGAAAGTTTGTTGCAACAACTTCAAGAAGTTTTGCAAAGCAAAAAAAATGCTCTTTTGCAACAAAGACAGTCTTATAAACATAATATGGCTGAAAAAACAAAACAGGTCGATGAATTGAAACAAACAATCGCCGATACCTTAAATAAGGTAACAAATGTTGCTCAAAAAATTGATATGGTGTTAAAAGAAGATGGCTCAAGTAACAATAACAATTAATTCTCGTGAATATGGCATTGCTTGTGGTGACGGACAAGAAGCGCATATTATAAAACTTTCTCGACTTTTAGATGAAAAAGCAAAGCTTTTGACTTCGGGTAACGGGCAAATTAATGAAAATATGCTCCTTGCAATGGTTGGTTTATTGCTCGCAGATGAACTTGAAGATGCCAAAAAAGGCATTGTCCCGACTGTTGTTTCTGAGCCGCAAGTAATTGAAAAGGTTGTTGAAGTAGAAAAAGTGGTGGAAAAAATTGTTGAGATAGAAAAACCGATAGAAAAAATCGTTGAGGTCGAGAAAATAGTGGAAGTGGAAAAAAATGCAGATTTGAGTGCTGTCGATGAGAAAATTTCTACAATAGTTTCCGAATTTTCAAAGCAAATCAGACATATTTCTGAAGAAATAAAAAATTTATAGATATATAATAAAAAAACCACCTCCAATTGGAGGCGGTAAAATTTTGAGCAATTAATAAGTATAAGTTACAATGAATGAGCCTGTATATTCGCCAGCTTTTACATCTGTGGGGATTGAGAGACTACCAAGAATACGAGACGCTGTAGTACCCGTATCTTGAGTGGTTAATGAAACAGTCATAGATCCATTTGCGCCTGTTAAAATAACACTTGTTGGTATTTTAAATTTAGTAGGGTCTTCCATCCGGCATACTGCAACTGAAGCATTTGATACACTGAGTAGATCTTCTGTTAAAGTGCTCGTTACTTCTTCATCAACATTATTATAATCTAGAGTTAATACAGAATCTTTGTTATTTTGTTTCATAACAATTGTACCAAAATTTAAATCCGTACAATCAATAGTACCAGCCACCTCAATTGTGGCTTTTGCGGTAACTTCGGCATAGTCTGTGGTTGCGTTTGCTGTGCCTGAAATCATCAAAGCAACGGCAGTAGGAAGAAAATATTTTCTCATAATTTTATCCTTTATATAAAAATTAAGTTTAAGTATATTTGAAAGGTCAAAAACTCACCTCTCATGTCGCATCATAAACCGTTTTTTTTTTTTGCAATTTATACGAGTCTTCTTTGTGGATAATTAGTCATTTATGAGGTGTATCTCTCAATATCGTCATACCGGTGCCTGAGCGTAGCGAAGATTAGACGCCACAACCTGAACTCCGGCATCAAGTGCCGGAGTAACAAATAAGGAACGATTATACTACAAAAAGGCGGCTTTAAGCCGCCTTTTAGAGTATGTGATTATTTCAGGTATACATAGTAGTTGTTACCACTTGTTATCACTCCGCAGTGACTATCTACATAATGAGATATGGTTGAGATACCTGGAGGATTGCTAGTGCTGGAATAATTACATGCCGAGCTGGTACAACAATATTGTATCCATTGTTCCGTTAATGACCAAGTAGTGGCGCCGTTACTTGTTGACTTCGTTGCAACTTTCCAACCACAAATGTCATAATTTGTTCCGCTTGCCGGATTAGATGAATCAAGTTTTGATATTGCTGAATATGACTGATAATCACAAGTAAATGTGGTTGTTGAGCTACTACTATTACATGATGCTTCACATTCTTTTTGACGTTGACAATCAGAACTTGAATCACCATATTGTTCACAAGCATCACCACAATCACAATCATTACTGCTTGTTTGACATATTTTGCAATATATCTCTCCGCCAGGGGTTGTTGCAACATTAAGTGAAGTTGCTTCTGTAGTACCACTCGGGCATGTGGTATATGCATCTCTATCAGCTCTACAACCGCTAAATACCGCACAGGTTGTATTACCATATTTCAGATCTGTTGTATTTATATAATTTTCATTGTAAACTTTATATGTATCACTACATCCGTTAATTTTATAACAGGTTGTACTACCTATTGTACCGGCGTTTTCATATTTGAAATATGGTGAGTATCGACTATCATAACCGGCTGAGGTATTACAAGCTGTCGGTTCGAAGCAACCTGATGAATTGGAAGTACAAGTTGCATATGGATAATCTGTTTGACAAGCGCTTGCCGTAGAGTATTCACATTCGCATTTCATACAGTTTACCAATGATCCTGATGTGTTATAAGCACTATATTTTTCATATTCGGTAGAATATGTAGAACATGATGTAACATAACCTGTTTGGCAACCAGTTGCTACTTCACAGTCTAAATCTGCAAATGATTGAACTCTGGTTGTAAAAATATTAGTATCCAAAGCTTCTTCATTTTTACAACCTAAACCTGATAACATTTATTGTAACCAAATGTTGCCAAAGCTTCAGAATACACGTGAGATCCCGGGCCGCCATTTATCATATAGCCATTGCCCGATTTACAAGCACTAGGAGCCCAACAAGTTGTTTCCGTATTTTCGGAGCATAATGCATAATGAACTTCTGTTTCACACAATTCTTGTGTAGCATATTCACCTTCCGGGCAAACTTTTTCAGGCTCATTTTCATCAACCTCAGGTTGTCCCCCCCCCGAAATACAAACCAAAGCGCTTGCATCAAACGGACAAGCTAAATAATCATCCTCACAAGAAGTTTCTGTGTAACCAAGATCAGCACAAACCGTCGCTGCAGTTGTACCACAAGTAACGGTATAATCCCAATATCCTGCAGAACAACGGCAATTGTTACCGCAAATGCCGGTGTTTGCAATGTTAAACTTAGAATCATCACATGTTACATTGGTGCTTGACCCTTTATAATTATAGTTGCCGTCAGTACAACCGTCCACACATGCAGGTTTTCCGCTTATATAAGTGTAGCCGCAAGTACAATTCGGAGCAACCCATGACTTACATTTATAATACTTAGTTCCGCCAGGGCGTTCTGTACATGTCTCAGAATATCCTCTGCAACAATCAGATCCTGTATCTTCCCAAACATCTACAGTTAATGCCGGACAAGTACATGTAGGATAATACGTGCCCGTGCTGTCAGTACATTTAACACCGCCCGGTGTAGCAGTAGAATCACACTTAAAATACTTGGTGGTATCACAGCGACATTCGGCATATAGTCCGTCACAAGACGGTCCATAACCTATCATACCCAGATCTTCACAATCTTTGTTATATTCCGGCTTACACTTACATTGATCTTTTTCACATCTTGTAACTTCTATATTGGTGGAGCTTTTACCTGTACATGAACTACCCTCACATCTTTGGGTTGCATTGCAAGTTTCCCAATATTCATCATTCGAACAACACTCTTGCGGTTTATACAAAGTATATCCGCCTTCTTGACATTTTTTCGCGTTTTCACTCGGGATTTCACATTGTTCTTGATCCGGACAATTTGTGCGCTTTACATAATCAGCACCAACATTACACTGACCGCCACCTAAAAAGCAAACTTTAGCTTCTGAAACACCGCTTAAACACAGCAACAACCCCAGAACAAATAAAGGAAACTTAACCTTGCACATAATATCCCCCATAGGCAAAATAAACTTATTTGGGATTATTGTACCTAAAAAACTCCGAATTGTCAACAAGGCTTTTGAAACAACTTACTAATGTAACATTAATGTAACATTACTATTTGCTTTTTTGACGCAAATCTTCAATTAGATCGGCAATGCCGTTTTTAGATTTTTTAATATATGCCGTATATTCATTTCGGGCAGTTATGGCAAGACTTACATTTTCAATGATGATATCGACAACTTTTAATGTTCCGTTTGTATCTTTTACTCTCCATACAACTTTTGCCGGTGCACCTTGCTTCATAGGAACGGTGGTGTTTACAAAAATCTGATTTTTAGAATTTGATGCTGATGTTCCGTTAAAAATAAATTTTTTACCCTTAAATTCATCAAAACGTTTGGACCATGTTTTTATATTCATCTGACGATAAACATCTATAAATTCGGTGCGCTCAGTTGCTGTGGCGGTGTTCCAATAACGGCCTAAAACAAATTTGCCGATAAAATCCAAATCAAGATATTCATTAAAAAGCTTTTCAAAACGTTTGTCTTTTTCTTCTTGCGAAACATTTGCATTTATTATTTGTTCAATACCTTGTGTGGTTACTTTTTTAATAAAATTTTCCGCCTTTACCGAGTCTAACTGAGCATAAGAAGTCATTGCATAAAACATAAATACACCAAATACAACAGCAAATATTTTTTTCATTTTTTATACCCTTTCTAAAACCTGTTCTTTAAAAATCCGCCTCAAAATCAAAATCATAATTTGGGATATTATCATCACTGTTATCAGCCTGCGAGCATAAACTTACAAATTTTTTCCTGTTTTGTAAAAAGGCTGATTTTGTAGCCTCATAATAATCAACCGAGCCTTGCTCCAAACTATCCAAAAGTTCCATGTTTTCAGCTCTCAAATTGATATATTTTAATCCGGTAGCACTCCAAACGATGACATTTGATTTTTCATCATCCGAATTCGCAAGTGACCAATATAGCGGGCTTGTGTAAGAATCAGCCACCCAACCGGTTAAATGTCTGGGTGTTGACGGACCCACTACCGGCAAAACCACAAACGGACCGTCAGGCACGCAATATTTTGCCATTGTGGCATCAAATGTATTTTTCTTTTTTTCCAAGCCCCAAGATGTTGCAATATCAAATGTTCCCAACAAGCCCAATGTGGAATTTATAACAAAACGACCTATTGAAACACCGCTGTTTTTAACTTCGCCTTGAAGCAAATTATTAACCATATATTGCGGCTCTTCTAAATTATTGAAAAAAGAACTGACTCTGTTTCTGACAAATTGATTGGTAACTTTTTTATATCCCTTTGCTACCGGCTTAATTATATTTTTATCCAGTTGATAGTTAAATTCAAACATTGCTTTATTATACGATTCAAGAGCACTTGTATCTTGCGTATTTACCGACGAACAAGACGCAAGCGTCAAAACCGTCATTAAAAGCAAACATTTTTTATACATCAGGCTATCCTTTAGTTTTATTTTTTATTTATTCAATGTTATAAATATAGCAATTTTCTTTATTAAATCAACAAAAATATCTCTGATTTTGGTATGGTTTTGTTACAAACAAGAAATTTTTTGTGTTTTGCATATTGATTGTTATTGGCATATTATTTGCCTCAGTTGAAAACTTTTAAAAAGGAAAACTTTAAAATGATTACTAAACCAGAAAAACCTATCAATTTATTTGATTGTGCCGCCTCACAAAAAATTATCGGACAAGACAAATTTTTAGATGCTTTTAAAAAGATTTTGGATCATGGTGCATATTGCCAAGGTCATGAAACCAGAGAATTAGATGAAAAACTTGCTCAATATTCCAAGACAAAATATTGTGCAACTTGCGGTTCCGGTACCGATGCTTTAACGTTGGCCTTAATGGCTTGGGATGTTAAACCCGGTGATGCCGTATTTGTTTCTTCGTTTACATTTGTTGCTTCAGCCGAAGCTCCGGTTTTGCTCGGTGCAACCCCCGTGTTTATTGACTCAAAACCTGACACATTCAATATGGACCCGGAAGACTTAAAACGAGCTATTGCTGAAGTTAAAGCCGAAGGCAGACTCAATTTAAAAGCCGTTATTCCGGTTGATATTTTCGGTTCTCCGTGTGAATATGACGAAATTATCAAAATCGCACATGATAACGGTATGAAAGTTTTGTCTGACTCTTGCCAGTCTTACGGTTCGGTTTATTATGGCAAAAAAGCCGGATCAATTGCCGATATGAGCGCAACTTCTTTCTATCCGACAAAACCGTTAGGCGGATATGGTGACGGCGGTGCTGTATTTATCAATTCCGATGAAGAAAATGAGCTTGTTAAATCGGCTCGTGTTCATGGTATGAGCCCATCTGACAGATACGACAATGTACGTTTGGGTATGACCGGTCGTATGAACACTTTCCAAGCTGCCGTTTTGCTACAAAAACTTACCGTTTTTGAACAAGAACTCAAAGACAGATACACCATTGCATCTCGTTATGACAATGAATTGAGTTCATATTTCGGAAAACAAAAAATTTTGGATAATTGCAGTTCTTCTTATGCTTTATACACCATCACTTGTGAGAATCGTGATGAATTGATGGCTTTCTTAAAAGAAGCAGGTATTCCGTGCGGTGCATACTATCCTCGTCCGGTAAATACTCAAACCGCATATGCAAAATGGAACACTCGCAAACTTCCGGTTTGCGAAAAATTATCAAAAACTGTTTTAAGTATTCCTATGCACCCATACTTGGAAGCAGATGTTCAATCCTACATCATTGCCAAGATGAATGAATTTGCTTCCAGATACGAGGCAAAAGCTGCTTAATTTTCTTGATTTTATTAAGGCTCTCACATGAGAGCCTTTTTTGTAAAGCTAAAATAACAAGCTGTTAGTGTCCGCCGAAACATAAACATCTGAATTATCTTTTATTTCCGAGTTTAAGATTTTTAAGGCCAAAATATTTTCTATTTCTTGTTGAATAAGCCTCTTTAACGGTCTTGCACCAAACTCACTGTCATATCCGTTCTGGGCTAAATAATTTAAGGCTTTATCATCAATTTTAAGATTTATATTATGATTTTGCTTTAATCTTTTTTGCAATTTTTCAAGCTGAATTTTTGCAATATTTCCGATATGCTCTTTTGTTAAGGGCTCAAAAATAAGTATTTCATCTAAACGATTGATAAATTCCGGCTTGAAGAAATTTTTTAAACTCTCTCTTACATCTTTTTGATTGGTATTTGTGACTAAATTTGATGTCATAATTAAAAAGGTATTTTTAAAATCTACCGTTCGGCCTTTACTATCGGTTAAACGCCCGTCATCTAGCACTTGCAACAATATGTTGAACACATCGGGATGTGCTTTTTCCACCTCATCAAACAAAATTACCTGATAGGGTCTGCGACGCACAGCTTCGGTCAAAACTCCGCCTTCATCATATCCGACATATCCGGGAGGTGCACCGATTAAGCGAGAAGTTGCGTGTTTTTCCATATATTCTGACATATCAATACGCAAAATTGCCTTTTCATCATTAAATAAAAACTCGGCCAATGCTTTGGCAAGTTCGGTTTTACCAACACCCGTAGGTCCTAAAAACAAAAACGAACCGATTGGTCTGTTCGGGTCATTAAGCCCCGAGCGAGAGCGTCTTACCGAATTTGAAACCGCTATAACGGCATTTTCTTGGCCGATTACACGACGAGATATCAATTTTTCCATATCAACAAGTTTTTGTCTTTCGTTGCTTATAAGCTTGTCAACCGGAATTGCCGTCCATTTTGAAACCATCAATGCAATTGTATCTGCCGTAACCGTTTCGGTGTTTTTGTTTTCTTGCTCATTTTTATTCAATATTTCGAGCTTTTTTTCAAGTTCGGGAATATCTTTATATTGAATTTTTCCGGCTTTATCATAATCGCCTAAACGCAAGGCTTTATCCATTTCTATTTTTGCATTGTCAAGCGCTTCTCTTAATTTTGAAGCTACTTTAATACTGTTTTTATGTATATTCCATTTTTCGTTTTCTTGAGCAGATGTTTTTTCTTTTTGCAAAATTTGTTCTTCGATTTCTGCCAATCGTTCCTTGGAAGAAATATCGATTTCTTGCCTTAAAGCCTCTCTCTCAATTTTGAGTTGGATAAGATTGCGGTCAAGTTCGTCTAAATATTCGGGTTTAGAATCTATACTCATACGCAAATAAGCAGCTGCTTCGTCAACCAAGTCTATGGCTTTGTCGGGCAAAAAGCGGTCGTTTATATATCTGTCGGACATCACCGCTGCCGACACAAGAGCCGCATCGGAAATACGCACTCCGTGATGAAGTTCATATTTTTCTTTTAAGCCTCGCAAAATTGAAATTGTTTCTTCAACTCTCGGCTCTCCTACATATACCGGCTGAAATCTTCTGGCAAAAGCTTGGTCTTTTTCAATATATTTTTGATATTCGGATAAGGTTGTGGCTCCGATACAATGAAGTTCACCTCTGGCAAGAGCCGGTTTTAACAGATTTGAGGCATCCATAGAACCCGAAGTTGCGCCCGCTCCGACAACCGTATGCATTTCATCAATGAACAAAATTATCTGTCCGTTGGCAGCTTTCACTTCATCTAAAACCGCCTTTAATCTTTCTTCAAATTCGCCTCTGTATTTTGCACCGGCAATAAGTGCTCCCATATCAAGCGCCATTAAGCGCTTGTATTTTAAGCTTTCAGGAACATCAGAATTGACAATTCTTAAAGCCAAACCTTCAACAATGGCCGTTTTACCGACACCGGGCTCACCGATAAGAATCGGATTGTTTTTTGTTCGGCGAGACAATACCTGAATTGTATGTCTGATTTCATCATCTCTGCCGATAACGGGGTCAAGCTTGCCTTGCAGAGCTCGTTCGGTAAAATCGGTTGCATATTTTTTCAAAGATTCAAAAGTATCTTCGGCAGTGGCGCTTTGAGCCGTTCTTCCTTGGCGTATATTGTTGATGACTTCATTTAGTTTTTTAACATCAACGCCATAAGATTTATACGCAAGCAAGGCCTGTAAAATACGCTCAACCGTAACAAACGAATCTCCCGATTTTATAGCCGCTTGTTCAGCACTATCCAAAATTTTCAATAAACTTTGCGAAGCTGAAACTTGCACTGATGAGCCTTCAATTTTGGGCAACTTTTCAATATCTGTCAACACATCTTGCAAAACTTTATCAGCATTAATACCGGTTTGCGAGACGAGACTGTAACCAAGTCCGTTTTTATCTTCCAAAAATGTTTTTAACAAATGTTCGGGTGCAATAAATTGATTGGAATTTCTCGCTGCCAAACCTTGTGCCGCCTGAATAAAACCCTTGCTTCTGTCTGTAAAATTTTCCATATTCATCTTCAATTTCCTTTCCATAGTTTAAATATAGTAATGAAAAACTTTTACCGCAAGGGCACATATTTTTTTTACTAGCTAACAAAGGCGGTTTAGAAAAACAATAAGTAACAGAAAAAGACCGTCTCTTAAAAAAAGAGACGGTCTTAAATTTTAATCTACGTAAACAATTCTTCTTTTCGATTCTTCATACAAACAAGAACATAATAAAAAAACAATATAACCATACCAACTATAAAAGTGTAGTTTTTGGTAAAAAATTTTTCTAAATAATCTTCAGTTTGGTTACCGGCAAAAAATTGCTGCTAAAAGAAACATAAAGATAATAAACTTTTTCATAAGCATAATTTTTTAAATGACATAATAATACAAAACTATCATGACAATATAAAAAATTTTAAAAAAGTAAATAAGAATTTTTTAAGCTTATTGATGTATGAAACCTAATAATTGAGGTGAAAAATATGCAAGAGAAATTGATAATTTGGGATTTTGATGGTGTAATAGCCGATACTGACAGTCTATGGATGAAACTCTTCTATCAAAAAATGGTAAAAGAATGTAGCTATACACAAAATTTTGAAGATTTTTATAATATGTGCAGCGGTATGTCTGCTATAACCATGCAAAATACTTTTGCAAAAATCGGTTATAAATTAAATCTTAGTTTTTTTGGTCAAGTTCGAGACGAATTTAACTATATAATCAGTCAAAATTTTCCTTTAATCGAAAATGCTGATACAACTATTAAGAACATTACAAAAAAACAATGTTTAGCTACAGGAACACCAATTTCAAAAATTGCATGGAAAGTAAGCTTGAGCAATTTATCAGGTGTTTTTAATGAAAAAAACTCTTTTTCTTCAGAATTAGTTACAAACGGAAAACCAGCACCGGATATATTTTTATATGCCGCTCAAAAAATGGGGTTCGAACCGCAAAATTGTGTTGTAATCGAAGATTCATTGGTTGGTTTACAAGCTGCAATTAATGCATCTATGATGCCGATTGCATTTGTCGGTTGTCAGATAAACAATACTCAACAACGTATCGAAAAAATAAAAAGTTTAGGGGTGAAACATATATTTTTCGATTTTAAAAATTTGGAAAAATTTATTTCTTCTTTATAAAATTTTATTTGACAAGGAGCATTTTTAAAAGTACAAAAAAGATACTGTCTCTTATTGTAAAATTATTAACCTTAAAAATCCAAATTCATATGGGAAAGAAAAATGAAGAAGATGGCTGGCTTTGTGCGGAGTTCGCAAAGATGGCTTTTGACAAGGAAGAAGATTACGGTTTCGGATGTCGTTGTTTCCTTGTAACTTTGGCTGCCGGAACTGCTGTTATTGAGCCTCTTGTAAAGGCTGCCAAATCACTTGGTATAGACAGTGGTCCGAGAAATGATGATTATAATCCTATGTTGGACTCGTAGCTTTCAGAAAAAATCCACCCGTAAAAACCGGTGGATTTTTTTGCATTATTGAAAATATATATTTTATACATATCTTATTGAAGTATTTATAAAGGAGAATAGCTATGAAAAAACAAATTTTATGTACTGCATTACTTATAGGATTAGGCGTAATATTATCTTATAATGTAGCAAATGCCCAAGGTGCTTGGGAAAACACAAAAGAAGTAACATCAGATGTCTGGGAAGGAACAAAAGATGTTGCATCTGATGTTTGGGATGGGACTAAAGAAGTTACTTCCGATGTTTGGGACGGAACCAAAGAGGTTGCATCTGATGTAAAAGATGGTGTCAGTGGTGATAATGATGCAAAACCTGTTGCAACAGACGATAAGGCAATATCTGAACCTACAAATAATTAATATTTACAATAATTATAAGATTCCGGTGCCTGTTTCGAATTTAAAACTTGGGCACCGGTATGATAGTATAGAGAGAAATAACTCACTACCTCAAATACTTTTAATGGATTGTTTTTATTTATACACTCTGGCAATGGTTAAAAAATCGACCGATTTTGCGCCGGCTTTTAACAAAACTTTTGCACATTCGTTCAAAGTTGAGCCGGTTGTTTGTACATCATCAATCAGTACGATGCGTTTATCTTTTATATTTTGAGGACATCTTACTTCAAAAGCACCTTTAATGTTTTTTACTCTGGCGTTACCTGAAAAGCTAACTTGCGGTTTGGTTGATTTGTGTTTTACCAAAGACTTAAAATCGGTTGGGATATTTACCAAAAACTTAAGTTCATTAGCCAATAGTGCTGATTGATTATATCTTCTTTTTATCAATCTCTTATAATGCAAAGGTACAGGTATCAATACATCAACACCGGAGCTGAATATATCCGCACCGGCCATTTTAAGCCACTTGGCAAAAACTTTGGCATTTTCGGTTTTATCCATAAATTTAAATGCCAAAATCATATTTTTTGATACATCTTCATATTTTATGGCGGCTCGTGCATATCGAAACAATTTTTTCTTATTCTTAATACAATTCGGGCAGAGCATATGCCTATTTGCACCGACGACATCAATAAAAGGCGCACCGCAACATTTACAATAGGGCTCGGAAATAAATGTAATTTGGTTAAAACAATCGGCGCAAAGGCCGTTTTCATCAGTAATGATTTTTCCGCAATTTATACAACGAGGCGGTAATAAAAAATTTAAAATATCCTTAAAGATACTCATTTTAAGTTTTCCAACAGTTGATGTATTCGGTTAATACTGTCAGCCACCATAATTCCGGCTTTTTGCAATGTTTCTTTTTTGCTTTCGGTGGTAATTTTTCCTCTGGTAATAATGTCGCCAGCATATCCCATTTTATCTTGTGTTGAAATGGTTGAACCGGCAATGTAACCTATTATAGGTTTTTTATATTTTAAACCGGCATAATATTCGGCGCCGGTTTCTTCATACATTCCGCCTTGTCGCCCAATCATCAAAATGGCTTTGGTGTTGTTATCTTCGTGAAATTTTTTAATTATCTCAACAAAATCCGTTCCCACAATCATATCATCACCAAGTCCGATAACCGTCGATTGTCCCATACCGGCTCTTGTTGTTTCAATTACGGCCTCATAGGTCAAAGTAGATGAGCGAGACACAACACCGATGTTTCCTTTTTTATGAATATTTTCCGGAAAAATGCCCAAACATGCTTCATCAGGGGTGATAATTCCGGGGGTATTAGGTCCGATTAACAATGTCTTAGACCCTTTTAGCATAGCCTTAATTTCCATCATATCCTTAATCGGCACTCCTGATGCAATGACAACAACGGTTTCAAGCTCAGCCTCAACAGCCTCTTTAATGGCATCTTTAACAAAGCGAGCCGGAACAAACATCACCGAAGCGGTTGCTTTTGTTGCTTTTACGGCTTCAATGGTTGAGTTATAGACATCAACACCAAGGTGTTTTGTGCCGCCTCGGTTGGGCGAAACACCAGCCACAATTTTTGTGCCGTAAGCAACCATTTTTTGCGTATGAAATGAAGCTTGCGTACCTGTTATGCCTTGCACCAAAACTTTTGTATTTTTATTTAAGAAAACAGACATCAATCACTCTCTTTCATGGCTTTTAACAGTTTGGCAACACCGTCTTGCATTGTATCAGCCATTAAAACCGGCAAGTTTGAACTAAGCAAAATTTCTTGCGCTTCGTCTTTGTTTGTTCCCTCAAAACGAACAACCAACGGAACATTTAACCCCACTTCTGATGCGGCGGCAATGATACCGTCAGCTACCAAATTACATCGCAAAAAACCACCCAAAATATTAATTAATATACCTTCAACTCTGGGATTTGTCATAATTATCTTAATGCCGGCAGATATTTTATCTTTATCAACACCGCCTTTAACATTTAAGAAACAATCCATTTTTTCATCGGTCTCAAACAACATATCCTTAATTGACAGAGCCACCCCTTCACCATTTACAATGCAACCGACACTGCCATCGTTAAATTCCCGGTACTGAAAGCCATATTTCGCGGCCTTTAAAACTCGATCTTCATCTTCATAATCATCATGAAGTCTTAATATGTCGTTATGTCGATAAAGGGCATTATCATCAAACGAAATTTTTGCATCAAGAGCAATAAAATTGCCTTTTGCATCTATCCCGACCGGATTAATTTCTATCATGGTCGAATCAAGTTGAATAAATGCTTTATGTATACCGCAAACAAATTGTTTTAAGTTTTTGGCATATTTTTTATCAATTTTCAAAAAATTAATTATGCGATTAATCTGATTATTATTGATTTGTTCATTTATATCCAAATTAATACGCAAAATTTTTTCAGGTTTGTTTATCACCGCATCAACAATGTTGGTCGTTTCTTCCGTAACCAAAAGTGTGATACATGGTATCATTCTGTCAATTACCAAGCTAATATAAAAAGTTTGTTTTACCGTTAAATGTTGTTCAACATAAACTTTACTTACCGATTTTCCCTTAGAGCCGGTTTGTTCGGTTACAAGGGTTGAACCGAGCATTTTTTCGGCTTCTTCAAAAATATCTTTACGACCGGTAATATACCTGATACCGCCAAGTTTTCCGGCATTTTTTTCAACAAATTTTCCGTTGGCTCTGGCGCCCGATTGAATTTGTGCTTTTAACATCCACGGACCTTTTGGCGAAATGTTAACCGCCACTCGTTTGGCTTCGGCCGGAGTATAAGCAATTGCACCAACGGGTATGTTTATACCATAGCGGTTTAAAATTTTTTTTGCCTGATACTCATGTATATTCATATTTAGTCACTTTATTTTTTTAAGCCTTATCTGCATAGTGGCGGATTTTATCAACCATAGACATCATACCATTTCTGCGACTTAAGCTCAAATGTTCACCTAAACCCAGTTTAGCAAAAAAATTTTCGACTTCAATTTCTTTTATTTCTTTTGCAGATTTATTTGCATAAATTGCCATTAACACGGCAATTATACCTTTGACCATAATGGCATCACTATCGGCTAAAAAGCTAAATTTTTCACCATTAAATATCGGCACAAGCCAAACTTGCGATTGGCAACCGCTGACCTTAAACTAATCGGTTTTATACTTTTCATCTAAAGGCGGCAACTTTTCGCCAAGCTCAATAAGATATTGATATTTTTCTTCCCAATCATCAAAAAGCGAAAAAGTTTCTATCAATTTTTCAATGTGTTCCATATCAATCTCCTAAAACATATCAAGCATGGCTTTAGCGTCTTCACTTAAACGCTCAATTGTCCATACCGGTTCCCATACAACTTTTACCTCAACTTGTCCTATACCCTCAAGTGTAGCTATCGAATCGGCCACTTGTTGCGGCAAAATTCCGGCCACCGGACAGGTGGGAGCTGTTAAAGTCATATCCACAAAAACATCGCCGTTTTCTTGCTGATTTATTTTGTAAATCAGACCCAAATCATACACATTTATCATAATTTCGGGGTCGGAAACTTTTTTGATGGCCTCAACAATGTCAAACATTTGAGCTTTTTTAGCATTCGGCTCTAATTTTTTTCCGGCAAATGCCTTATAATCGGCGTTTATTTGTTCTTGTATTTCAAGAGCTTGGAGCAATTGTGCTTCATTTTCATCAATATCATCAGAGGTATTAGTCATAAAATTTTCCTTAAAAGAATTTGACAGCTTTATTGACCGCTGTTACAAACGAATCGATATCTTCTCTTGAGGTATATAACCCGAATGAGGCTCTGGCCACAGAATTATATCCCATACGATTTACCAAAGGTTCGGCGCAATGATGTCCGATGCGTATGCTTACACCTTCTTTGTTTAGAACATATGCCAAATCTTGCGGGTGAATATTTCCTACCTGAAATGAAAATACCCCGCCTTTGTTAACAGATGTTCCGATATGTTTGAAGTTTTTTATTTGCTCGGTTTTTTCAAACATATACCTAATTAAATCGGTCTCATGTTTTTTAATGCTATCCAATCCTAAATTTTGCATATATTTTAGAGCTTCTCCTAAGCCGATTGCTTGCACAATGGCAGGTGTGCCGGCCTCAAAGCGAGCTGGAGGTTCTGCAAATGTGGTTTTTTGATATGTAACTTTATCCACCATATCACCGCCGGTTTGATACGGATACATTTGTTGCAAAAGCTCGGTCTTGGCATATAAAATTCCAATTCCGGTCGGAGCATATGTTTTATGACCTGAAAAAACTAAAAAATCACACTTAATATCAGCAACATCAATTTTTTCATGTACAGCAAACTGGCAAGCATCGATTAATACTTTAGCTCCGGTTTTGTGTGCCAAATCGGTCATTTCTTTTATCGGGAAAATTGTACCCAATACATTTGACATGGCGGTTACGGCAACCAATTTGGTCTTTTCCGACAAAGTTTTAATAAATTCTTCTTTTATGTAACTTCCATCATCGCCGATTTTTACAATTTTAAGTTTGCAGCCTTTTTTCTCACATACAATCTGCCAAGGAACCAGATTTGCATGATGCTCGGCCTCGGTTATTACAATTTCATCATCTTGTTTGAGATAATACCCAGCCCAAGATGATGCTACCAAATTGATTGATTCGGTTGCGTTTCGTGTAAACACGATTTCTTTTGAATTTGCATTAATGAAGTTTGCCACAATTTTACGGGCATTTTCATATTCATAAGTTATGTTTTCCGACAAATCGTACAGACCTCTGTGCACATTAGCATACGAATCCTGATAAATGTCAACAATTTTGTTTATCACGCAATGAGGCTTTTGCGATGATGCGGCCGAATCGAGATAAACAATCGGTTTATTGTTTATCTTTTTTGCAAAAATCGGAAAATCTTGCCTTATTTTGTAAACATCATACATTTTTTACCTCATCTACTCAAAGCCATAATTTAACAAGCTTTTTAAAAAAATCAATCTAAACCTTAAATATTAGTTCCAAAGTCGATTACCTACATTTGACCGAATGCTTTTAATCTGTGCCTTATTTTCTTTAATATAAATAATACCGCCATCAGTATCTTTAAGTTTCAACTCTTTATCATCTATAAAAATTTTGCCGGTTTTATCCCAAGAAAACAAATTTTTATACTTACACAAATTTTCATCGCAAGATAAATCTATCCGATTTTTATCAACCGTTTTACCTTTATATATTTGTTTGATTTTTTCTTGCTCGTGTTTATCAACTTGTTGATTGGCCGTTTTTTCAAGCCACATTTGTTTTACAAAATCGTTACCTCTTGAGGGCATAATCAAGATATTTTCAAAATTATCTTTTAAGGCAATGTTTTTACCGTCTGCGCTAAATATGACATCAGGTGTTTTAACAACAAACATACTCAAAACTCCGAACACAATCGGTACAAAACCCCACAAACGCCACTTTCTTTGCCATATACAGAGCCATAAACCGCCAAAAACAATCAACATCAAGCCCCAAAACGGCATGGAAAGGACTTGATATCCGGCATTTGGCAAACCGGACACATAAGAGGTTATATCGTTTACGACCTTAATACCGACTCCTACAATTTTAAGCGGTAATTCGTACAAATTAAACGGCATCAAAAACAACGAAAACAACACAAACGGCATAATTATAATGCCGATTACGGGTCCGGCAAGCAAATTGCCCAAAGTGGTATAAACGGCTATGCGGTTAAAATGATAAATTGCAAACGGCAAAGTTGCAACACTTGCTACCAAATCGGACAGCAAGAGACCGACAATGTAGGCAAATATAATCTTAAACACATTTTTACCCTTAAAAAACTTATGTATGCTTGATGAAAATCGTTCATAAAATGCAATTAGGACCAAAACGGCAGCAAAAGACATTTGAAAACTTGCACTTATTAAGGCAAACGGAGAAATCAGCAAAACAATAAAAGCGGCAAAACCAAGCATTCTCATTGATATTGCATTTCGAGAAAACAAAACACCCAAAAGCACGACAAATGTCATAATAAAAGCTCTTTGTGCCGGAATCTCTCCGCCGGAAATCAGTAAATATACAAAGCTCATAAAAATTGCAAAATATGCGGCAATTTTTTTCGAATCGTATTTTAAGGCAAGCGGTGTAATTAAACTAATCATCAATCTGACCGCAAAAAAAGCCATGGCGGCAATCATACTCATATGTAAACCCGAAATTGATAAAAAGTGAGCCAAACCGGAATCTCTGTATTGTTGATTTAGACTTAATGATATATCGTTTCGGTCACCTGCCAAAATGGCCGATGTTATGGCCGCTTCATCTTTTGGCAGTTCTTGGTTTATTTTTCGGGTTACATTTTTTCGTAAATCATCTATCAAAAACGAAATTTTTTGCGAAAAGCTTGCAGGTGTACGACACTCGATTTTAAACACCGTACTGTTGGCATATCCGACCGCACTCAATCCTTCAAAAAACGATTTGCGATTAAATTGATAACCGTTTGGTATCACCGGCATCATAGGTGGCATCAGGGTTGCGACCAACTCAACGCAATCTCCTTGTTTTAAAGTGTTTTTTTTGGTCGAAAGAGTTACTCTGTGCAAACCTTTTCTTTTGTTGTCAAAATCGGCCGCATCGGTAAGCAACAATCTGATTTTTCCTTTGGTATTGTTATCGATTTTTAAAATTTTACCGCTTAAATATGTAGTTTCTTTGTTTGAAGTCGGCGATTGAATAAACTTTTCCTGATATATACTTCTTACTTGAATGTTTGTAAAGCCGAAAGCAACAATCAGCAATGCGCTGACAATAAACAACTTATGCGCATCATAACGCCAAACATATAAAAGAGCCAATAAAATTTCTACCAAGATGACAGTAAACCAATAGGAAGGTTCGAACGGCAACAAAAAATATAGCCCGATACCCAACCCGAACAACACCGGAAGCCAAAGTATGAATCTATCCTTTTCGGCAAAAAAGTTGTCTTTTAAGTAATTAAAAAAAGTTCTCAAACTTCTTCTCCGATAAATTTTTTGGTTTTATTTTTTATCAGTAAGGCCGAAAATTATATCACAAGCATTGGCACTCGGGGTTTGTTCGCCTAAACCCAACACTTCTTTAACTTTGGCAAAGCCTTGCATTTGACGTTCATAAATAGCTTGTTTTTTTAACAATTCTTCGACATGGTAGATAATATTTTCAACATTGCAATTTTCTTGCAACAATTCGGGCACAATTTCTCTGCCCAATAAAATATTGCTCAAATTTACGAACTGAATTTTCAAAAAATGTTTGGCCAGCCAAGCCGATACGGTGGAAAGTTTATAAGCTATGATATGCGGTGTGTCAACCATTGCCAGTTCCAAAGCCACCGTTCCCGAAGCGGCAACTGCCACATCGGCCGCACAAAAAGCATCGTGCCTGTCGCTTTCATTGTTAACAACAATAATCGGCAAATTGCAGTTTTTAATCATATTTTTCACTCGTTCTTCCACCGTAGCTACAGTCGGAATTACAAAGCAAAATTCAGGATGTTTTTCCTTTATGTTTTTAACTGCTTCTAAAAACACCGGCAACAAACGACTGACTTCAGTGTGTCTTGACCCAGGAAGAACTGCCATAATACGAGCATTTTCATCAATGTTGTACCGATTGCGAAAATCATCGCCGTTTGCCCATAAAACGCTGCTTTCGATTACGGGATGTCCGACAAATGTTGTAGGTAATTTATGCGGTGTAAAATATTTTGGCTCATAAGGAAAAAGTGTGAGCAAATGGTCAATATATTTGTACATGGTTTTAGCCCGTTTTTTCTTCCAAGCCCAAACCTGAGGCGCAACATAATGAACTTGCAAAACTTTGATTTTTTTCTTACGAATAAGTTTATGTATGCGAGATGAAAAACTCCAACTGTCAATGGTTATCACCACATCGGGTTTGATTTTTTTAATATCTTCAACGGTTTGCGAAAATCTTTTTAAAATTTTGGGCAAGCTCGGTAACACTTCAAACAAGCCCATAACCGCCAGTTCTGAAATATCAAACAAAGAGTTTAAGCCTTCTTGTTGCATGGTTTCGCCGCCAATTCCATAAAATTCGGTTTCAGGATTTTTTGCTATCATGGCTCGCATTAAGCGAGACCCTAACAAATCTCCGGAGGGCTCTCCGGCAATTAAGTACACTTTCATTTTATCATCTCCGCCGGATTTACTCCGATAACAAACATTTTATATTTATTGGCAAGTTTAATTACTTCTCGCTCATTAACAATGAGCGCATTGCCGGCATGAATAACTACGCCTCTTAAACCCGATTTGTGAGCATTTTCAATGGTTTTTACACCGATGGTGGGCAAATCTATGCGCATATCCTGATTGGGCTTTCTTAATTTGACCAAAACCCCACCGACACCTTTTCTGGCATAGTCTTTACAGCGTTTAATCAGCATATCTGTTCCCTCAATACCTTCAACTCCTAAGACAAGACCTTGCTGAACAACCACCGATTGTCCTACATCTAATGCGCCCAAAGTTAAATCTACTTCAATACCTCGTTTAATATCTGCCAAGGCTTGTTTGTCAGGTTTTGTTTTGGTGAGCAAGCCTTCTTTGGTAAGAATTTCGGGCATTACTTCATGAACGCCGACAACCTTGATATTTTCAGATTCAATTTCTTTTACCAAAGCTCGTAAAATTCCGTCATCGCCTAGGGCTTTTAAACCGATTTTTGCAAAAAAAGCTGCAGTTCTTAAATCAGGCACCAATTCTTGCAAAGTGGGGCGATGGATTGTACCTATCATAACAACATCTAGTACATGTTCATCTTTTAAGAACTTAAAACCTGTTCCGGCCTGACCTATTCTTATCCACTTATGATTAACGGTTTCATCAAAATGGGCTCTGTCGGCATTACCCTCAATTGCCAATACAAAATATGGAATTTGGTTAGCTTTTACATAATCAATCAACATTTTCGGAATTGAGCCGCCACCGGCTATTATACCCAATTTTCGCTTATTATCGCTCATAATCACTTTCTCAAAATTAAAAAAACTTTTTTTAAACTATCACACTTATTTTTGTTTTTCAAGACCACTTTGCTGTTTACTTATATGCAATTTTAAGGCTTTGTGATTGACACTTGTTGATACAAGTGATATTGATATAAAAAAATGATTGGGGAAAAATTGTGAGAACAAATAAAAATTCGATAAAAATATATGAAAAGGCTGATTTTGAAGGTATGCGCAAGGCCGGAAAGCTTGCAGCCGAATGTTTAGATTATATCACACCTTTTGTTAAAGCCGGAATTTCCACCGGTGAACTTGATGATTTATGCAGAGAATTTATTGTCAATAACGGAGCAATTCCGGCTTGTTTAGGATACAGAGGTTATCCTAAAACAATATGCGTGTCCATAAACCATGTAATTTGCCATGGGATTCCCGATTATGAAAGAAAATTGGTTGACGGAGATATTGCCAACATTGATGTTACGGTCATTTTAAACGGTTGGTATGGTGATACAAGCAGGATGTATTATGTCGGAAAACCGAAAATTAAGGCAACTCGTTTATGCGAAGTGACATACGAATGTTTAATGCGCGGTATTGATGTTGTAAAACCGGGGGCTCATTTCGGAGATATCGGAGCCGTAATTGAAGATTATGCGCATAAATATGGTTATTCGGTTGTGGATATGTTTTGCGGACACGGTTTGGGCAAGGTTTTTCATGATGAACCCAATGTTATGCATTGCGGTAGAAAAGGAACCGGTCCTTTAATTGAAGAAGGAATGTTTTTTACCATTGAGCCGATGATAAACACTGGTAAAAAAGACGGCATGATACTTTCAAACGGTTGGACAGCCGTTACCAGAGACAAAAGTTTATCGGCACAATTTGAACATTCGTTGGGAGTTACAAAAGACGGATGTGAAGTGTTTACATATTCTCCTAAAGGCTTAGATAAGCCGCCTTATAAAACGGAATAAAAACATGGAAAAAGAAGGAAAAGCACAGCCGCATTATTTAGGACATCGCAATCGTCTGAGAGAAAGATTTTTAACAGATGAAGGCGACAGTATGGCTGATTATGAATTGTTAGAAATGTTGCTTGCATTGGCAATTCCACGAAGAGATGTAAAAGAAAATGCCAAAGATTTAATTAAACATTTCGGGTCATATGCAGATGTTGTTTCGGCTCCGCAAAACAAATTATATGATTACGGGTTATCTGTAAATGTTGTATCTGCCATAAAGCTTATAAAATCATCAGCCAAAAGGTTTGCTTGGCATAACTTAAAAGAAACCGATGAGCCGATTATTGCAAATATGGATTATTTACTTGAATATTATACAAATGCAATGGCTTATTTGGAGGTTGAAGAATTCAGGGTTATGTTTTTAGATGCCAAGTTGCAAGTGTTAAAAGAAGAAGCTATGCAAAGAGGAAGTATCAACAGTGTACAAGTTCATCCTCGTGAAATTGTAAAAGCTGCGATTAAATATAATGCGACATCGGTAGTATTGGCTCACAATCATCCGAGCGGAAAATTGCAACCTTCACATAACGACTTGGAAATGACTAAAAAAATTATTGATGCGTTAAAAACGGTTGATATTTTGGTTGGTGACCATTTGATAATTACAAAACAGGGATATTATAGCTTTTTAGAATCCGGATTGCTTGAACGAATAAAACGATAAAATTTTATTTTATTAAATAAAATGCTTGCAATTAAAAAAAATATGTGTATGTTAGGTCTTGTAGTTCAAACAATGCTTAGCTCAGATTGGCAATAGCGCTTGTTTTGGGCTCGAGGATAAAAATATCCTTTAATGGATATTTTTACCGCAAGAGGCGAAGTTTTGTTATTGAGTGAGGGAAGCGGTAAGCGACCGAAACGAGATTACAAAACGAGTGACCGAAGCGAGGCTGATGTAACAGCCGAGCAAGAAAGATGTCGTAGACAGCTTGCGACCTTATTATTTTAGATGTAAACAACATATAACGGGACTTAGCTCAGCCTGGTAGAGCGCTTGCTTTGGGAGCAAGATGTCGTAGGTTCAAATCCTATAGTCCCGACCAGACAAAAAGCCTTACCCTTGCGGTAGGTTTTTTTGTTTGGTCGCAGTTCAAATTTTTAGACAATAAGGATATATTGTTTAACCCAGATACCATGGTCAAGCCATGATATGACGGGGTATAAATTAATAACACCCGCCGGTATATACTGGCGGGTGTTATAAGAGAATACAAAACTATCCCCATACACTCTTCTTAGTGCATGTCTTCTTATCAGATGATAGCGTATATCCTGATTGGCAAGATTGGAGACATTTAAAAGTAAGAGTCTGATACGGATACTTACAGCTATAACAGCTACCCGCACCTGTCGGACATGAATTAATCACCCCTCCAGTACAAGAAGAACAGTCACCAACATAATCAGGATCTTCCACACAGTAGTTCAACCCCCCTACTATTCCTTTCTTGTAACCTGCCGGACAACTATAATCCTTGTATCTTTTTAATGACTCACCACTACAAGTTCCTCCGTCAACCGTGTCAATATACCCCTCGCAGTGCTCTCCTGTAAGAAGGTTTGGGTCTGTATTATTGCTGGTATATTGATATAAGCTTGGGTTACACAATTGCTTACAAGTTCCATTTAATGAACAATAACCAGCTGTACAACCGGAAGGTTCATAACATCCTGAAGAGTCAGAGCATACAGAACCCGGATTAGCACTTGTACATGCCAATTCTGAATCATATGTACAAGCTCTCTCACAACCTGTACCGGCAGCATTTTTTTGATAACCATCTTCACAATTAAATCCGGAATATTTGGTAGTCAAAGAACCGGCGCAATCTTTACCTGATGTACTATAATATCCGGTACATTTTTCGGATGATTCATTTGTACTTGCGTATTCCGGCAAATCAGGAGAACCTATATAATATTTATACACATCAGGATCGCAAATTTTTGCACATTCATCAGTGGTTTTACAATATCCTGAACTACAATTAAATCCAGAATATACAGTAACCTGAGAACCTGAACAATCCCCACCGGATGTGCCTACGTATCCGGTGCAACTTCCGGTTAATGAACTAATATTGGCAGGTTTATTATTTTGACTATATTTATATACACTGCCATCACAGACATTATAACAAGCCGTGCCCGATTTACAATAACCTGTTTTACAATTTGTTGGAGAAAAACACGTATACGCATCTTCTCTACATTCAAAATTTGTATAAGTTGTTTCGCATGTTTGTTTATCTTTATAATCACAAACCACAGCGCATAATTTGAAGTTTTCATCACTGGGGCATGTTACAATTTTTGAACATGAAGAATCAAACTCAATATTTGTAAAACCTAATGCCTCGCAACTGACCACATTTCCGGCAACACATTTTTTATAATTTTGATTATACGGACAGTAAAGATATTTTGTACAACCATCTACATCTGTGTTAAAATATCCGAGTTTTTCACAGTCAATAGCCGTCTGGCTGCTCGGAGTGCAACTTTCGGTTTCACCGGAATCAACCACACAAACAGTTGCATATACTGTTGAAGACATCCCCACAAGGCATAACAAAGTTAATATAAATTTTTTCATAGCAAACTCCATAAAAATATATCGCGATTTTTACATACATTGATTGTATATCAAATCTTAGCATTTTGCAATAAAAAAATGCAAATACAAAAGAGCGCCATTTTAACAATGGCGCTCTTAAGCAAGTTACTGAAGCAAACCCACTATAGGTTATGGTTTTCATATTCTTGGAGATCTGCACACCTATTTGTATCCATTGTATAAATACCAGCGTTTTGTAGCATTTCTCTTTGTCCAGATATAAACTTGTTAGTAAACGTAGTATTTACCATATTGAATATATCTTTCTCACCTTTACAATACTCAAGGCTACCGCCGCCACCACCACCATTGTTCATGCTTCCTGATGTAGGTGGATAT
Source organism: Alphaproteobacteria bacterium (assembly GCA_017464685.1). Taxonomy (GTDB): domain Bacteria; phylum Pseudomonadota; class Alphaproteobacteria; order RF32; family CAG-239; genus JAFTYO01. Next base: position 61,621 of record JAFTYO010000008.1, read on the forward strand.
ACAGTACCTGTACAAGGCAGTGCTGAGTAATATGTATCATACCGAACCTTCCCTACCCACTCAAATTGTCCGGCATCGTTAAATTGATATTTGTTACACCAAAGATCAACAAACGTGCCACTGGCACCAGAAGGGGTACACGGAATTGGAGTATCGTCAGGGAAACAATAGCTACAATGTTCCATATAACACTTTAAGATGTTTTTGTTCAAGTCCAGTATATTAACAATTCCATCACCGCAGAATGTTTTTTCTGTTGCTGTCGGAGTTATCAAGCCTGCTGCTTCACAACTGCTATATGCCGGTGTGCAAACACCATTGTACATAACAGCTTTTCCATGCGGACAATTACATATGCCACAACCGTTTGCATCAACATTTATCAATTCCGATGCATCTTCACTACATTCAGATTCGGTTACATAGCCTGTTTTACAGGTTGAAGGAACATAACACTCATCCAGATCTACGGTTGTATCAATATCACAATTAGAATGAAGATTTCTATCCAAACACTCTTGTTTATCAACATACGGACAAGTATCAACAACACAAGCTGTTTTGGCTGCGTTTTTCCGATATCCGGGCTCACACTCAAAATCAGCATATCTATTTATGCCCTCACCGGAACAGTTGCCGTCAGAGTCTTTCAAATAACCCAAACAAACATCATCTGACATAATTGCATTTTCAATTTGTCCGGCAATAGGATACATCTCCTCATCACAAAGAGGCTGACATCTTGATTCCATTTTACAGTAGTTATCATAACAAATATAGTCTGCATATCTGAGCACCACATCACCGGTGCAACTTCCTTGAGAGGTGCCGATATATCCCACACATTCATCTATCATTTCAGCGTTTTCAATCTGGTCCGAATAAGGATAATCGGTTTCACTGCAAACAATGTTACAACCTGTACCGGTATCACAATATCCAACTTTACATCCGGTAGGAGCATAACAATTGTCAGATGATGAACACGATGCCCCCATGTGACGTTTTTCGCACAACTCTTGATCAACATAACAAACCGTAGCGCATAATGTAAGTGAGGCATCATTAGGGCATTCAACAATTTTTGAACACCATTTAGATTTGTCGAGACTGTTAAAACCATACTGAGCGCAATCTACACCACTCGTACCATATACACATTTTTTATATTCAGGATCAAAAGGACAATAAATATAATCCAAACAACCGGTAACATCAGATTTTGAATATCCGAGAGTTGTACAGTCACCCGATGGATTTGGATTATCAAGACAACTATCATCTCCGCCGTAATCTTTCAAACAGGTAGCACCATATGCAACCTGAGATATACCGATAAGGCATAACAAAGTTAATATAAATTTTTTCATAGCAAACTCCATAAAAATATATCACGTATTTTTACATACATTGATTGTATATCAAATCTTAGCATTTTGCAATAAAAAAATCTTGCATAAGAAGAGTTAATATTTTAATTTAACAGATATGTAACAGAAAGGATAAATATGAAAATAATATATTGCGGTGATGTTGTCGGACGTTCAGGCAGAGATGTTGTACTAAAAAACATTAAACATATACAAGAAAAATATGCACCTGATGTTATTGTTGTAAACGCCGAAAATGCAGCTCATGGTTTTGGCCTAACTCCGTGTATTTGTCGTGATTTTTTTGCCGCAGGTGTCGATGCAATTACAACCGGAAATCATGTTTATGACCAACGTGAAATTATCCCTTTTTTAGATGATTGCAAAAAAATTGTCAGACCGCTTAACTTTCCTGAAGGCAATGTCGGACGCGGTATTTGCGAAATAGAAACCGCTAACGGCAAAAAACTTTTGGTTGTTCAGGTTATGGGACGCGCATTTATGGAAGCTCTCGATTGTCCGGTTCAGGCTTTGGAAAAAGTGTTAAAAAACTATATTTTAGGTGCCAATATATCAGCAATTTTGGTTGATATTCATGCTGAAGCCACCGCCGAAAAACTCAGTTTTGCCTATTTGTTTGATGGCAAGGTTTCTATTGTTGCCGGCACGCATACCCATATTCCAACTGCCGACGCCAGAATTTTACCTAAAAAAACTGCTTATATAACAGATGTCGGAATGTCCGGTGATTATAATTCCGTTCTCGGTTTTGAACCTATTGCCTCAATCAGAAGATTGTGCAAAAAATTTCCATCTGAAAGGCTGGTGCCGGCAAAAGGAGAAGGTACACTCTATGCCATATATGTCACAACCGACGACAAAAGCGGCTTGGCAACACATATCGAACAAATTGTGCTAAAATAATTTTCACATCATCCTAACTATGAGCAAGTTCCGTAGTCTTCATCTACACCCGTACAAGTTTTTGTAAAGGTGCCACTGCACTCAGACCTTGGAGTACCCGAGCAAAGCTTGGTGTAACATACTTTACCAATTGTGGGGCTTATAGGGACATACAGACCGGAATCTTTATCTACATTACTATAATCATCATAATCATAGTATCCCGCAATAGCACAATCTCTTATGTACCAACACCCGTTGGACCCTTGTCCACATCTATAATTAATGTAAGCCTTGATACAATCAGTTTCTGTTTCATATGTGCATTTACATTCACCATATACCACCCATCCTTTTGCAGTACAAGTGGGTGTGAAATCTTTATCACAGGTAGCTTCCGGAACACCTTCACAAATGTTTTTGTAGCAAGTTTTTCCCATTAGCCCTACTTTTTGGGTAAACATATAAACACCCGAATATATATCTATATCATCTCTTGCATCATAATCATACATGCCGGCAGCCTCACAAGTTTCATAAAACTTATGTTTTTCTTCGCAACAAGCCTTTATTTCACCTTTATTCGTTGCGTACAAATAGCAGTTTTGATAATTATATTCATCCGTAGCAGAACATGTGTACTGATAAGGAGTTTCGGAACAACTAGAATATTCAGAAGAGCAATATCCGCAACCATTGCTATCTTGTCCGGCAAGTTTTGTGTAAAAAAATTCTCCGCTGCCACATTTATCAACATAGGTTATATCGGTTTGAACACAGCCCTCTACACTGGTATGATAACCTTGAGCGCATCCTTCAGGTTTCCAGCAACCGTTACGACCTTGAACACAATTAGAATATTTGTTAAAACGCAAGCACCATTTTTTGGTAGGATATGGACAATCATCAGACTTTTCACAAAACAGATATTTAGAATTAAAAATACATTTCATACCTTTGGTACCATCAGAACAAAGCCCGTCCCCCTTATCCAGAGTTGTATACCCAAGGGCTTGGCAATCGGTAGTGGTGGTAGGTGTTACGCTACAAAAATATCCGGCCAAATTTCTATTACCTGAAACAGGACAAATTTCAGTTCCGCAAGAATAACAATATCCGAGACCTCCGCCTCTGTCTACATTATCCAACATACGCGTACAACCTGTCGAGTTCTCTGAACAAGGTTCCGTCGTCCAACTGTCTGCACAATCGCAAAAGCTATAAAATGATTTTCCGGTACTATCCGTACATTTTGATGCCAATTTGGATTCTTTTAGCCCTTTTTCCTTGCAATCATAAGGGTAAAGAGTTTCCGAACATCCGCAAGATTTGTAATGAGGAGTTCTATCTGCCGGATCAACACACGAATCAGCAGCAGAAGGATATGTTCCACTATATTCACCACAGCTTTCAAAAGGATAAACTCGGGTGTTGCAATAAGTATGTTCGGCAGCACAACCGCAAGTGGCATCATAATCTCCCCTGCATATATAATCATTGCTCGGCATAGCATAATTACCCGATTTACAGGTACATTTATAATACGTCCTTCCGTTTTTCTTACATGTTTCAGAATTATAATTTGAAGGGCAAGGTGTGGTTCTGGTATATCCATCGCAATCTGTAACAACCTCTCCGACCATGCACCCATCTCCGGCTAACACTCCGGGTAAAAAACAAACTTTTGCATCTGCATTGTAAGGATACAGCGACAATAATAAAAAAAGACAAACTGCACGCAATTTATACATACCGAATAACCCTAAAAATTTAAGCTGTTTTAAAGAGTATACCATAAAACACGAATCGTCAAGAATTTTAATTTAAAAAACAAAATTTATTGTACTCGTTCTTTCAATTCCAACACATAATTAATGACTTTGCTTTTATCCCAAGTTTCACTTCCTCTCAAACGCCCCACTTCTTGACCGTTAGTATTAATAATTACCGTATGAGGAGTGGTAAAAATCCCGAAATCGGCGGATAAATCATTATTCTCTTCAACATAAAACTCCAAATCGGCAGCTCCGTATCTTTTTAGGAAACGACTTTGTTCACCGGTATCAAACCATTCTTCTTTTGGAGAAATCAGAATCAGACGAACACCCTTATCTTTTACTTTGTTATGAAAATTGTTAAGGCTTTTAAGTTCTTTTATGCAAGGCGCACAAGTTTTTGACCAAAAATGGGCCAAGACAAAATCTCCCTTAAAATCAGACAGTTTGAAACTTAGGCCACTTTGATGCATGATTTTGCTTTGCGGCAAGCTTCTGGGTTCGGAATAAATGTTTATGGCCGCATTTGAAACCGCAGAAAAAAGCATTAAAAAAACTAAAAGAACAATAAGTTTGCTTTTCACCTGTTAAAATCCTTAAAATTGCTTTGTAATTAAAATTGTTTTTCAATATAATCTTTTTAAACTCGCTTACAATAAAAAAAGGTTAAAAAATGAAGTTTGTTTGTAAAATTTTTATAAGTTGTATATTGTGCGCAGGTATTTTAAGTTTATCTGCTTGTGGCAAAATATCAGACCCGAAACCGATTGATGGTTCGGGATATCCTCATACGTATCCGAAATATTAAGAGGTGTTGCATGGAAAACAATAATATGAATGATGATATAATCCCATATGTCGAATTTGCCGATAATGCTAATGAACGTACCCCTTGCGTCTTAGTGCTTGATTGCTCCGGCTCAATGCGTGGAGAACCTATTTCCCAGCTCAATGCCGGATTAAGCGCTCTCGAAAAAGAATTAAAAGAAGACATTGATGCCAGTTCACGTGTACAAATTTTAATTATTAAAGCTTATGGTAAAGACGAAGTTGTGGTCAGTTCAGATTGGGTTGATGCCATGAATTTTACCGCTCCCACAATGGAAGCAGGTGGTTTGACCCCTTTGGGAAAGGCTATGGAATTGGCTTTGGAAAAAATTGAAAGCCAGAAAAACTTGTATGATTCGTGCGGTGTGACTTCAAAACGTCCGTGGATTTTTTTAATCAGTGACGGAGAACCCACTGATTACGGTTGGGAGCAAGCAGCAAAAAAATGTCAAATCGCTCAACAAAATAAAAAAGTGGTGATTCATGCTGTCGGAACTCAAGGTGCAAATTTAGACAAGCTTGCCAAGTTTTCGCTTAATTCACCAAAACGTTTAACCGGATTAAAATTTACTGAATTTTTCTTGTGGCTCAGTCGTAGTGTTTCTTGCGTATCAAAGGCAGCCCCAAATGCCGACGAATTGTTTAATAATATTGATGCATGGAATGAAGAACAGAAGTAAAAACATAAAAGTGTTATCATCTTGTATCACAGGGGCTTATCACAAATCGAAAAATTTACCCTGTCAAGATTATTGTAAACACATCAAAACCGACAACAAAATGGTTGCGGTGGTCTCTGATGGTGCCGGCTCGGCAAAGTTCGGTAAAATCGGCGCCAAAATTGTATGTGATACACTTTGTGATATTTTGATAAAAGCTTCCGCAACCGATATTAAGCAAAAAATTATTGATGCAATTGAAATTTCTCGTCAAAAGCTTATTTTACATCGCTATAACAAAAGCAAAAAAGAGCTTGGTATTATAGATTTTGCCGCAACCGTAGTCGGTGTGTTCTACTACAAAAACAAAGGTCTCTTTTTTCATATCGGAGATGGTGCCGCTATTGCCATTTTAGGCGATGACAATGCCGTTATCTCCGAGCCCGAAAACGGAATTTTTTCTTGCGAAACATACTTTTACACCATGGATGATTGGAAAGACAGTTTGCGTTTTACAAACTTTGAAAAAGCAAACAGTTTAATGCTTATGACTGATGGTGTAACAAGTTTTGCTTTTAAAAACGATTATGAACAACTGGAAAGAGGCTTTGTTTATCCCATAAACAATTTTTTACACAAATCTACAAATCAACTTAAAGCTATCAGAGCCTTAAATAACACACTTTCAAATCCAAAAGCACAGAAAATTAATCCTGATGATAAAACATTTTTATGGGTGGGATTAAAATGAGTGAAACTGAGTTTACATATTATAACGCCATATTCAGTGACGGACATTTTGAACGAGAAAAACTCGGCGAACTCTTAAATAAGGGTGGTGCTGCCGGCAAAATATACAAAAGCATAACGCACCCGCAACTGGTCGCAAAAATTTTTCATGACAAGAGCAAGAGCCAAACCAACAGACGCAAACTTGAAGCAATGCTCACAAATCGTCCAGCCAACAATAAGCTCATTTATGATGGACAAGAAATTATACAAATGACTTGGCCGGAGGCTGTTTTGGAAGATGATCAAGGTTTTTGCGTAGGCTATTTAATGCCATTCATTGATACACAAAAAGCAGTATCTCTGGATCATCTCATGCAAAAAGCGGTCAGAAAAAAACTTGGTTTATCCGAAAACTATGCAAATCGTCTGTTTGCTGCTTATAACATCGCCTCAATTGTTGCATCTCTTCATAAGTGTGGTCATTACATTGTTGACTTAAAACCTTCAAATGTGTTTGTTTACAAAGAAAATATGATTGTTGTCATGTTTGACTGTGACGGGTTTTCCATAAAAGGTGATAATATTCGTTATCCGGCAGAATTTGTCAGCGAAGAATATATCTATCCCGAAGGAATGAGCCAAAACTGTGAACAAATGGGCGAAGAGCAAGATAAATTTGCTTTGGCAGTAATTTTATTCAAACTTTTAAACAATGGTATTCATCCTTTCTCAGGAACACCTCGAAAGCAAACTGATGAGATGCTTTCAATTCAAAGCCGAATTGAAAATTATCATTATGCTTACGGCTTATGGCCAGATTCTTATCAATCTGCGCATCCATACAGTATGCACGAATATTTTGATAAAAAAACTCTCAATATGTTTGATAGAGCTTTTGTGAAAAATCAAAAAAGACCGACTGCCAAAGAATGGCAAGAACATCTTGAAGAACTGTTTAAACAATTAAAAACTTGTAAAAATAATCCGGATCACATTTATTTCACATCTAAAGGTTGCGGACTTTGTGCAATGGAAGAAAAAATTAAACTAAAATTGCAAAAAATTAAAGATGAAAGTCAAAAGCCGGTAAAAATCAGAGGAATTGAACTCTCTGAACTTTCTAATGAAAAAAACAAAGAAATAAAAAAACAAAAGCAACGAGAATTTATAAAACTTAATAAAATAGCTCTTATGGGAATTGTGTTTTATTTTGTTTTCTTTGCCACATTATCATTTATCTTGAAACCATATCAGGCTGTTATCACTTCAAACGGTTTGTTTTTACAGCTTTTGCTAATAGCATTGTTTGTGCGCTTGCTGTACAAACTCTTGCAATTTTTACCGCAAAAATTGCCGCTTTTAAAAAATGATATACTACTTAATATGCTTAAAATTTATGCCTTGATAAACATTTTGATATCTTTTATCATCTTAAATGGTTTATCTTTTTCGATTTTATCACTCACGGAATAATTTTTTAACATTAGCAAATTTCGTAAATCCCTTATTTTTCAACATTAGTTTCCTTTGGGATACTATGCGCATTAAAAGTGCCTACTTTTAATTTACAAAAAAAATGATTATAAACAGGATAATGTTAATTTAAAAAAGAGGAAAAAGCATTGAAAAAATTAAACTCCATTATTTTATCAGGTAAAGAGGTTTTGCCGCTTATTGAAGGTGGTAAAGGTATTAATGCCAGCAACGGATACAGCTCGGGTGCATGGGCTCGGGAAAACTGTGTCGGCACATTTTCCGGTGTAACTCCCGATGTATTAGATAACAACGGTAATGTAATAATGGAAAGTTTTAAAACCAAAAAACGCTTAGACAGGCATGAAGAGCTTGTTGAATATGCCATTCAGGGAGGAATTTCACAAGCCAAACTTGCATATGAAATTTCAGGCGGAAACGGACGTATTCATATGAATATGCTTTGGGAATTGGCAGATTCACAAAAAATGATTGAATCTATTTTGGAGGGTTCTAAAGGCTTAATCAACGGTGTTACTTGCGGAGCCGGATTGCCTTATCAATTGGCAGAATTAACCTCAAAATTCGGGGTTTACTACTACCCGATTGTATCTTCAGCCAGAGCTTTTCAAATTTTATGGAAAAGAGCATATGCAAAATGTCCCGAATTTTTAGGCGGTGTGGTTTATGAAGACCCGTGGCTTGCCGGCGGTCATAACGGTTTATCAAATGCCGAAAATCCCAATGAACCCGAAGTGCCTTACAATCGTTTGGTTGAGTTAAGAAAAACATTACGTACAATCGGTTTGGAAAAAACTCCGATAATTTTAGCCGGTGGTATTTGGAACTTAACAGACTGGGAAGATTATATCGACAATCCCGAAATCGGCGACATTGCATTTCAGCTTGGAACTCGTCCGATGTTAACTGTTGAAAGTCCCATCAGCGATGCTTGGAAACAACTGTTGTTAAACGTTAAAAAAGGTGATGTTATTTTGCAAAAGTTTTCACCGACAGGATTTTATTCCTCAGCAATTAACAATGCCTTTTTAGCCAAGTTGATTGAGCGTAAAAACAATGAAATTGAATATAAATCTGAGCCAGATGCCGAGTTTTCTTGTGCACTATCATTAAATGCAGCACGTTCGGTTTATATCAAACCTCAAGATATGCAAAAAGCCCAAAATCAAATTGATGCAGGGTTGAGCGTAGTGCAAGAAACTCCGGATAATACGGTTGTGTTTTTAACTCCTGCCGATTGGCAACAAATGAAAATTGATCGAGCCGAATGCGCGGGTTGTTTGTCACAATGCCAATTTTCTACTTGGTCAAAGGCAACACTTTCTACCGGAAAATTGCCGGATCCGAGAACATATTGTATCCACAAAACACTTTATGACGGCGGACACGGTGGTGATGTTCAAAATAATTTGATTTTTGCCGGACATCAGGTGTATCGTTTTGCCGATGATCCGATGTATAAGGAAGGAATTCCAACTACAAAAGAACTCGTTGAAGCTTTGTTAAGAGGAGAATAGAAAAAGCAATTTTAATTGATAGCTATTTTTTAAAAAGCTTTTAATCTTTCTCCTAAATCCTGATAAAACTTATTTTCTTTAGCTTTAAGTTTTATATCATCAAGGTTTTCCTTTTGCAAATCAATCAGCCTTTCAGCCGCCACCAAGCAAGTATTATTGACAATATCTGCCATGCCGTTATTGATAAAATAGCACTTTTTTATCTCATTTTTTTCATTTAAACACTGGATTAAACCTGTATGCAACAACAATACTGTTGGAGCTCTGTCGTCAATAACGGTAAAATTGCCTTGTTCAACCGGCAAAACAACCTTATCGGCAGTTTCTTTTACATACACATTATCAGGCAAGCAAATGGTTAAAGATATTGTCATATTTTATGCACTCTCTTTTAATTTTTTAGCCTTTTCCAAAGCCTGTTCAATGGTTCCGACCATATAAAATGCCTGTTCGGGAACGTCATCATAAAGCCCATCCAAAATTCCCTTAAAGCCTTTGATAGTATCTTTTAAATCAACAAACACACCTTTTGTGCCCGTAAACACTTCTGCCACATGAAAAGGTTGCGATAAAAATCTTTGCACTTTTCGAGCACGAGACACCGTAAGCCTGTCTTCATCGGAAAGTTCATCCATACCCAAAATGGCAATGATATCTTGAAGCGAATTATATTTTTGCAACAATTCTTGCACACCGCGAGCAACTTCATAATGCTCAATACCCACAATATCCGGAGCCAACACTCTTGATGTGGAATCCAACGGGTCAACCGCCGGATATATACCGAGTTCAGAAATTTTACGAGACAAAACCGTTGTTGCGTCTAAGTGAGCAAAAGTTGTAGCCGGTGCCGGATCGGTCAAGTCATCGGCCGGCACATACACTGCTTGCACAGATGTAATTGAGCCGTTTTTGGTTGAGGTAATGCGCTCTTGCATTGCTCCCATGTCCGTACCCAAGGTCGGCTGATAACCCACCGCAGACGGAATGCGTCCCAAAAGTGCCGAAACCTCAGACCCTGCTTGCGTAAAGCGGAATATGTTGTCAACAAAGAACAACACATCTTGGTGAGCCTCATCTCTAAAATATTCGGCTTGCGTAAGTCCGGTTAAAGCCACTCTGGCACGAGCCCCCGGCGGTTCATTCATCTGGCCGTAAACCAACACTGTTTTAGAGTTTGTACCTTCTAAATCAATAATGCCCGAATCTATCATTTCGTGATACAAATCGTTACCTTCACGAGTTCTTTCTCCGACACCTGCAAACACCGAATATCCGCCATGTCCTTTGGCAATGTTATGAATAAGCTCCTGAATAAGAACGGTTTTACCCACACCTGCTCCGCCAAAAAGACCGATTTTACCGCCTTTAAGATATGGCTCTAACAAGTCAATTACTTTAATGCCGGTAACCAAAATTTCGGTTTCGGTTGCCTGTTCGGTAAACAAAGGTGCTTCTCTTTGTATGGGATACATAATTTTTGCCTTAATATCACCCCTGCCGTCAATCGGCTCACCGATAACATTTATAATTCGACCCAAAAGCTCCGGTCCCACAGGCACTTCAATGGGTGTTCCGGTGTTAATGGCCTCCATACCTCTTACCAAACCGTCGGTTGTATCCATCGCAATTGTTCTTACCACACCTTCACCGATATGTTGAGCAACTTCTAAAACCAACCGTTTGCCCTGATTGTCACATTCGAGCGAATATCCGATATTGGGCAAATTTTTTACATCATCAAACTTAACATCAACCACCGCACCGGTCACTTGAGAAATGTGCCCGATTTTTGATTTTGTATCTTTATTTTGTGCGTTAACATCAATTTTCTTTGTCATTTTATTCTCCTAAAGAATTCTTCCTCATAGTGCCTCAGCACCTGAAATAATTTCGTTAAGTTCGGTTGTAATTGCCGACTGTCTCATACTGTTATATTTTAAGGTCAAACTATCAATCATATCTTTTGCATTGCGAGTTGCATTGTCCATTGCCGTCATACGAGCTCCTTGTTCGGAAGCTTGAGAGTTGACCATAGCTGTAAAAATGTTATCAACCACCAACTTTGGCAACAACACATCTAAAAGTTTGAATTTGTCCGGCTCATAATCATAATACGCATCTTTAACCTTTAAAAGAGCTAAATCTTCATCGCTGACATATGCATATTTTTCTTCCAAAGGATAAACTTGTTTTACCACCATTTCTCTTGATAATGCCGAATAAAATTCGCTATATACCAGTTCACAAACATCGCAAGTGCCGTCGGTACAACATTTACCGATAATTTTTCCGATATCAATTGCTTCATAATAAAACAAGCCGTTAGTCGATACCGATTCATAATGCTCAAGTATCAAATCAGCATAATCTTTTTTTAAGGCTGTATAAATTTTTTTACCGTAACAAACAACCTTAACCGTTTTACCCATATTTTGCAACTCTTTAATGCGTTTAATAGTAGCCTTAAACACATTTTGATTATAGCTTCCGCAAAGTCCTCTGTCGGAGGAAAATGTAAACAATAAATAATGCTTGGCATTTGTTTTTTGACGCAAAACCGATGGCAAAACATAGCTGATTTTTTTTGTTTTTTCTTCTTCTCTAACAGCAACTAAAATGCGCTTAACCGCAGTATGTATCATTTCAGAATACGGCTTACTTTTTTCAACCATAATTTGAGCTTTGCGTAAACGAGATGAAGCAACCATTTTCATCGCAGAAGTAATTTTCTGGGTTGATTTGATGCTCATCTGCCTATTGCGTAACTCTTTTAATCCTGCCATATTAAGCCACCTTTTCAAGGCTTAAAAACTTATCCCTAAAAGCCACAAAAAACTCTCTCAATTTTTTGTTTAGCTCATCTGAAATAACTTTCTTTTCTTTAATTTCGCTTAAATATTGCGGATAATTTACACGCAATTCTTCAATGCTTTTTTGCTCAAATTCTTTGACACCATCAAGTGATATCTTATCTAAAAATCCGTTGACACCGGCAAAAATCGAAACAACTTCTTCTTCAACCGGCAACGGATGATATACGGGTTGTTTTAAGAGTTCTGTTAAACGAGCTCCTCTTTCAAGCAAATTTTTCGTTGATGCATCCAAATCTGACGAAAATTGGGCAAAGGCTGCCATCTCACGATATTGCGCCAAATCAAGCTTCATACTTGATGACACTTGTTTCATCGCCTTAATTTGCGCAGATGAACCCACACGACTTACCGAGATTCCAACATTTACCGCCGGCCTGACACCTTGATAAAACAAATTGGTCTCTAAGAAAATCTGACCATCCGTAATCGAAATTACATTGGTCGGAATATAGGCCGATACATCACCTGCTTGTGTTTCAATCACCGGCATTGCCGTTAGAGAACCGGAGCCTTGCTTATCACTAAGTTTGGCAGCTCTTTCCAACAAACGAGAATGCAAATAAAACACATCTCCGGGGTATGCTTCACGACCCGGCGGACGCCTTAACAATAACGACATCTGGCGATATGCAGTTGCTTGTTTGGATAAGTCATCATAAAAAATCACCGCATGCATACCGTTATCTCTAAAATATTCGCCCATAGCACAACCAGAATATGGTGCTATATATTGCAAAGGTGCAGACTCCGAAGCAGTAGCGGCTACCACAATGGTATAATCAAGAGCACCATGGTCTTTTAAGGTTTTTACCACTTGGGCAACGGTTGAACGCTTTTGCCCGATAGCAACATATATACAATACAGTTTGTCTTTTTCTGACTTTGCCGCATCGTTTATATGTTTTTGATTAATGATGGTATCTAAGATGATGGCGGTTTTTCCGGTTTGCCGGTCACCGATAATCAGTTCTCTTTGCCCTCTGCCAATCGGGATAAGCGAGTCAATAATTTTAAGACCGGTCTGCACGGGTTCATGCACACTTTTCCTTTCAATAATTCCCGGAGCCTTAACTTCCGAATTGGAAAACTGTTTGGCTTTTATTGTTCCCAAACCGTCTATCGGCTCGCCAAGTGCATTTACCACGCGTCCCAAAAGTTCTTTACCCACAGGTACACTGACAATTTTATTTGTGCGCTTAACAATGTCTCCTTCTCTTATACTGTCGTCAGACCCGAATATAACCACACCGACACTTTTTTCTTCCAAGTTAAGCGCCATACCCTTAACACCTGAGGCAAATTCAACCATTTCGTTTGCTTGCACATTGTCAAGACCGTAAACCTTGGCGATTCCGTCACCGACAGTGGTCACTCTGCCGACTTCACTTAAATCTGTTTGCAAACCGAACTCGGCGATTTTTTCTTTTAAGATAGATGAAATTTCATCAGCTTGTACAGACATTATACATTACCTTTCATAACCTGTTCCAAACAATTAAGTTTGCCTTTAACACTATCATCAATGCGATTGGAACCGAACTCAACCACAAGACCGCCCAAAATATCTTCATTGATATTATACCTAATCATTGTTTTTTGTTTTAACACCTTTTGTAAACCAAGCTCAAGTTTTTCTTGTTGCTTATCCGTTAAAGGCTCTACACTGTGCACCAAAACTTCAACAATGCCCTGATTTTTATAATATAGCTTATAAAAAAACGAAAATATATCTTTTAATTCGGCAAAACGATTGTTTTCAACCAATATCAGTAAGCAGTTTTTAAGAGTTTTGGAAATCTTAAGTTTTTTTGCTATTTGCTCAATAATTTCTTGTTTTTGAAATTTTTTAAGTTCGGGATTATTAAGAATGTAAAGCTCTTTTATGTCGGGAAAAACCTTTTCTACACACATACAATCATTAAAAACGATTTCCAATGAATTATCGGTAATTGCCGCTTCATACAATGCGGTTGCATAATTTTCGGCAATTTGATATTTCGGTGTTTTTTTCATTTTTTCTCCGCAATAATTAAGCTACATAAACGAATATGGGTCAATATCAACTTCAACTCTTACATTTGACGGCACATTTACCATTTTGAGCCATTTTTTCAGTACCTCTTGTATATTTATAGTCTTTAATGTTTTTAAAAGCAAGCGGTATCTGTATTTTCCTCTTAACATATAGATAGGAGCAGGTGCCGGACCAAGCACATTTACCCCTTCCGTACGAGGAGCATTTTTTATCAGTCTTGATGAAACTTTTTGCGCCGCATCTTCATTATTTGATGAAACAATCAAGGCGGCCAATTTTCCGAACGGCGGCAAATTAAGGGCTTTTCTCGATTTCTTTTCAAGCTCCGAAAAGCCTTCTCGATTTTTCTCAATCAGCGCTTGTAAAACCGCATTTTCGGGATATAATGTTTGTAAATATACCGTTCCTTTTTTATCGCCTCTGCCGGCACGACCGGAAACTTGAGACAACAACTGGTATGTCTGTTCCGAAGCTCTTAAATCTGTTCCCATAAGACCTAAATCAGCATCGACAATACCCACCAAAGTCAACAACGGAAAGTGATGCCCTTTGGCCAAAATTTGTGTTCCGATTAAGATATCAATTTCTTTGTTTTGCATTTTGCCGATTACATTTGAAACTTCCATAAACGAAGATGTAATATCACTTGATATAATCTCAACCCTGGCACCCTCAAAACGGGCTTTTACTTCTTCGGCAATACGCTCAACTCCGGGGCCGCAAGCTGTTAAACCTTCTGTTGAATGACAATCGGGGCACTCTTTTGGTGTAGGCATACTATATCCGCAATGATGACAAATCAGATTTACCGTTTTACGATGTTCTGTAAGCCAAGCGGTACAATTCGGGCAAGCAATTCGATGTCCGCAATCTCGGCAAATCAAAAGGGGAGCATACCCTCGGCGATTTAAAAACAGCATTGATTGCTCACCTTTTTCCAAATTTTGTTTTAAGGCCATAACCAATGTCGGTGAAAGCCAAGAAGTTCCCATACTTGATTTTTGCGGTTTGTCTTTTTTTAAATCAACAATTTTTATTTCCGGCAATTGGGCATTTGCATATCGGCTGACAAGCTTTACACAATCATATTTTTTGGCTTCAACATTGACAACAGTTTCCAAATCGGGGGTTGCCGTAGATAAAATAATTGGTATATTTTCAAGCTTTGCTCTGACAATTGCCATATCTCTTGCCTGATAATTTACCATATCTTCTTGCTTAAAAGAATGATCATGGCTTTCATCAACCACTATCAAGCCCAAATCGGCAAACGGCAAAAACAACGCACTTCGAGCTCCAACCACAACCTTTGCCCGATTTTCAATTACCGCTTGCCAAGTTTGCGTACGTTCATTTATACTCAAACCCGAATGCCAATTGGCCGGTTTTACCCCAAATCGTTTTTCATATCTGTCGAGCCATTGCGTAGTTAAGGCAATTTCGGGCACCAAAATCAGCACTTGTTTATTTTGTTTTAAGGTTTTTATGGCGGCTTCAAAATATACTTCCGTTTTGCCCGACCCCGTAACTCCGTCAAGCAAAGTTACATTAAACCCTTTATCACATTTTGCGCATAAATAATCAGCCGCATTTTGTTGTTCGGGGGTTAAGGTTATACCCTGAATGTCAAATTTTGGAACATAAAATTGTTTTGTTTTGGGCACACCAAAAGGCTCTATAATGTTTGTTTCTATCAACTTATTAATAACACTTGAGCTGACCCCTGCTCCCTTTACAATTTCCGATTTTGAATATGGCGCATGTTTTAACAAATCTATCACATGCCATCTGGCATCAGAATTTTTCAATTTGGCTTGAGCCAAGGTTTTGCCCGTAAGTTTATACAAAACATCAAACTTGGCACTTTCAAACGCCCCTTTAGCGCTTAAAACCATTTTTAACACCAATCCCAAACTTGCCAGATTATATTTTGCCACCCATTCCACAAATTGCAAAAGTTCTTTTTTTAAGGGCGGCAAAGCCAACCTTTCAATTATGCTTTTAATTTTTTTATCTTCTAATACACTTGATTTACCGATTTTGTAAACAACACCCACTTGTGTATTTTTTAAAAACGGCACACGAACAATTTGCCCCAAAGACACATCTTCATCGGTTTTATAATCAAAAACATCATTGAACGGAAGGGGCAATAACACCCCGACAAATTTAGTCATCATTTTACCTCATTTAAGACCTGATTTTAAATATTTTACCCTAAAAATCCATTAATAAAGCAACTTTTTTAACACATTTTCAAAAGATACACAGCAAAAAGCCGCCTAAATGGCGGCTTTTAATGAATATCATTTAATTATAACGCATATTTACATGGTACCTCAGTATCAAGTATTATGTATTCAATTTTGTTATAACCTGCATCTAAAACGTTAATCCTAATATTGTTAATTTCAATGATACGACTGTTCAATGGGAACATAAATTGATCAGACATAGCCATATCCCCTAAAATATTGTATGTAAACACCATATTGTCAGCTTTTATACCATCATAAATGAGCTCATAACCATCGGTAGCCTCAGAAACTTCCGTTCTTGTACTAACTGACGGGAGCATAAACACATCATCGGGTTCTACCACAAAATTTATATCTAAAATAGCAATCCTGTTACCAATCATACGACCTATTCTTGGAAATATCTCACCATCGTCATTAACAAGAATAATATCCTTGTCCTTATCTTTACGAACAAGCATATATCTTGTTCCATCAATATTTACCTCACCAAAAGCCTTATACTCAGCATTTTTGTTGAGTCTTACGGGAGAAAATGTAGAACTCATAATTGCATTTTTATTTACTTTCACATTTTCAACACTGTAAAAATCTGTACGATATGTTTTGCTCGAGACCATTATACCATCAGTCTTTGCAGCTAAAACAACGTTTTTTTCAATTTTTTCCTCTGTAATCACCTTACTTTCAGATAAAAATTCTTCCCCTGTGGTACGGTCATAATTGAACACTTCTTGTGTCTGCCATACCTTAAACGGTATATTGCGACTTGATAAAATATCACCTGCGTCCGAAAACGAACAAGCGCCGAGCATTAAAAAAGATAAAGCAACTGTAAATTTTTTCATAACATTAATCTCTTTGTTGATGTTTAAACATTTTTATGTATAAACTATAAAACATATTTAGTAAACAAAAAGATAACAAACGGAAAAAATATGAACAATAATTTATCAAGTTGTACAATTATCACTTTTGAACCTTTGGAAACAATTTCGGAAGATTTAGTATTTTTTTTAGATGAATATTTTGATGTTACCGCCTGCAATTATACCGATGACGGCAAAGAAGAATATGTCGGATACGCAGGGCTTGATTTTGATGATGCTGATTTTGTTGCATCAGATAAAATTTCAAATGTGATTTTACCGACATATAAAATTGAAGTCTTAAAAAATAAAAATTGGCTGACCGAAAATGTCATAAAATTTGACCCTATCGAAACCGATGATTTCCTTATCTACGGTATCCACGAAAAACAAGTACCAATTACCAACAAACCGGCTATAAAAATTTATGCCGCCACCGCTTTCGGTTCGGGGCATCAAACTACAAAATCATGTTTAAATGCCATAAGTGATTTGAACAAACAAAATGCAAACCATAAGCATATTTTGGATATGGGAACAGGTTCAGGTATACTAGCTCTTGCCTGTGCAAAAATTTGGGGTGATGATAATCTTTGTGTTACGGCAGTTGATATTGATGATGAATCGGTAAGAGTTACTACTCAAAATGCATTTGATAATAATCTGGAGCAATTTTTAAATGTGGCTCAAAGTGACGGATATAACAGTAAAATTGTGCAACAAAACGCACCTTATGATATTATATTATCAAACATTTTGGCCAGACCTTTAATTGAAATGGCGCCGTTATTATATAAGCACTTAAAAACCGGCGGATATTGCGTGTTATCCGGATTTATTGATGAACAGGTAGATTGGGTGATTGATGCGCATAAACAACAAGGATTAAGTGTTGTGAAAATATATAATATTGACAATTGGTATGCGGTTTTAATGGAGAAAAAATAATGACTTTAGCGACTTTTCAGCAACAACTTAAAAGTGAAAATATACAAGCTTTTTTGGTAACCAGAAATAATATGTACATAAAACAAGATATTAAAGATGAAGAAAATATGCTTTTACATTTAAGCGGTTTTTCCGGTTCAGATGGTTATATGTTGGTTACACCTCATAAGGCTTGGCTTTTTGTTGACAGCAGATATTATATTCAGGCTCGTTTGGAAACCGCAACAAACACCATTGAAGTTGTTGATGTTAAGTCTTTTTTTCCGGAAATTATCGGTTTATTAAAAGAACAAAACATACAAAATCTTACTTGCAACCCTTGGTGTATAAGTATTTCTGATTGGAATTTGCTTAAAAAAGCCCAAATAAATATGATCGCAAACGAAACTTTGCTTGCAAACAAAGTATGTCCTTGTGATGATATTTTTGAGCATGTTTTAGAATTTGCCGGAAAACCTGCCCAAGAAAAATGCTCGGAAATTGCAAAACTTTCTCTTGAAAATTTTGATGCCATGCTCATAACCTCAGCCGATATTGTGTCTTGGCTCGCCAATTTACGAGCTAAAGATTTAGAATTTACTCCGGTTTTGCGAGCTTATGCCGTTTTATCCAAAAACGGCGAATTAAAAATATTTTCCGATAATTGCCGATATAAAGACATTATGCCTTTATCAGAGTTGTATGCGGAACTGAAAAAATATGCCGATAAAAAAATAGCAGTCGACCACAAAACCACCCCGCAAAAAATGTTAGACTATATTTGTGACACAACTTTAGTTGTTAATATGTTAAACCCTATATATTTATTTAAGCTCAATAAAAATGCGGTTGAACTTAACGGATTTAAAAATGCTCATATCCGAGACGGAGTGTCTATGGTGAAGTTTTTATATTGGCTTGAAAATAATTATCAGAATAAAACCGAAACAGATATTGTTGACAAGTTAAAATCTTTTCGCAAACAAAACGATATGTATTTTTCGGACAGTTTTGCAACCATTGCCGCCAGTGCAAAAAATGCGGCCATTGTGCATTATCACCCCGATACAAGAAACAGTGTGACTTTACAAGAAAATTCGGTTTTATTGTTGGATAGCGGTGCGCAATATTTTGACGGCACAACTGATGTTACCAGAACAATTGCCATCGGCAACCCTTCAGATGAAATCAAAAATGCATTTACTCAAGTTTTAAAAGCGCATATCAAATTATCATCTTTAATTTTTCCGAACAACATTCAAGCTGTAGCATTAGATGCAATTTGTCGCTCAGAATTGTGGCGTTATTATAAAAATTACGGACACGGAACAGGTCACAGTGTGGGACATTTTTCAAACGTTCACGAATATCCTTTCGGTTTAAGCCCGAACAATTTCAGAACTGTTCAAGAAAATTATGTTACATCAATTGAGCCCGGGTATTATCAAGAAAACAAATACGGAATCCGAATTGAAAATATGGTTTATGTTGAAAAAACCGATAATGATGATTTTTTACAATTTAAAAACCTAACCTTAGTGCCTATTGATAAGCGTTTAATTAATGTTTATCTGTTAGACAACGAGGAGCGAAACTGGCTAAACAATTATCATAAAGAGGTTATAAATTGTTTAGCTCCACATTTGGATAGCAAAGAAAATATATGGTTGAAAGGTGTTTGCTCCCCGTTATAATTTTTTAAGGGAGAAACACTTTGAAAATATGGTTTTATATTGCCTTATTTTTTATGGCAACGGTTAGTTCTTTGTCGGCAAATCCTGTTTTTAACAGCGGTAACTACCCGATTGATGAACCTTTGCAAGAATATTTTGCTGCAGAAGATGAAAACTATAACAAATCTATAATCTATATCTTTTTTAACAATACTCAAGATTGTTATGATTGCCCGCAAGCAGTCGAACTTACCGAACAAGTTTATAATGAATATTATTCTGATACATACTCAATGTTTGTTATTAATTATCAGGAAGATAACGAATATGATTTTGCGTCGGCTTATAATTTAACATCACCGCTTGCCATTGTATTGGTAAAAATTCAAGATGGTCAGGCTCTGGGATATCAAAAAATCAGTAATCCGCAAAATATGCTCTCATTGGGGCAAGATTATATCCTTTATTTAAGACAACAAATTGATAACTATTTAGGAACATAAGCATACAAAAAAACTCCCTTGATAAACAAGAGAGCCTTTTGTTACTTTGGATTAACAGTAAATTAGAATTTATATTGAGCCTGAACACCAATTAAATTAGAATAGCTCTTAAAGTGTGCTTTTACATCACCTTCATATTGAGAAGTTCCGTTTTTCATAAACAAGTGAGCATAACCTGCGTCAAATTGCCAATTTTCGGTTTTGTAACTTGCACCTAAAGAAACCCATGTGCGGTTGCTATCAGGAATTCTGATTGTGCGGTGATATTTGTTACGAACAGGAGATTGGTCATACGCAACACCGGCACGCAATGTCCAGTTTTCATTCAAGTAATAATCCGCACCGAAAGAAATGGTCCATGTTTCGCGCCATTTTTCATCAACGGTTTTTTTGCCGCCGTAAGGAGCTAAAATTTTAGCATCAGGAGATATCAAACTAAATTCTTGGAAACTGTCTTTCCAGTCCGTCCAACGAACAGAAGCTGCTAAGCCCCATTTATCGTTTAATTTATGAAAGCCTGAAACCAATAAACTTGCCGGCAAATCCGGAGATGCTTCACCATTGGTTAAAGTTTCGTCATACATTGACATAAGGGTACTGTTAACTTTATGGTCACCTTTCACCGTTTGCATACTTTTACCCTTAAAGCTTACACCGATTCTGGTATTTGGTGTAAATTCGTACATTGCGCCAATGCTCCAAGCTGCTGTCCAACCATCAAGGTCAAAATCACTATATCCACCTAGAGGAGCAGGAAGAGTATTTGTCATTCTGCCGTGAATGTAGCGAGCAATAACAGATGCACCAAGTGATAATTTGTCGGTAACTCTATATGCAACGGCAGAAGCCAAGTCAATAACCTCAAGTTCGGAACGAACGCCTGCATCGGCAACAAAGCTTTGTTTGCTGTAACGAGTTCTTAAACCGAACGGAGCATAAATACCAAAACCTGCCGTTAAGCGGTCATTTACTTTATATTGACCGAATGCATGAGGAAGTGCAACACCGATATTCATTTTGTTTTTTGCGTATTCGCCATTTTGCTGTCCTCTGACTTTAGCATTAAGATGAGCAACACTTAATCCGCCTTGAACACCTGAGGTTTGGTTTAATACCATACCGGCAGGGTTATATGCCAATGCCGAATAGTCATCGCCTACAACACCGGCACCGGCAAAAGCACGGCCAAGGCCTGTCATGGAATATTCATTAAGTTGATATCCGGCAGCAAAACCCTGTGATGATGCCAAACATATGGCTGAAACAGCCGCTAACATATAAAGTTTTTTCATATAAAAAGTCCTTATAAAAAAGTTGTTATTGTAAAAACATAAAAATCTTCTTGCTAAAGAGTATAAAAATGTTGTAGGAATGTAAAGTGAGCACTTTTGAGTGCGATAGTTTCATCAAAGAAACTAATATTGGATTATATTGCTTTTGGAGAAAACACATGTCTGAATATATGCCCGAAAAACTGGCTGAAATGACATTAAAGATGATAGGTGATCGTTGGAAAGTTCTGATTATTCAAAACTTAATGGATGGAACTAAACGATTCGGCGAGCTCAAAAAAGAGCTTGGCGACATCACTCAAAAAGTTTTGACTTCCAATTTGCGTCTTTTGGAAGAAAAAGGAATTTTAATTAGAAAAGTTTATGCTCAAATTCCTCCTCGTGTTGACTACACTTTAACGCAACTCGGTTATGAACTTAAGCCTGTGATTGATTCGATGATTGAGTGGGCTGAAGAATATCGTCGTAGCATGGCAAAAATGCTCAACATCGAACTTATAGAAGAATAAGATATAAAAATATATTACTTGTTTTAAGTGACTTCAGTAATTGCACGCAAGTTACCATCACGATTAATTTGTACAACCCTCAATTTATGGTGCATTTCTTCAATGGTTTTTGCTCTGTCAATAGTAGGATATGTATGCAAAATACGATCGGTAAAAGCCTGATAGGCGGCTTCTGAACTTTCGGCGTGAATGGTTGCTAAGCAGTTATCATGACCAGATCCCATCAGTTCCCATAAAGCTCCTGCGTTTGATGTTGAAATCTCACCACCGATAATAGCATCCGGAGTAAAACGAACAACCAAGTCAATAATTTTCGAATAGTCCATATTATTTGTTTGTTCAGTACGAGATAAAACCAAATGCACTCTATTTGGATGCGGAACTAAAAGTTCTCTTGTATCTTCAATAGTCAATACTCTTTTATGAATATCCAAAATTTTCAATAAGTTATTTAAAAATGTAGTCTTACCGGTTGCGGTTGCCCCGCTAACCAAAATATGATCACCGCGTTTAATACTTAAAAGTAATCTTTCATACGGATCTTCAGGATCTTTAATATCCTTTAAAGGATTAATCTTGTGCAAAGATTTACCTTGTACCAATCCATATGCATCAAGTCCGAATGCAACTTCATCACTATGAATACGAATCGTTAATGCAACACCTCCGGTTAAATCATCATTATCGTACATCACATTTCTGCCGGCAATTGCCGAAAAACGATGATCCCCGGGAATTGTCGCATAAACAACCGGCGATCCTTGTATCGGATCAAAGGGAAGCTCATAAGTGTTGGCTATAATATATAACAAATCTGTCAAATACTCTTTTGAAAGCTTTTCATCCTTATACATTACCCATGGAAAAGCTCTTTTACCGCGAAGTCTTAACCATATCTGTCCTGCTTTATTAATTGCAACTTCTTCTATATTTTCTTGGTTGTACCAATATGACAGCGGCCTTAATACCGATTCCAATACTGTAAAACTCATTTGTTACTCCCCCAGTTAAAATAATGTTGCTCCGGATCCTGCCGTCGAATTGCTTGACGGAGGTGCCACAACATCTCCCGTTGATGGTGGCGGTGTTGTAGCATATGATGGCATTTGTTTTGGTGTAGATTTCTTTTGAGGTTCGTCATCTATTAATGCAACTCCTTCAGGTTCAGCATTAGATGATTCTCCCCCATAAACCTCTATTTTGCTTCCGGAAGAACCTCCACCGGCTTTAGGAAGGTCTTTTTTATCTTCTTTTTTACCCTCATTACCGTCAATCAAAGGTCCTGGAGCAACACTTTCTTCTGCTGCCTCTTCTCGCTCACGTGCTGCCGTTCTTATCCATAAATCTACCTTAGGATAAATAATTAATCTGGTACCTGCCGGAACATATGATACTGCGGCAATATTAGTTTTACTTTCCAAAATTTGGTTAAATATCTCATTCATCCCTGTAATGAAGTTTTGACGTGCATCGCTTGCAGCATCAGCTCGCGCATCTTCTGTTGAGCCACCATTTCCGTCAGATTTATTTTCACCCGCTGCAGTAACAAATGCCAATGCACTTGTGAGAGTAGATGTAACAATCGGTAATGTATATTTTTTGAGCAATTGTTCATCAATGTATCCCAAAGCTCCAGCTCTACCTTGTGCATCACCGGTTTGTGCAGAAGCAAATTCAAACGCAGAACCATCCGGACGGATCAATCTTTCCCATGTTATATTAACTCTTACGGCACTGCCTGTTCCGCCTCCTCCATTGAAACCGCCCATTGTTCCCATCACACGACTACCTGCAGGAATAACAATATTACGTCCTACTTCGGCATAGATATTTCTTTCAACAATGGCTGTTACAGGCACATTTTCAGCACCGGACATCAATGTCCTTGCTAACACGGCCGGAATTGGTTTATCTGCCAAAATCATCTCACTCATATCAACACGCCATGTAGAAATTTTTCTGGGCACACCATCCCAATGCGTTTGCATGCCATCAAATGCTTCTTTGCTAAACTGTGTCGAAATTTTACCGATAGCTAATTCACTTCTCCTTAAATTTTGGTTTGCATCTAATATTTGTGCTCGCATCGGATCATACCTTTCACCGGCACCAAACCCCCCTCCGGGTCCTAAATTATTTGGTTGATTTCCTGTTCCATAAGCAGCACCATCACCAAAACTTCCGCTAGGAATAAACATTTTATCTGCAGATGTGTTCTTAACTTCTTCAATCCCGACTAAAGCCCCATCATTATCTATAATCAATCCATCAGGCATTTTTTTGCCTATCATATTACCAAGTTTATCTATTACATCATTGTTTTGTAATATTTCCCCTAAATAGTTGCCATCCGGTGTCAACGCAATACCAATTGCTTTAAGCCCATATTTACCAGTAGCTTTTTCTGTTTCAATTTGCTGACTTATTTTTTCAGCTGGTTCAGGGGCACTCAATTCGCCCATTTTAATCTTGGTATCTTCTTCCTGTGTCTGTGTTTTTATAACAGGTTTTTGAATATTATAATATTGCAAATAAAAAGCTTTGGCAAACATCTTACCTTTTTCATTTCTGATATCACCATTACTGTCAATTTTTCCTATAACTGAGTTTGTATTATCTACTATATCTCCATTTATTTGCAACTCACCTATGATTTCATTACTACGATTACGGATAAAATAGTCTCTTGCACCTCTTCCGATAATATTATATTCTTTATCAATCAAAAATCCTCTATCAGCTTTACCTAAACGATTCCCCGAAAATCCTACCACACTTCCACCTTGAGTCAGATATCCGATTGCTTTATTGTTTTCATCATAAATATAGACATCATATAGAGCATAACCTATCTCTTTTCCTTCTGATACAACCTCTCCATTATGAGTTACTTTTGCCAAAACTTTATTTTCATTACTTATAACTTCACCTAACCGATTAACTCTACCAATAAAATTATTTTCTTTATCAAAAGCAAATTTATACTTAAAGGCCATACCGATGATCTTCTTTTTGTTTTGAGCTACGATATTTAAATTAGGTAATACATAACCGACAATTTCATTGTCTATATTCACAACTTTACCTGACAACAATACTCGTCCAATCATAACATCATCATAATTTATCACCGGATCAGATGTAACGACCGCTCCTTTGAATGTATTATTAGAATCATAAAGTCTGCCATCACTCCTTATACAACCTAAATCAGCTTGTTCATAATTTAATACTCGACCTAAGGCAGTCACTGTTCCAAGATTGTTACCTCCGAAATCTGTAACCAAGCCCTTTAGTGGAATAAAACTATTCACTATTTGTGTATCGGAAACAACTTGACCATTTGTTAAGACTCTTCCAATTACAATATCTCGACTATTACGAACATCTCCTCTCGGACTTACGACTCCTGAAAACTCACATGAATCATTAACGACACCTCTAAAACCGACTAACTTACCGATAATCGAGTTATCATTTCCTATTACTGTTTCGTTTTCAACAACAGAACCTATCTTATTTAATTGAAAATCATAAACAATACCGTCTCTTCTTACATATCCGAGCATATTTCCGTTAATACCTACAGCTATTTGATTATTTCCGGCATATCCTATAATAGGCATCAAATTATCTTTTACATCATTTGTACTTTCAACTGCTTGATATTCAGGTATTATTTTAGCAATCACCGTACCTGAATTATTTATAACCAAGTTATTTTGACCCAAATGTCCTAATGATTCCATTTGAAGAGACATAACATAATATGGATCTATGTTATACCCAATCAAAAGATTTTGTTCATCTATAAGTTGCCCGAATTGTGTAAGTTTAACTTGTCTCTCGGTGGGCATACCCGATATTTTACCATCTACATCAACATAGCCTTTTGCTAATCCAGCTTGATCATATACTGTTGTCAAACCGATTGCATTTCCTGTCAAAATATTATCACTTGAATATACATATCCAAAAGGTGATACTTTATATTTGATATTTTCTTTATTAAAATCAGCACCTATAAAATTCATTCCCAATATGGTATCAGATAAATTTATAATTTGCATAGGCTCCATTCCGGCTCCAAGCATTCTGCCAATGTTATCAAAAACATATTGTCCCTTCACATATCCTACCAAAGTTCCCTTTGTTGATACTGCGGATCCACTGCGTAGAGCTATCGCACTTAAATTACCTAAATAATCAAAAACAGGACCGGCATATGTCACTTCTCCTATAGGAGCACCATCAATATTATACACAATACCTCTGGCTCCCACACTTCCTATAACATCTGTTGTTTTGACAATTTTACCATCAGGAATGACACGTCCCAGATATTTTCCATTAAAATCGGTAGCGGTTGCCGATATTTCAATAAAATAACCTATTACTTTACCCTTTGTATCAATAATCTTATTATCTGCCCGTAATCTGCCTACTGTTTCACCTTTATTTATTACTTCTCCGTTATATGATATAAAACCAAGATATTTACCATATGTGTCTATAGTATACCCTCCAGTAATAACTTTTCCTACTATTTGATTGTCTTTATTGTATACATAACCATTTGCGTGCACACTTCCTATTACCTTAGCATCAAAATCCGTAACTTTTCCACCGGGAGCAACGCTGCCTATAAACTCTCCGGTTAGTGAAACAACCATTTTAGATGATACTAATTTACCATCCAATACATAATCTGTTCCTGTATTTTTATATGCATATCCCATTGCGGAAACAAAACCGATGTTTTGACCCTCTATACTCACATATAGTCCGTCACCGGTTAAACGCCCAATTGTATCTCCTTCATTGTTATATATTAATCCCGGATATAATACAGCACCTATTATGTTGTATGAATCATCAACAACTAAGGCATTTGGTAAAGTTTTACCGATAATTTTTCCTGTAGGAAGACGTACCGTACCATCATTATTTACCTTACCTAAAAACTTATTATCATTGCCAATTGCAATACCTTGCGGAACAACTCCACCAATAATTTCATTATTATTATTTACAATAAAACTGTCTGCCGTTACTTTACCGATAATATCATTTTGCTTACCGATAACTGAACCATCAGGAATCACGGTACCTATTATATCACCATTAAAATTTATGGCTGTAATTTCATTTGCATATGCATTTGATGCCATGTATACCGTCATCAATATAAATAATCCGGCAATTTTTAATGTTTTATGTAACATATTCAGCACGTTAGTTCCTCCGATTTTGAGCTACTTCTTGCATTGCATAACCGGCCACCTGTTTATCTAAATTAACAAAGGAGCCATTACTTTTTAAATATCCTATTTCTTGACCATTAATACCTCTAACTCTTCCATTTGAGGATAAATAACCAAGATATTTACCATCAGAGGAAAGTATAGATATCCCTATTTTATAAATAGTTCCCATCACATTATTTTGATTATCAATCGCTAATCCTGATGATAAAACTTTTCCTATAATACTTCCGTCAAAAGATTTTATTTGGCCATCAAATAAAACAAAACCGACGACTTCATCTTGATTATTGATTACAATATCTCCACTTACAATTTCACCAATAAATTTACCTTCCGTATTACTTACTTTACCGTCAGAATGAACATTTCCGATGATAATATTTTTGGTGTTTGATACGGTTCCATCAGGCAATACAACGCCTATGACATTACCTCCAAAATCAATGACCGTTCCTCTTTTTAACACACTTATATTCTTATCTGTTGATCCTCCTGGAAGCACAAAAGTCATAAAAGACCCATTCAAACTCATAAGCTCACCGAGTTCATTGGTATAACCTTTATAATTTCCGAAAATATCAATCGCCGGCAGTTCTTCAACCCGCTCTCCCAGAATATTTTGTGTATCATCTAAAATCAATCCGCTACCATTTTCATAAGCAATAATTTTTCCTTGTTGATTTATAACATCGCCATTTGATAACACATAACCTAAATATGACCCATCATATCCTATAGCGGCACCGGATTTCACAATCGCTCCCATATACTGACCTTTATCATTAAACCATCTGCCACTTGAATCAGAATTTCCTATATTTTCACCAAACCTGTTTATAACTCTGCCGTCATAATTTATAAAACCTGATTTTTCACCATTGACATTCCTTACACTTCCCATTTGTAAAGGTTTTGCATTAAGTGAATTATAAAAACTGTAACCATCACCATAAACTTTATCAATGGCAACACCTTTGGAATCATAAACTTTTCCATCTGCAAAAATACGGCCAACTTCTTCAGAAGATGAGCTGATTACCCGATTATATTCCGGTAATGCTATACCTATAATACGATTCTTCTCACTGACAATGTATTTATGTAAAAGCATTTTTGCTCCCGGATAATCTTTTAGTACAAAAGTTCCGTCTTCTTTAAAAGTTGTCATCAGATTACCCTTCATATCAAAGATATAAAATTTATCTGACATTTTACCTAAATATGCTCCTTTAAAATCAAAAGCCTCACCGCTTGCCGCAACACAACCAACAGGTTTTGATGAAGCTATTACTTGTCCATTAGGATTCATCCTTCCGATAACTGAACCATTTGCAGCATATATTGCTTTGTATTCGGCAATTTTTCCTATCACTTCACCTTGCTCATTTAATACTGTACCATCCGGATTTGTACAACCAACATAAGTGTCTTTATTTTTAACTACACCTTGCTCATTTGCCGCACCTAAGTAATTGCAGTGTTCATCAAATACTTTTCCTGTCTTCACGGGATGTCCGACATAAATTCCTTTTTCATCATACACACTACCATCCATGTGTACCCTATATGGCATTGGTTTATTATTTTTGGTTACAATACCATCTTTGCCCAACACTCCATTATTACTACATCCCCATCCTATAATCAATGACCCTTTAACGCCTTTACCGATATAGTTTGCTCCTGTATTGTCTTTTATCAATCCATTAGGAAGCATTCGACCAAATACTTGGCCCTCTTCATTTGTAATATCACCACTGGAGGAAACTATTCCTAAAACAGTTCCGTTCGGTCCTATCGGAACCAATTCGGTTTTTACTACCGAACCAATATATTCTTTTTCATAGGCAACTACATACCCATCTTTATCTAACACTCCGATAATGTTTCCATCTTTATCTATGGCATTTCCGTTTTCATCGATATATCCTATCACATTCCCGTTCTCGTCTACCATAATCGTGGCATAATCACCTGCTTTACCTATTGTATTACCCTCATTATCAACAATTGTTCCATCTTCTAGCATCTTACCGATTGTATTTCCGCTAAAATCTATAACATTACCGTTTTCATCAACATATCCGATTACATTACCGTTCTCATCATAAGCCATCCTTCTTGATTCACCGGCCTTACCTAATGCTTTATAAACATTATTATTTTCATCGACATAACCCAAAAGTGTGCCATTAGTACCAAATACTTCATTGTTTTCACCGACATACCCTATTACATTGCCATTTTCATCAAGTACAACATCGGCATATTCACCGGCCTTGCCGATAGTCTTTCCGTTTTCATCGACAATCGTTCCATCTTCTAGCATCTTACCTACGGTATTCCCGTTAAAATCAATTACATTACCGTTTTCATCAACATATCCGATTACATTACCGTTCTCATCATAAGCCAGTCTTCTTGCTTCTCCTTTGCGACCTAACTTTTCTTTATCTACTTTATAAGCTAAACCATTTTCATCTACATACCCGACAATATTACCCTCAGCATCTACAATAGAATTATCAGGCATTATAACACCGAGAACGTCACCGTTTTCATCAACTGCCGTACGGCCTGATTTACTGACATGACCTATCACATTACCGTTTATATCTACAACTTCACCATCCTCATTTAGTCGCCCTATCACATTACCGTTTTGATCAACAACCGTTCCATCATCAAGGACTCTGCCTATTATATTTCCGTTGTCATCATAAACAAAACCGGCATCAATAGCTTTTCCTATAACATTGCCGTTTTCATCAACAACAGTTCCATCTGCCAATACTTTTCCAATTACATTACCCTTAAAATCAACTGCCGTACCATCCGGTGTAACAAAACCAACAATATTACCATTATCGTCATAAATGAGTTTTTTATTACCGGCAACACCTATAATATTGCCGTCGTTATCAACTACCAAACCGTCAGCATTAACTCTGCCAACAATATTACCATTCTCGTCTCTTACATATCCGTCATCATCTATGTATCCTAAAACATTTCCATCAGGATCATAAGCAACTCTCATCTTTGATGTATCAGCGCTAACTCTTCCTATAACATTTCCGTTTTCATCAACAACTTCACCTTTTTCATTGACTTTTCCTATAACATTTCCGTTTTCATCAACTACTGTTCCATCATCAAGGACTCTACCGATTATATTTCCGTTTGCATCTCTTACAACTTTTGCCCCGTTAGAATTTATAGGTAATGCTGTATCACAATAATTACAGTTTTCTTTTTCAATAGCACGTCCCTCAACCGGAACTTTTTGCGCTTTGGCATTAGATGCACTAACATTTGTTTCATGCCATGAAACAATAAAATTATTTTGAACATTTCCCGAAACAACAGGAGCCCACTTCATTGTAACATTGCAAGTTTGGTTTCCTCTTAGTTCAGCACTTGTACAATTATCTTCAAAAACAAAACCATCAAAAGGCGGCTCTGCTAATTTAACAGATACAATCCTTATAGCTCCTTTTCCGTTTGTACCGATTGTAAGCACATTTTGAGCTTCTGTCCCCAGAACTACTTGCCCCATTGATACCGGATTGGGTGTGGTTGTTATCGGATCTTCAACTTCTTCCATATCGTCAAACTCTATAGTTTCCATTAAAGCATCACCGGATTCTTCAATACCTAACACATCAGCATCATCCGAAAAAACAACCTCTTGTTCAACAACTTCTCCAGAACCACTTGAAAACAGCAACAAAAGACCAAACAGAAAAACCACAAACGAAGTTATTCCAACTATTAATATAATTCGATTAGTCTTACGAACATAGCGTTCCGAAGATGTTAATACCTCTTTACTCATTGAACTCTAACCACACTACAAAATACGCCGTTTCTACCTAATTGACCACAAATCTGATCCCCAGTATCAATCGATTCAACAGGTCCGATCCTCAAATGGAACAACTCTTTACCTTGACCGTCTGCCGGAGCATCAACAGAATAAAATGGTTGATAACCACCTAATACCGTATTGTATTTTCTAGATAATTCTTGCCATAAATCTTCAAGATTATTTACATCAGCATCTGTACCAAGTTCAACAGAAATACTGGCAGCATTTTGATTTTCGAAACCTTGACCAAAACGATATCCATTAAAAGCAACTCCTTTATCATTTGTATTTGCAACAGATGAATTTGAAGCTTGCTTCTCTAGAGCCTTCTTAACATATTCCGGAATTAAAAGCTCACCGTTAGATCCGAATTTTACCGTATATTCTCCAACCAAACGCTCACCTGAAGCATCTGATGCCTCCGATTTAGCTGAAGTTAAACCCTCACTATTACTAGAGCCATTTTGTCCTAATGTAATTGAAGAAGAAATGGGAGCAACGTTTACCTCCGGCTCAGGTTCAGGCTCAGGCTTTTTATTTATATCTATAAGCTCAAAGCCCTGAACAACACTTTCCTCTTGAGGTTTTACTCCGCTAGCAGTTCCTGTAGGAATATTCCAATTATTTTGCGGAGCCTTGGGCGCAAATTCCGTGCCTTGGTCATCTGAACGACGCAACTTTAAACAGACCAATCTCTTGCCGTTACGTAAAACCATATCCCCTACTCCCTCAACAATAATCAAACGATTATCGGGACCTGCGCTTCTGAAACCAACAGGAGTTTCAACACGCTCAACTATTAAAGTTACTATAGGTCGTTGCACCATTGTCAAAGCTCTTTCACCAAAATCAATATAGGTAAAAATATCATCACGCCACACTCTTTCAGGAGCAATCACGACATCATCCGGATTAGGAACATAAACCTCTATATCAAAACGAAACTTTGTAGGATCTAAAGGAAGACTTTTAATCCAATCATCTTTTTGATTACGCTTTGTAAATGTAGAATCAACCGACTTTGCTCCTCCATTAAAGTTACTTGCGTTTATTCGTCCTCCTGATCCGGTCATACCTGATATATTTTGACCTCCTCCGGAATTTCCGTTTGCTCCAACAACTTCAATATCAATAACAGAATTTGTTAAACGTTCAGTGTTAAAGCCCTCACTTCTGGCATAAAAAACATATTTATTACCCGAACGACCAAATACTATAATATTGGTATCTACACCAAAGCCATTTTGAGGATATAATAAAAGTGTATTAGGACCGGAAATTTGTCCTGTAAATTTATTATTATCACCAATGTATACATCTTCTATCATTTCCCACTCTGGAAAATTCACAAGCGTTAACATCCCTTCTCTCAAACGCAACGGCAACACCAAATCAGGCGACCAGTAATATTTAGAATATGCAGGTTTTGTTTGTCCTTCACCTAAATTTTGCAACGGATCAAGCCACGCACTTTGAGTCATACCTAATGAACCCATAGCATAGCTCATATTCATAGAAGGATACTGCCCTTGTGCATTATTAGCTGTTTGATCAAGGCTATTCATGGTTACTTGTGCCTTAACATCAAAACTAACCAAAAACAACATTACTGCATAAATTATTTTAGTTACATTATTTTTCATTTTCTAAAACCTTTTACTGCGTTTTATTACGAGAAAGTGAATATCTTGTCACGGTAAAACCGATAGGATTATTTAACCTTTCATCATACTTAACATTTTTCTTACGATATGCTATCCTTAATGATGCCGTCCAATATTCAATCTGCGGAGAGGATGATGACGGATACATATCTTTTGTTTCATATTCAACCTGCCATAGACCACGCCCCAATTCATTAACGGTCATAATCCTGACAGATCTGGTTAAGCCCTTATTTTTAATGATACCAAGAGCCTTATTAGCTGTTTTATCTATAAATGCCTGATATACTGCAGACGATGACATTTCTTGAATAGGCCCCCCCGGCATCCAACGAGACTCCATTTCACGAATATCATTGGAAAATGCACTGCGCATCAATACATATTCACGCACAAACACTTCCGTAATTTCTTTTTTATCTTCCATATTAGCAATCGGCCTAATATCATAAACTTGCTCTTGCTTATTTTCAAAAGTCAAAATAAAAGGCTCCAATCTATACAACGGCATTAATTGGGTAATGGCTAAAATAAGCACAAAATTGCAACACAAACTTACGGCCACGATAACTGCAAATGCCCTTGCCGTCCATAAATATCTGCGCTCAGAAGCATTTACCACAATATCGTCAACCGGTTTTTTACCAGAAACAGGATTTCTTCTTATGTGTTGTGAAGAAGACATCTGCCTGTTGGGCAACATTCTTTGTTGTATGTTATTTACGCCTAACTGTTCAGCCATATTTCACCTATATTGTAGCTACAAACCAATCCGGCAAAGTGTGAGGTAATTCCACTTCTATGCATGCACATGGAGACAATTTGAGCTCATTTACATCTTTACCTACACCAACCGGTTCAGGTTCATAATATGAACCAAACATTCCGCATGCTGATAAAAACAACAACACCAGAAATAAAATTATTTTTCTACTCATTGCAATGTTCCTTACAACTATATATCCAGACAATCTCTATGTTAAACTTGTTATTTTTAAAAGTCTAACATGAAGCAAACAAATCCCCAACTTATCAACAAGTCAGAAACCGTTTTATGATATCATAAACTAAAAAGATTAAAATAAGTTAAAGAATTTCAACTTCTGTTTGAGAATATCTTGTTACGGTAAATCCAAGCGGATTCATTAATCTCTTTGACATAAACATACGCTCAGGAACAAAAACAGCCACAATTGAAACTGTCCAATATCTTGTTTTTAACACAAATTCCCCCGTTGTATCATTTCGATTTTGGGGTGATAATTCATATGTTTTAAAATCCACTTTCCAAACCGGCGATTTTTCACCACCAACTTTACCTACCGAAATTATCTCTACATCTCTTATGATTTGCGTTTTTGAAGCATCTGCCAAATTTTTTTCTACCGTATTGGAAAATTCTGCAAAAATTTTATCTGATGATAAATAATTTATCATTCCTCCACCAAACCAACGGCTTTGCATTTCTCGTTCATCACCTACTATAGAGTTGCGAATTATAACATATTGTCTTATAAAAAGCTCCATCATTTGCGGCGCTGACGGCATATTTGGTGATATTGTCTCATATCTGACCATCTCTTCGGAATTACTCTGCCTGATTATTAAAAACGGCTCTACATGAACTTCAGATGTCAAATTAAATAATACCAGTGATGCACTTGTAAAAAACATCAATGATAATATAGCAATAAAAGCAACAAATCTTGAAAGCCAACAATAATAGTTTTCTCTTGCTAAACTTCCCATAACATCAACATCAGTAATATAATTTGCACTTTTCTTAGCAGATTGAGCTGACGTTAATGCTAATATTTCATTTGTTGAGCTTAATTGATTGTTCATTTATCGCCTCTTGTATCAATATACAGCACAATATGGTACCATAACATTATTGGCATTTTCTTTATACGACTTTTCAACTTCTTTGTCATATTCTCCTTTCGTATCTCCATCAGCCTGAGCCGTCTTCAGACGTTTTTCAACTTCATCAAGACTGAGCATATCCGACAGACTTACCAATTCTTTATTATCCATTTTAAGCATTGCCAATGTGTTGTTGTTTTTTGATATCTTTTCTCTTAACAAATCATTCTTTCCGACAAAGCCTTTTAACATTTTATCTGCCTTATTGACTCTGCTTTCTTTTTCTAAATTCAATCTATTGAGAATCTCTTTATATGTGGCATTATCTGCTAAATCAAACTTTTCAGGCGGTGTGTATCCATATTTCTCAAACTCGGTTATAAGCTTTTGTCTGGCCTCATCAATCTTAACTTCCATCTGATCTAATGATTTCTGATATTCCATTTCTCCCTCAACAAATTTTATATAATCACCAAATTGGTTTTTATCTAATATCATATTATCATACAATCTTTTTCTCGTCTTGTTATAATCATCATCCAATTCTGCCAAAAATTCCATCGCATCATTTAACGACTGATTGATTTGTAATCCTGATGTTGATCTGGCAAACAATGAAATTTCACTCAAATTCTTTTCCTCTATTTCATACCTATCAAGAGAAGCTGTAGCCACATCATCATCAAAAAATGTCAAATCAATATATTGCGCATATTTGTCTTTTTCGCCTTCTTTTGAAGCTTTTTTAACCAACACACTATACACTCTATAATCTTTAATATGTTTACAACTTGGATAATCTGCTTTATAACTTCCCCGATAATGACCGTTTTCAATATCAATGGTATACGAATCATCTAATAAGCATGGATACAAACCTCCTCGCATAAGCTCATCCGTATATTGTATATCATGATAATAGTGCTTATTGCCATTATCTGATAAAGGCAATATCGGAACATCTTTTTCTACAAATCCTTTGGGCCCCAAAATTCGTTTCCAAACTTCAGGAACAAAATCTGTATATACAACTGTTTTTTCATCTTGATCTTGGCAGAAATATTCTTTTCCATCACCATCACAACTTGTGCTAAGCATCGCACCAACATTCAGTAACCCATTTTTGGTAATAAAGCCGCTCTCTGATAGCGCAAGATTATCATAATCTATACCATCAAGATGCACAAATTCTCTTAATGGAGGCATATATGTTTGCACAATTGTTTTAGGCGTAGCAAAATCTTTACCATTGGGCACTATACCAACATAATATTGTGTATCAACGTTATAACAGGCATTACTTTGACATATTTCATCAAACAATTTTCCGGCCATTACCTCAACAGCAAGTCTTTCAACGGCTGCTAATTGTACATATCCTGTTAAATAGTCTATATAATCTTCCAAATCCATTGTCGGATTTTTAATTTTATCTAACATTTCCTTATGTATCTTGACAATTTCATTGTGCTTTTCAATATCAAAGATATCATCTTCCATATCTTGTATTTTTTCATAGGCCTCATTAACTGCATTTAATGCATTTTGACGAACAATTTCTTCTGCTTTTGCCGCTGTATCAATTAAACTTTTAAATATTCTGTCTTTGATAGTCCCCGTATAACTTATAAGAGTATTAAGTGTTGAGGCTTCTACATCTTTTAACTCTTCATATGCATTATTTAATTTTACTTCAGCAAGATATTCCATATATGCTGCATCTTGAGCATATTGAGCTTTTAAGTTTTTAAGCTCCTTCTTTTTTCTTTCCAATTTGTCTTTAAGATCATCAATTTTATATCTCAAACTCTCTGTTTCAGATAATGCTTTTTTGGCTTTCTCTTCAGAAGATAAAATTGTTTTTTCAGCATTAGCTATTTGTTTTTCTGCACTGTTTTTAATGTTAGATATATTAACATGCTCTG
Organism: Alphaproteobacteria bacterium; assembly: GCA_017464685.1. Classification (GTDB taxonomy): domain Bacteria; phylum Pseudomonadota; class Alphaproteobacteria; order RF32; family CAG-239; genus JAFTYO01. The sequence continues at coordinate 98,434 of JAFTYO010000008.1, forward strand.
ATTTATCGGCTCTGTCTTTGGCTAAATCAACTATCATATTTTCAGCATTAATCTGACTATTTGCATCGTTTTTTTCTTCTTGTGCTTTATTATAAACCATTTTGGTATCATTTAACTCAATGTTAAGTTCATCAAGCTCTTTATATATCCCATTAATTTCACCTACCAAAGCATCTTTGCTTTCCAAAAACTCTGTTTGTTTTTTTCTCATTTCGATATCTAATGTATCTTGTGTGTTTTTTACACCATCAATATTTGCAGATGCATATTCTTCTATTGCTTCTGATAAGCTGTTAAAACCATCTGTATTATATGAAACAACATCTTCCAGTAATATACCTCGCATTTTTGGGCCTTCATAATCCTCTGCTTCTTTTTCTTCCTCATCTTCTTCAACATAAATTTCATTGCTTATTTTTTTTGCTAAAGATAATGTTGATTTGCGCATATCAAAACTATTTAAAAATATTTTCATATTTGAATATTTATTTTCAAGATATTGTTCATAAAAATATTTTTCATCATTCCACATCGGATATTTATTTTTAAAAGTTCCGTATACCGAATTTTCGCCTAGCATCATTTCATTACCGATCTTCTTTGACATTAAAGCCCCTAATTGCCACGCCAAAATTTCTCGTTCTCTGTCATTTTGTTCCATCTTAAGCTCATCTGTCGGTTTTATCAACGAACTATCATCCAAATTTTGTTCATTTTCCGCAATCAACTCTTTTTCGGTTTCTTCCATATCATCTAAATTTGATATCGATTGTGTTGATGATATATCAGCATCGTTTAGTTGCGTAGCATAATCATCACTTGAAAATTCCAACGTCTTTTCTGCTTTAGCAATTTTATATGCTGACAACAACCAACCAGCCAAGCCTCCACGACGTTCATATCGATTAAGTCCATATGTCGAACAAATTTTAGTACTATCATTCTGGCATAAAGAATCTCCTTCTACTAACGTAGATAAATTATCTTTTGTAACTTTAAGTCCGGTATCACAAAAAATATCCAACCCATCTGTATATTTACATCCTTTTCCAAGCCACGCAGAAACCGGATCTTCATAGTAACGTCCCAAATACGAAACAACGCAATCTTCAGAACTTTTAACACGTTCAATAATACTCTCATGCAGATCTTTCATCCGATTATATTCTATAAACGGTTCCTTTAGTACAGACATCTGTTGCATCAAATTGTGTATATCTGTTGCTTCTTTTAACATGAAAGTTATTTCATTTGCACTAACCAAATCGGCAAACTGATTCCCCGCTCCCCTAAACGTTGATTTTGCTACCTCCGGCTTAACTTTTACAACTTCTCCTGCAGACTTTTTGGTTTTACTCAAATCTACTTTCTTTATCCAAGATGGTAACGTATCACTAAGCTGTGCATGAGCAGTTTTTGATTTTAAATTAAAGTTATATTCATTTTCTGAAACTTTATCCGTTTTAGCTGTAGGATCCACAGGTTCAATACCGCTTCTAAATGATTTTGATGCTTCATATTGAGCATTTAGCGCTGTTAACTCTTCAGCTATTCTTAACACAGAATCATATATATCGTTTACCTTGTAATAATTTACCCAAGAATTTAGTTCGTCATTTGCCTCACCCGTTTCACCTCCGACTTCAGGATTGGCTTCAACAGCTGTACCGGTAACATATTTTTCGCTCATATCACTGATATCTTTATCTATAAGATCCATAGTTTCATCCATTTCACGAGATGCAATATAAAGTTCAATAAGCGAATCATTACTAAATTCTATTATTTTATCCTTATAAGCTTTCTTAACACCCTCTGTATCATTCGGATATTTTTCCAAAAACTCTTGCGGATATTCTCCAAACAATACATAAAGAGCTTTTACAACTTCTTCTTCGTTATGAATATCAGCTACTTGACTTTCTTGGATTTCTCTCGAGCTTGCAACATTAGAATCACCTTTTTTCTTTTTATGTAAAGCTCCTGTGATGCTTTCTTTTTGCTTATTGACCCATTCTGAGGCTTGACCGACTTTATCGTTTACCCATTCTTTAGCATCGCCGACCGTATCATTTACCCATTTTGTAGCCTTACCGACTTTATCGTTTACCCACTCTGTGGCATCTCCTTTAAATTTCTTAATCTTAGCCCTTAGTTTAGCAATTTTTTGTTGAGCGGTTTCAGGGGTGTTTGCAGTAACATTTCCGGCGGCCTCAACACCTCCTGAAGCATCTGCCGCCACATCCAATGTAGGTGAAATAGGTGTGGGAGGTAATAATGCAAAAGATGATGAAATTGACATACATATAGTCAAAATCAGCAAAAGACAAAGTTTAACAACATATTTTTTCATGTTTCATTCCTCCCTACTTGGCTCTAACCTTGCTCAAAAAGCTTGTTCGTCCTTCATCGGTTTTTATATCGTCTTCAGTAAAAACATAGTTATCCAAATTTAGCGATGCCGGATTTTTATAATAATTTTTAAGGCGATAATCTTGCATCATCATATCTTGAGCTGTTTTCAGTCTGATATCTGCAAGCATCAGTTTGTTATAATCTTGTAAAAGCCTTATTTCTTGAACAGTTTGTTCTATAGTCATACCAATAGATGATAATTGCTGATCAGCCCCTACAACATTTGTTTCAATTTGGTCACTTTTATCTTGTTTTTGAACATATGCATTTTTAAACTTGGCACCAGTTACAAAAGCTTTAACCATTGCCTTTATCAAGTCTTGTGTACGCTTTTTCTTAACTCTTGCCGTTGTTTGTGCATTTTCTGCCTCTCCGGCAAGCAAAAAATTGTCTTTTATAACTTTATTATATTCTGTTGATTTATCTTCCGCTGACATACTTTTTAAGCTTTCAATGTCTCCGACATTTAAATCGCCGAATTTACTTTGAGCCGTATCAAAAACATTTTTCAAATTTTCGCTGGCTTCTTGTTTCTCTTTTGATGCTTCTTGATAGCTTTCGTCTGCTTGTAAAATTTGGCTGTTATCACTTTCAAGATCTGTCATCTGTGAATCAAATTCTTCAATCTCATTTTCATACTCAGATATCTTGCTGGCTATAGTTGCTTTGGTTTGAGAATCTTGTGCTTGTTCATATAATTGCTCCAAGTTTTCAATATTTCCTTCTGCCGCTTGTTTTTTTCCGGCTGCTTCTTGATACAAAGCCCCCCTTCTGTTTTCCATTTTATATTCAGCTTCCTGTTGTTTTACATTTAGAGAACTGGGAAGACTGTCAAGCTGTTCCTCAGCCTGAGCATATTCATCTTCGTATGATTTTTCCTCTTCTTCATCACCATATCCCGGAACTGTCGAATCTAGGGTTTCAGCCACACTTTCCTTGAGCATTTTTCCCTTTTCATACAGTGTTTTGGCTCGTTGTCCGGTTTGCTCCACTTCCTTTATTGTAGCAGCTCCGTCTGTGACAACTCCCGCTGCCTCACCCATATCACCGGCAAAATCTAACGGCGCACGTTCCAACATTGACAAAGCATCAAGCTTTAACCCTGCATTTGCCTGATTAGCAAGAGAAAGCATCAGAATAAATATCAATAAATAGTTTTTATTCATAGTTCTACTCCTCTTCTTCCTCTATTTGATAATTTTGCACTTGGATCACATTTTTGAACTGATTAATATAGGCTTGCGTTTCCAAAATGCTGTTATATCTCCTACCCAAATTAATTTGTTTTTCCGTAGTAGCTCTTCTTGCTGCGGCTAATGTGCTTAAATCAGGTTCTTGAGTTTCTTCTTCTTTTAACAGCAATCTTTGTGTTAGTGCTCTGGCCCATAATAAACTCATATTATCGAACTTTTCTTTATCTATTACCTTATTAAGTTGTTTTTGCAAAGCAATATTATCTTTAGCTCCTTTTTTACGTCCGTAAGTTTCTTTAGTTTTTTCCATTGCTTCAAAACCAGCTTCTTCATCATCATCTTTTTCAAGGGCATTCATCACAATGGTTTTAATCGAACCAACCGGATCTTTAATAAATTCAGCAGCTTTTTTTGCACCTTCCTTAACACGACTAAAACCATTATTAATCTGAGCATAAGTTTTTTGTACCACATCTACCTGATCACTAATTTCTTTTTTTGTTTCTGCCGTACTTGCAACAACGTTCTTTACCACAATATTAAACGGTTCAATATCCGCTTTTGCCATTTTACAAAAAGGCATTATACAAAATGATGCTATAATATATTTTAAAAGAAGTTTTTTCATCATATACTCCTTAATTATTCTTCCTCATAATAAGAGGGATCAATCTGATCAATTGCAAGTAAGCTGCCTTGCAATAACTGACTTGACATAGCATTCATCATCCTTAAAAGAACTTCTTGATTAGCTCTGCTGACTGCCGCAGAAAAAGAACCTTCTTCTCTCTCTGTTGTTGTTGCGGCCGATTTATTTTCTAAATCTGCTGCAACTTCATCATCAAATGTTGTAGCATATTTTTTATCATTAATCGATGATGCCAAATCTGCCGCCACTTGATCATGCATCGCTTTTTGATATTCCTTTCTGCACGCAAGAGACAGTTCCGCGTCTTCTTGATTCATGCATAAAACCCATGTTTTTATACACTCCTCAACCTTATCCTCATCCCCAGCATCTTTAAAATCTAAACCACATTTATCAGCAATAATATCCGAATACACAAACGTTCCATCATCTGTCATACCACTGGCAAAACCAGCTTGGGCATATGAAACTTTACTTGAAAACCTATAGTTATATTCATTATTTGCTTCTTTATCCGGAGATGCTTTAGCAACCGATTTAAATGTCCTTATAGGCCTTGCATTTACAGGCATTTTTGAAGCATTGTTTGTGTTGTCGACTGCATTTTTCACTTTATCGGATAATTTAGTATCTGAAATTTCTTTCACTGCAGACTGTTTTTCTTGGACATTGGGCACATTATTCTTAATTTGTCCCACTTCACGAACAGTATCGGATAAGCTTTTTGATTGAGATTCTACATTATTCGGTTGTGATTTCATAACACGTTGCAGTTCATTCACTTCATCGATTTTAACTACTTGATTTTGCTTTTCAACAACCACTTTTTCAACATCCAAGCTCTGTGACTTAAACGTCCTTCCGGAAGAAACCGCTACTGAATTGTTATTCATATTTTTAACGGTTGATGAATTTACTTCTCCTTGTCTTATAGTGTCTTTTGCAATCGGAACTGATTGCGTAGCGTTACTTGATGTTTCTTGTTGATTTTCATTTTCTTTTGATGAATTATACTCTTCTACCTCATCAGATATCATATTGTATGTAGTTTGAGCAGCTACACCGACCATTACTGCTGTATTCACTACATCTTTTGCATCTGCAGCAAATTGCTTAAGTTCTTCCAATTTTTTTGCTCTTTTAGCTGCTTTTTCCGCTCTTGCTTTTGCCTTTTTTGCGTTTTTTGCCGCTTTTTTTGCCTGTTCTGCAGCATCATCTTTAAATTTGAGCATTGAGCTTATGCCATCGCCTTTTTCAACAAGCATTTGCCCTGTCGCTGCTGTTGATGTTCCGGTTGACACTAACGACATATTACTGGTTGTTACACCTTTGATAGTTCCGGCAACCTCGGCAATATCAAATGTCGGAAAGCCAAACGAATACGCGTAAGATGACCAGAACATTGTTCCCGCAACCGTAATAACATATTTCAAACACTTATTTTTCATTACAACAATCTCCTTATAATCAGCCTTCCATAATAATATTATATCACATAAATTTTTACGCTCAAAGACATTTTTGTGTAACTACGAAATATTTAAATATTTTGTAACAAAATTGTCTTCACCATACTCTTTTATAAGTTCTTGAACAAGTAATACATTTTTTCTGCCCGAATTGTATAATTTTAAATAAGGTCCCAACGCACCTAAGTTTACATCCAAAATTACCGATTCACCTGTTGCCGGACGAGAAAGCAAAATTGCATAAGGAAAATCACGATAAGAACGGCCGAACACAAAATCAAGCTCACTTTGAGTTAAATTCCAAGTTGCATAATCTTCCGGCATTGCCTGAGGGTTTCTAAAGAACAATACGGTTTGACATTGACCACGAATAACCTCACCTACTCCAAGTCGGTCAATAATATTAGGTTGTTGGAATGCGCACAAATATGCCTGTCGTTTTTTACGGCCTTCTTGCAAACCGATAATAAAATAGTCTTTAAACATCGGGTGTTTTAACATCGGTGCCGTCTCGTCTATCATAATCAATGACGGCACACCTGTTTCACCGGTTTCAGACTGAATACGATGCATAATATAACTGATAACGGCCGGAGCCAAAGTTTCATCTTCAAAAATGTGTGTAAAGTCAAACGCCATAAATCTCTTTGATTTCAAATCCAAGCTATCTGTATCAGCATTAAAAATATTACCATATTGGTCAGGATTTACCCAACGATACAATTCTCGACGCATAACACCGGTTGGGGAAAAACAGCTTTTGTACAAATTTTTCATAATCCGTTCTTCAGGACGCAAATAATCAAAAGCCGTGGTAACCGCACGAGCGACCTCCCGCTCTGATAGAGCATCATCTGCCATCGTAATAGCTTTGAGCCATCGGCGCAAAAATGCCTTATTGTTTGCAGTATTACTTGCATCAAACGGATTTAACGATACATTTTTTTCATCTCCGTCAAAACCGATATATGCTCCACCTACGGCTCTGGTGAAAATTTCGGCACCACGGTGACGGTCAAAGAAGAACACCTTTAAATCGCTATGGCGCATGGCCTGTCCGGCCAAAAATGTAAGCAAAGTGGTTTTACCTTGTCCGGTAGGACCGATAATACAACAGTGAGCCACCGCAGATTCTTCAGGAGAAACGTGAAATTGAAATTTATATGCCGAGCCCGACATTGTTCTGAACACTGTAATTGCTCCCGGACCCCAGTCACTCTTACCGAAACCCTCTGACGGCTTGTCAAAGCAAATTGCCATCGCCACTACTCTTGAAAGATAACGATATGTTCTCGGATACGAATCATAGGTTGGAAACTGACTGAAAAATGTTGCTTGTGCTACCCAACCTTCTCGTACCGGTGTAACACCGAACGAACGGCATATCCTTTGTACTTCACTCTCGCCAAAATCAAGTTCTTCTTGCGTTTTACCGCGAATAATTACCGTAAAAGCATATTCGGTTAGTGACTGATAATCTGCATCACTGTCTTCAATAGTGGCAAGCGCTTGTGAATATTGATCCAAAATTTCGGGCGAAAAACTGGTTAATGCAGCCATTCGTTGTTGTTGTATAAGCATCATTCTGGCTTGAGGCTTAAATATCGGACGAATATTATGCATCATAATCATTTCGCTATCTATGGATAAAAGCGAAACTATCATACTTTCATCCATATAATCACCGGTTGTTCTGATACCCATTGCAATTTCATAGATTTCTTTTTCGCCGGAAAAGAAACGAATAATACCTTTTTCACGAGTAAAATGGATATGATCAGCCGTAAGCATCTCTTTTAGCTCGGAATTTTTTGCATTCCGAACTTTCGGCTCCGGTTTTGATACCGGCGAACATAATCTGGCAAAAACATATAACGGACTATCGATAGCCTTACTGTCAGGCGCCTCATAAAGTTGAGAAACCCCATATTCACCCAAGGTTGACACCAATGATTGACAAGCATAATTTAAGTCTTTCAAAGCATCTTTTCTATCCGGAACAGATAAAATTACATAGTGAGTGTTGCTAAACACTCTTGACATTCCGGAAGACCATATCTCTGATACTTTAGATAATATATCATTATTAAAATTACCCTTATCATTTTCCAGTGAACTTAATTCGCGCAATGTTATTACTCTACTGGTAACCTGCAACTCAGACATATTGTCAATCCAAGCTTTTCTAGCCTCCATCATCGAATATACTTTTTCAGGAGTAACCGATCCTAAATCTATACCCGTAACTCGAAAAACTCTCACAAATGCACCATTTGTACAACGCACCGTCATACCATCTTCCATGATTGAGGCAAACGGCAAAAAGTCTGACACGCGAGATTCTCTCGGTTGCGGCAAGACCATATTTCCAAACTTTGAAATAGAAAGCGCAGAAAATGCTATCGCAGATACAAAACCGATGACAGCAACCAGCACTTCAGCACTGGTAAGCCCATCAACAAACATTGTTAAAAAATCATAATCAGGGCTCAAACTTATTCCCCTTTTCAGAATATATATTGGTTGAAACTTTATTAGTCTGTCCAAAGGCTTGTATCATAGCCGACAAATGCGGATCTTTAGCTCCGGCAACAACTACGATACCATGCCCTATTAAAATGCTGATAATAAACATTAGCGGATTTACATTCCAAATACCCATAGCCATAAACATCATAGGAAACTGCAAACCCATATTTAATATCACAGGAAGCACAGGCCCCCAAAAAATCTTCGGAGGTTGCGCAACTGCTTTTAACACCATATCACGCATTTTAATCTCCTCTTATTCTGTTGCCAGCATTTTCCAAGCTATCTTGAATATTGCCGGCATCAACACCCATATCTGTCCACTCATTGAGATTTCCGGCGCTTTCATACATATTTTCAGAAGCCCCTTGAAGATATTCGCTAACCCCATCCATACCTAAATATTCAGACACAGCACCACTTTCTGCCATTGCAGCTCCCATACTGGAGGCAACATTGGTAGCCGTAGAGCCCACAGCACTTGACACTCCGGAAACTTTATCCATAAAATCGCCATCTCCTTCAAGAACCTCTTTAACCGCTTGAGCACCTTCAACTGCCGTTTCAACGGCTGCTTTTACATCCTGTACCGCATCAATGGTATTATGAACATTATCAACAAACTCTTTGGCATTTTCTATACCTTCTTTGAGCTGTTCTTTCAAACTTTTTGTCTCTTCGGCAGCAGTTGTCAAATCTTCAATATCCGGAATATCAATTTCATCTATTCCATTCATAATTTCGGCATTCGTTTCTAAAGGATCTAAAGGATCTAACGGTGTTAATATATCCAGATCATCAGGTAAATTGTCCTCATCAGGGCAAGTGTTTGTAGCTAAGCAATCATTTTGAGACTCGATATCCGATCCTTCAATGGATGCATCTCCTCCGCCAATATAATCTTCATAATTAAGTTCACTGTCTTGCAAATCAACACCGCTGAAATAATTGATAAACGGCATCATCAATGACAACAACGACAAGCTTATCATAATATAGCCCAAATGTTTGAAGCTGATTTTATTAAAAATCGCCAAGAAAGAAAACATCACCAGACCAAATCCGGCAATTACATAAGCTATTTTGCGAAGATCTTTAACCGTGCTTATCATTTTGGATTGAATGGTATCAAAAACATCTCCGGCTGCAAAAGCTGTCGACGGCACCACCACAAGCACCGCAAGCGCTACGATAACAACCAAATTCAAATTTTTCAAAATATATTTTTTCATACCACCCTCCTAAGCTCAAACGCCTCCGATATCTTTAGATTAGCCGGCGGCATTAATCAAAGTGTCTGAAATTCCGTTAACGGTAACATTAGCTCCCGTGCCGGCAACCATATACTTAACAATAGATACCGTCAACCCGATAACCACCAAACCAATAATAATTGCACTGAGCCATTTCCAGTTTAACACACCAAAGAAACCACCTATAGCAACAGCAATAATACCAAAACCGGCAGCACCAAATATAATTTTACGCATACCACCGAAAACCTCCCATCCGGTATTGGTCAGATTTTCAAAAACAGCATACGCATTTGTTGCGCATAAAATCGAAGAAACGAAAAACACCAACACCCCGATAAATATATATTTCTTAAAATTTACACTCAACATTTTTTCACCCTCAATTTTGAAACAGAGGGAAAGTCTTGAGACAAGACTTTCCCCTATTTTATTACATATTTGCACTAGTGCTGAAGCTATCATCAAGCCCTTGTTTACCTTGTAAATTTGTTGTACCGGTTGCGTATTCAACAATAGCACCTGCAGCAGCCAAAATTGCCAAGCCAACTGCAAGACCGGCAAACCACGTCCATTTTACTTTACCGAAAATAGCCTGGAAAGCCAAACCTACCAAACCGAAACCACCGATAACAAACACAATGGTTTTAACAGCCTTAAATACATTAATTGCTTTCTTTTGAGCATGATCCATTACACTGTCAGCTGCGGAAGCATCGCCAGCCATAGCTACGACCATAAACAAAGCTAAAGCAAACAATGTATACATATTATTTTTCAAAAATTTCATTTTCTTTCTCCTTTACAATAGTAACAAAACTTCTTATACATTTTTAGAATACCAAATTTTTTTTCAAATTTCCAGTCTTTTATACATATAGCCACTTTGCTCAACGTATTGTTTTTGCGCATAAAACACTCTATGTAACAAAAAATTCATAATCTGAAACGGCATTCGTCACGATTTGTTTATACATTATAAAAGTAAAAAAATCTCTAACATTTTATATATTATACCCATAGGATATTTTTTGCAAAAACCCAAACCCTTTGTTTTATTAATTTTGCAAAAAATCCTTTGGATTCAATTCTATTAACGCAATTTTAATATTATTAGTTGTATTGTTACACAAGGTGAATTTAGCTTTTTAAATATCTGTCCGACGCTAACCGCTTGTTATACAGATGTTTTTAAGCTTTGCGGAGTGTGATTTTTAATGAAAAAAAATGGTGTTAAAAATTTTATTTTCAGCTTTATTCTGTCTTTATTGGCGGTTGTTGTTGTCGATAGGATATTTTTTAATATGCCCGACAAAATTCCGGTAGCTGAAAAAAACAACTCTGCAATAAGAAACATTTCTTTATTTTCGAAAGCTGAAAATCTGACATTGCAAGAACAGGACACTCTAAAATTCAGCGCTATTGAGAATCTGGTATCCGATTATAAAATTAAATCTTCGGAATTGCCCGAGCTTGATACAAGTGTGAAAACGGCAAAAAACGAGCCCTCTATCGTTTATGAACCGGAGGCAAACATTGTTAATATAGCTCAAGATACTGACAATAACATAAACATTGAGCATAATATCAATACAGACATTACAGCGGCAAGTGAGATAAAACTTGAAACAGATATTGAAGAACTTGACATTCAAGATACTGTTGTAACAGATGCTCAAATTGTCTATGCCGACATAAGCGACACAATAAGCGATGAAAATAAAACAGAAAACATTGATCAAGACAACAGTTCTAAGATAATTGCGATGGCACAAAATGACATAATACATCAAGATGACAGCTTTATACCGTTAACAGAAAGCGCCGAAACTTTGCATGAACAAATTGATGTTTTGACATCATCTGAAACAACACAAATTGCAATGTTAGAACCGACAGCTTTAGTAAGTTCCATTGAGAGCTTTGATAAGCCGGAAGAAAAAAATATTGCCGAAATAAACCTAAAAGAAAATTCTTCAAATTTGCATAAATCGGCCGATGAAAATGAAGATAGCCCATGGGTAGTTGCACAAGGCAATCGGTTTGCGAAAAACAAAATCGCACAAATTGATACACTGAAAGATACAAAAACAAATCAAGATATCGTCATTCAAGACGGGCAAGAATCTAGAGAGGAACAAGCCGAAAACGTCATTACCGTACATAAAAATGATAACAGTTCAGATAAGATACCATCTTCAGTTGATATCAAACAATCCGAAACAGAAGCAGAATCTTCTCTTAACAACGAACAAAAGGAGGCTGTTGAGGTTTTAGAATCAGAAGAAAATACTCAAAGCAACTTATTGGCTCCTAAACCTCTTTTGATACCGACCGAAGACAACAACACAAAACTTGCTTACAAAATGATACAAAACCTTATCATTCCATTGCCTGATGATATTGCTTCTGATGCGGATATTGTTCCCCAACTATCATCAGAGCCAAACAAAAACAAAACAAAAGACAAAAATGAAGAAATAAAACAACAAGAAAAAGAAAGCAGTTTGTTTAAAAGTATAAGTTCATGGTTTTCAAGTAACAAAAAAGATAAAAAAGAACAAGACGGAAAAGAAACAAAAAACAGTAAACCAAGCAAAAAAAATACTGCAAACAAAAAGAAAAACGGCCTTTCTTTATTTGAAATAAGCAATACCGACACTCTTGAAACAGAGGACAACTATGATGAAGCTCCTGAAATTATGCCGGCTGAACTGAAATTATCGTTTCAACCTAATCGTGCCGAAATTTCGGGTCATACATTAAGATGGATACATGCTTTTGCAGACAATGCCAGAGATAATTCGGATATCTATATTGAAATCAGAATCGACGGAACAAATTCTTTTGCTTTGCAACAAAAACGGCTTAATTTGCTAAGTTCAATTTTTGCCAACAGAGGTGTAGACTTTAGAAAAGTAAATATAATATTTACTGCTCGCGAGCCAAATTCATTTATTATTAGGAATATAAAGTTTAATGACAGTAAGGAGATTATTAATAAAGATGACTTCGAATTAAATTATCAACACTGGTAATAAGTATCTGCTGGCACTTGATTATTTAATTTTCAAACTGTATGATGGGAAAAACTATGAAATATGACTTAGGGGAATTACATATGAATAAAAAAATATTTATAACAGCTTGCTCGTTTTGCTTGCTTGGCTGTGTACACCATAATTTAGATACCGAATGCGTAGGTCCAGACTGTCAAGCTCCTGCAGATTACGTATGTCAAGTAACTGACGATCCCACATTATGTGATCAAGACCCGTTCGTTAATTATACCAGAACAGCTGCTGATTTTAGAGAATATGGAGAACGTACTCCCCAAGATCATTTGATCTCACAAGCTGCTGCCGGTAATAATTTGGTTGCAACCATCCCACCATCAATTGAAGATGAGGTTATTTCTTATGAAGAACAACTGGAAAGGCAAGCGCCGGAAGATATGGACCAAGGCACAGTTGCAGAACAAGGAAATGTTGTCGAAGATGAAGTTGTTCAGGAAGAAAGTGACGTGGTTTTTGCTGATGATGATCTCATGAATATTGATGTTGATGAAGAGATAGAAGAAGAAATTACCAATACAGAAGATGTTGAAGGGGCTGAAGAATTAGATGATCCAGTTCAAGACTGGCTTGCTGAAGAAGGTCAAAACCTAAAAGCCTTATTAACACAATGGAGCGACCAATCCGGTTGGCGTTTAATTTGGAACACAAACAGAAATTATGTATTAAATGCGGGTGCAATGTTTAGAGGTCGCTTTGCCGATGTAAGTTCTGCTTTAATCAGGGCGTTTGCAAGAGCTCGTCCCGCACCTATTGCTACTTTTTATAAAGGAAATCGCGTATTAGTTGTTGAAACAATGGAGGATGAAAATGCGTATGAGTAATATATTTAATCTGTCTTTAGCGGCAGTTGTTGTCGGTTTTATAGCCGCCTGCACCGTTTCAACAGACTTAGATACAACCATAAACAGAGAAATTGAAAACGCCGTAAAACTTAAAGAGGAGGCAAAAGCTCCTACGGATGTTGATATTACCGACGTCATAAGGGTTAAGGAAGATATTTGGCTTGGCGACACCAGTGAAGTTGAGTACGAAGGAAGCCCTGTTCCTTCATATCTAGAAACCCCTGATGCGGTTACCTTAATCAGCAATCGCCCCATCACTTTGTTTGAAATCGGTGACATGATTAGTAAAATTACTTCTCTTTCAGTAAGATACGAACAAGAACTGGAAGAACAGGTTATCTCTTTGGGAGATTCTAATGAGCCGACGATCAACTCTGTCGGTGCACAATGGACCGATAGTACAAAGATGCTTGTATCATACAAAGGACCTTTAAGCGGATTGCTTGATGAAGTGTGTAATCGTTTTGGTATTTGGTGGAAATATGAGAAAAAACAAATTTATTTCTACAAATATATCACTAAAACTTTCGTTTTGTACACGTTGCCGACGAAGCCTTCATTATCTGTAAACGTTGGTGGCTCATCAACTGAAGGAAGTGCCGGTTCATCTTCGGTTACTTTAACAAACTCTGCAAATATTGACTTGTGGTCAAATATAGAAGCATCCATTAAGTCGATGATTTCCAGTGAGGCTCAAATGACAACCGACCAGTCTAACGGAACCATCACTATAACAGGTACTCCTACGGATATGCGCAAAGTTTCAAAATTTGTAAACGAACAAAACATACGTTTATCTCGTCAAGTAGCCATAAGTGTTAAAGTTTTGCAAGTGAATATAAATGATGCTGATAATTACGGATTAAATTTAAGTGCCGTATTTAAGGGTAATGATAGAATTACAAACTTAGGTTTCGCCGGTGCATCGGGTTTAGGCGCAGAATTTACGGAAAATCTGGCCATGACCATTGTGTCAGGACGTTGGACTTTAGCAGGTGCTATTCAGGCATTTTCCGAACAGGGAACAACTAACTTAATTACAAGCGGTACGGTTACAACACTAAACAACAAGCCCGCACCTATACAAGTTGTTAAAACTCAAAACTATATATCGGAAATTACAAAAACTAACTCAGGCTCTGATGGCAGTTACTATGACTTATCAACGGAAACTGAGGAAATTGAAACCGGTTTCACTCTTGATGTATTGCCGCGTATTTTGGAACATGGCAGATTGATGTTGATGTTCAACTTAACTTTGTCTGACTTAATTGAATTGCAAAGAGTTGATTTAGGCGGAAGCAATGAGGAAACAAGCGGACAATATATTCAAAACCCGATTATCGAAACCAGAGGTTTCACACAAGAAGTTGCCATGAAATCAGGAGATACATTGATCTTAAGCGGTTATGAACGTGTAGAAAACTCTTCAAATAAAACAGGTGTCGGTTCGGCTGAAAACTCGTTAATGGGTGGCACAGCTGTAGCAAACAAAACTCGTAGCATTTTGGTTATTATGCTAACTCCGGTTGTTTTGGAATCGCCACTTGTACCGGAATCGAGAATGAAATATTAATTTGTAAAGGATTAGACCGTGTTAGAAGATGCCAATTTAGATGAAAACACTACTAATGCTTTAGATAAGGAAGAAGCTAAAGCATGGGGCACCAGATTTGAGGTGGAAGGCAAAGAATATGCCGCCAGTCTATTTTGGCAGCCTTTACAGAATCGTGATGATCCCTATACGGAGGTTATTGAAGCTTCGGAAAGTGTGCTTGAGGGAGCTGATCTGTTTGCCTTAAAGCAAGGTAAATCGCCACAATTCGGTTTGTGTATATCATATCAAGGTTATACAAAGAAAATGCCTGTTGCTGCAGCATCAGTTGCAACGGCTTTGTCAGACAGAACTTCATTTTTAGCCGTATTTAAGGTTAATAACGGTTGGTGGTATGTTTGTGCCAGAAACGATATGATTTTGGTTGACGGAGATATGCTCTTTTTGAATGAAGAAGATGCAAAAGAGCAGTTTATGTCAATGCTTGCCGTACCGGATTGGGGAAGAAAAATTGCTCCGGCCGAGTGGCAATTGGAAGAAACAGAAACTCTTGATTTAGCAACTTTATTAGATAAAGTAGCAGACAGCAAGCTGCAAAAAATTCATGCCTTACGCGGAGCAAAACTCTTTGGCGTTGTTGCTGTAGTAGGTATTGTGTCGATATGGTTGGTATCTATGCTTATAAATTCTGTATTTTTAGCTCCGCCACCAAAACCGATTATTGCTCCTGTTCCGGTAAAGCAAATTGAAAAAGCACCACCACCGCCTGAACCTAAACCTTGGGAGAGCATAGATGACCCTGTATCGGTTATGCTAAATTGTTTTAAGGCTACCCAAGATGTTGTCGGTATTGTAACTCCGGGATGGAAAATTGAGGGAATAACATGTACTCCTACCGGATTAGTTACATCTTGGCGAAGGGAGGTCGGCCGTTTAACATGGATTGATAAAGCTTTGGTAAATTCGGGAGTTACATTTAGCAGTAAGTCAATTTCGGCTAACGGAACAAATGTGATTGTATCAGTCCCGATACCTGAAATTAAAAAACTAAATTCTCCGCCGGAAAAAAATTCGGTTGATATGGTAAATACATTAAACGACTTGTTTCAAGCTATGCAAATGCCCATTTCGATGACTAACGAAACATGGACATCTCCGCAGAAAAACATATTTAAATCCATTAAGTTTTCGTTTTCTTCTAATCATGATCCTTTACAATGGTTGGATTTATTAACGAAATTTTCAGGACTTAGAATTACAACTATGAAATATGATATAAACAACAATAATTGGTATTATGAAGGAGCGATATATGTACTATAAGTTATTAAATAAAAATGTAATATCGGCAGTTTTAGTTTCACTTTTGACAATTGGAGTTACCGATATTTGCCAAGCTCAGGGTGTTGTTTCTTTGGTAGAAGAAGATGCTGCATTGCCACAGGATAATACCGCTGAAGTTGTTACTCAGGAAGATGATTTTGATGAGTTCGGATTTGAAATTGATGCCGAGATTCCTGATACAATTGAAGATGAGGTAATTCCTCTTAATGAAGATGCTCTAATTTCACCTACTTCCGTCGAAGAGGAACCATTATCGACTGATAATGAATCTGTGCAAGTTGAACAACCCTCCGATGAGACAGATGCACCACAATCCGTATCAGCAGAAGACACGTCAAATCTTACAGACGAAAAAGCAGATAATTCTTCTCACAACACAAATCCGGAGGATGTTTCCGAAAGTTTTGACTTAGGTTTAGATAAACAAGTTACTCAGGAAGAAATTGTAAAGACGGATAATGTTCAAAATGTTGCTACAGATAAGCAAAACCCCTTGAATGTCACTTTGGGTAATGAAATCAAACCTGTACAAGAACAGGATTTTGCTAATAGTGTATTGGCAAAAATTGATAATGACTTGTTCGCACAAATGTCTGACATTGAAAAGCAAACAACTTTGTTAACTTTAGAACTAAGAAGAGAAAAAATTCGTAATGAAATTGAAGCCATAAAAGCTCAAAGGGTTCGTGCTGAAGAAGAAAAACTTGCTTCGCAAAAAGAAAAAGAATTAATGGAGATCGAAAAGCAAAAAGAACAAGAAGCAAAAGTTTATAAAGAAAAGCAAATTTTAAAAGACAAAGAAATTGAGCTTGAGAAAATTAAACAACGTAAAGCTTTGTCTTTATATATGAATAAGATGCTGGAAGACAAACAGGTTTGGATTGATGAAAATGCAAAACTTCTTAAAAAAATTAAAGAGCTTGAGGCAGATAGAAATGAGCTTGTAGAAAACTTCAAGAAGAAATTAAATGTTCTTGATACTCTATCAAATAAGTTTGTTCAAAGTGCAAATAGCGCTAAAAATAATCATGAAAGAACCGTTGCAAGCTTAACGGCGCAAAACATTCAGTTAAAGAAGCGTTTAGAAACCGAAGTTGAGGCTATGCAAAATGCTCAAAAAGATACTTTGAATTATATAGAAAGCGAAAATATTGAAAATCAGGAAGAAAACAATATTAATCTTTCTCAAGAATATGCTGTTTTAGATATTGTAGGAAAAGGAAAGGAACTTATCGCTAAATTAATTAATAAAGAAGGGTCTGTATTTTCTGCAAGAAAAGGCACTGTGTTACACTCAGGATATGTTGTAGAACAGATTACTCCTGACTATATAATTTTTTCCAAACAGGGTATGAAACAATATTTGCATACAGGAACAACCGTCGAACCTGAGCAAATTTCTTCAGATAGTTCTGTAATGGAAGAAGAAATAGAAAAAGACCCGGAAGAAAAAAAGGCACCTGTTACGATAGGTGACAGTTCTGCTCCAACACTCGGAGCCGGCATGTTTGTGAAATAAATTTTCGGACACGTTATAATGGCTGATAATCCGGAAACAGAGGTAGGAAAAAAAGACTTATCCACCGACACTGCAATAAACAGTGTCGGTAAGGATGTTGAAAGTAAGGTTTTGTCTGAAGATAAAAATCAACAAGCCAATGTTTCTTATCTTGCTGAAGCAGAAACAGTTCAAACAAAAAAGAAAAATATTTTACAAGAATTGTTTTCTAATGGTAATAAACTTCTTACCTTACCGGATTCGGATATAATATTAAGCGATGAAACCAGACGTTTGGTGGCCTTGTTCTCGGATGGTACTTATTTGGTTTCAAAGGATCACCGTTTTGATGGTCCGGTATATAACTTTGAAAAAACTATAAAAAGAAGAAAAATACCTATTCGCACGCCGCAATATGTCAGTCAAAATGAAATTACGGCAATTTATGCATATGCCGAGCGGGGAACGGGTGTTGCCGATATTAGTGGTGAAAATCTTGATCAGATGCAAATGCAAATTGACTTTATCAATGTTATTGCTAGAGCATCTGCGCAAAAAGTTTCTGATATTCATGTAATAGTTGCCGATTCTGCAATCATTATGTTTCGTGTAAATGGTATGATGCAGAGGCAAATGGAATATAACAAAGAATGGGGTGAAGCATTTGTTCGTGCTGCATTTGCCTCGGCGGATATTTCAGACTCAAACTATGCTCAAAATGAATTCCAAGGTGCTCAAAAACTTGGTAAAACTCCGCTTCGCGGTTCAAACGGTAAATTGATGTTACCGCACAATGTTCTCGCAATTCGTTTACAATTTAACCCGATTGCATTCGGTTCGCAATATTTGGTTATGCGTTTGTTATATGCTGATGACAATCCGGACGGAAGTTCCGATTTAAGAGCTTTAGGTTTAGGTGAAAGAGAAGAAAATCTGTTTTATCGTTTAAGAGCAGTACCTGTTGGTCTAAGTATTGTTGCCGGTCCTACCGGTTCAGGTAAATCAACCACTTTACAAAGAAATATGATTAAGCTCTTGCAAGAAAAGAACTACGAAATTAACTTAATTACGGTGGAAGACCCTCCGGAATATCCGATTCCTGGCGCAAGACAAATGCCGGTTACCAATGCTAACACCGAAGAAGAAAAAGAAGCCGAGTTTACAAAAGCCTTAAATGCGGCACTTCGTTCTGACCCTGATGTAATGATGGTAGGTGAGATTCGTTCATTATCAGCAGCAGAGCTCTGTTTTAAAGGTGCGTTATCTGGTCACGGAATGTGGTCGACATTACATGCAAACTCTGCTCCGGCAATTATAACACGTTTTAGAGATATGGGTGTACAACCCTATATGTTAGGAGATCCTGAATTAATGAAAGGTCTTATTTCTCAACGTTTATTCAGAAAACTATGCCCACATTGCCGTAAGTCAATCAAAGAACGTTTCGGGGATCCGTCTTATGAAAGATTAAAAACCGCTTTGGGAGAATTTGGTATTGAAAACACCTATGTGCGTGGAGAAGGTTGCAAGTTTTGTGGATATAAAGGGTTTAGCGGACGAATGTCTGTACCGGAAATAATATTACCCGATGCAATGTTCTTGCAACTGATGATTAATGGTGATACCAAACGCGCAATTGACTATTGGACAAGTGAACTTGATGGTCGTCCGATGAAAGAAGGTGCAATTGAAAGAATGTTAAAAGGCAATGTGGACTTAGATGAGGTTGAACGTTGGTGCGGACTGTTAGACCAACGACCGGTTTACTAGGAGTAAAATTATGGCTAAAGCAAAAAAATCTCAATTTAATAAGGCAATGCGTTCATTAAACGCCATTGAAGTATATTATGCAAAAATGATTTGTAATTTTTCTAATGAAGCTCGTCTAAAAATCTTTAGAAAATTAGCATCATTAATGAAAAACCGATTTTCTTTAATGGATGCTCTTGATATGCTTCACGATGGAGTGACAAACGGAGGTAAGAATCCTAGCGAACCAATGGCTATTGCCTTAGCCAGTTGGGGTAAAGCCCTACAAAATGGTATCCCGTTTTCTGATGCATTGAAAGGTTGGGCTCCAAACCGTGAACGTTTAATGTTATCAGTTGGTGATGTGTCAGACCTTGAAAGCGCTTTACTAAACTTAATTAAGGTTACCGAGGGTACAACCAAGATGATAAGGCCGATCAGAAGTGCTGTTACATATCCGTCATTTTTGCTTATGATGTCCATTTTGATTATCTATGCAATTGGTGTATATATGGTACCACCAATGATCGATGCTGCTCCCGGAACACGTTGGGTTGGAACTGCCGCTTCATTGGTCGATGTATCTTTTTGGATTAAAGATAACTGGGCTATTGCTTTTTCGGTATTTCCGGCAGCAATGATAACAATTTATTTAACCATTGGTATATGGACCGGACCGATAAGAGCAATTTTTGATAATGCGCCACCTTGGTCCTTATATAAGGTATTTATTGGTATTACGTGGTTATTAGCTTTATCGGCTTTGGTAAAAGGTGGTGTACCGGTTTCTATCGCCTTACAATCGCTGAGAAGAGATTCAAATGCATATTTAAAGGAACGAATTGATAAAACTTTATCATATATCAAAAACGGTGATAACTTGGGTCAATCATTGATGAAAACCGGATTAAATTTTCCTGATAAAGAAATTATATCAGATTTAAAGATTTATTCTGAGCTTGATAACTTTGAAGATGCACTGGAAAAACTTGCTAATGATTGGTTGGAAGAATCTGTTTATATGATTGAACAAAAAGCCTCTGTTTTAAACATGGTTGCACTGTTATCCGTTTCAGGTGTTATTGCATGGGCTGTGTTTGGTGTGTTTGAGATGCAAGAACAAATTACAGACTCCATGGGAAAATAGTAATGAAAAACAGTGTCTTAAAAACATCAAAAAAGGGACAAATTATGATATGCGTCGTTGTGGGACTTGTGCTCATAGCGACCATATTGTTTTTAAATTTTAAAACAACGAATCGTTTTGAAATTGTAAAAAAAGAAATAATATCTTTATCTGAAAGCATTCGCGACTCTTATAAATCAAAACCAGATTATAGAGGATTGAACACTGAAAGCGTTGCTGAAATTGCACCTCAAGAGTTGAAACGTAAAAATAAAATAGTGAGTTCAATTGGACGAGAGTTCATTGTAGGACAAGATGAAAACGGCAGCATAATAATGCCATCGCAACGTGTATTTATGATAAGTATTAATAATTTAAGTAAAAAATCCTGTGAACAAATTGCTGTTTTAAATATATTAGAAAATAATTTGTACGGATTGCAAAAGGTAATAATTAAAAATTCAGACTATCAAATTAATTTTGAATTGGGTGGAGAATACCCCTTGCCCATAACAGAAGAGAATGCTGATAAATTCTGTAAAAATAAAAATACCGTAAGTTGGGTATTTGAATAATTTAAAATCCTAAATTTTTAATAAAATAACAGCTATATTTCCATTCATTATACAATTAGCAAAGTATTTTATAGCAAATAAAGGCGCTTATATTTTAAGCGCCTTTATAAATTTTAAGAAAATATTTTTATTTTACTTTTTCAACTTGTGAAAATTCCAACTCAACCGGTGTATAACGACCAAAAATGGAAACCGAAACTTTTAAGCGAGATTTTTCTGCATCAACCTCTTCAACCACACCGATAAATGAAGCAAATGGACCATCAATTACTCTGATTTGTTCACCTACTTCAAAATCAACTACGGTTTGAGGTCTTTCAACACCTTCTTCCATTTGTTTAATAACGCGTTCGGCTTCTGCATCACTAATCGGTTGCGGTTTGTTACGACTGCCTAAAAAACCACTAACTCTCGGCGTATTTCTTACGACGTGCCAACATTCATCCGACATTTCCATTTTCACTAAAATATATCCGGGGAAAAACTTGCGTTCCGCACTAACTTTTGCACCTTTTTTAATTTCAACAACTTCTTCGGTCGGAACCAAAACATCTAAGATTTTATCTTCCAAATTTTTTAAAACAGCTTGTTCTTTCAAAGAATTTGCAACCTTTTTTTCCGAACCGGAATACACATTAACTACATACCAACGAGCGGCCATCAGATTATACTCCCAAACCCAAGATTAACTTTACAGCCCATGCTAAAACAACATCTGTAAAGAAGAAGAACGTTGCGGCAATTGTAACTATAACAATAACCATAATTGAGGCTTGAGAAACCTCTTTTTTTGTTGGCCAAGTAACCTTTTTAACTTCTTGCTTTACTTGCCTGAAAAACTGTATAGGACTAACTTTCACCTTGGATCCCTTTTTTAAAATTGCACCAGATCGATTCGATAAAAATGGCAGGGGCAGCAGGATTTGAACCCACGACACTCGGTTTTGGAGACCGATGTTCTACCACTGAACTATACCCCTTTAATCAAAACATAATCATCAAACCAGTTTTAGCTATTGATACACACTTTAGTTCAATAAATCAAGTGTTTTTTTATTTTATTTAGTCATTTTTTAATTAAATAAATTTCCATGCGATAGAACATATTTCTTGATTCTTACAATCGCAAGCATTATACGACTGATTTATAAAAGCCATAGGTAATTCATTTGATTTGAAAGTTGTTTCTGATGATTGTATTTCAACATTAACAAGATTACTCGTTTCTACAGTTAAATTTCCATCTTTTTTAACCGTCATACCTAAAAATCCGGTTTGAATATCAGAACCCCAATCTTCAATGATAAGAGAATAACACGTTTCTGAATCAAGTCCGTTAAAAATAAGGATAAAAGCTCCTGTTTCTTTATCTTTAACTTTAGCAACTCCAAAATCAACCGTACCACCTAAACGATTTATGATACTTGTACGATCACTCGATATCATATGCTCCGGAACAATTCCTAATTTAATTACATGTTCAGAACTGATATTGGCATAACTGTCTTGCGTAAAATACATTGTACGAACATTTGCAATCAGGTGCGACAAATCGTCCTTTAGCTTACTGGTTCTAAGCATCTGACTGGCTTTGATGTATCCGGCTATGCCACCAATCGATAAAACACCGACAATCGCTAAAACGCCTAGCATTTCAACCATACTTCTGCCAAATTGGCTATATTTATCATCTTTTTTTATCATCATAAAAATTCCACTTTTACATACTAACTTAGTATAACATCATTTTGCTTTAAATAGCAAGTATGTATTTAGTAATATTAATCAAAACACTCAAAAATGAGTGTTTTGATTAATTACAAGCTTTGCTGAAAACCCCCATTTTAATGGGGGTTGAAAGTTTCCGACGACGATGTTATAGTAGGGTATGGAATTTGTACAGAGTCAACATAGTGTATACAGACTGAGCTACCATGTGGTATGGGTTTGTAAATATCGTCGTCGGGTCCTAAAGCCTGGCGTCGTAGAA